>DATLAR010000066.1:0-7819 GCA_035527355.1 Planctomycetota bacterium
CCCGCCCAAGGGCACAAACGTTGCCCTGATGTTCGAAGAAGCCGAACACCTGCGCGGCAAGGTCGTTGCGATAAACGTTACCGACATACAGAGCTCGGTCATGCGGCTCTCCAGCATTGCAGTTTGCATCAAGCTCAAGCAGATGGGCCTCGAACCGATCCTCCAGATGGTCTGCCGCGACCGGAACCGCCTCGCCCTGCAAAGCGACCTGCTGGGCGCCGCAATGTGGGGCATTGAAAACGTGCTGTGCCTTACCGGCGACCACGTGAGCCTCGGCGACCACAAAGCCGCCAAGGGCGTATTCGACCTCGACAGCGTTACGCTGCTGAAAGCCGCCGCTACGCTCGCTTCCGGCAAGGATATGGCCGGCAACGATCTCGACGGCTCGCCCAGCTTCTTCACCGGCGCCGTGGTGGCCCCCGCCAGCGATCCGGTTGAGCCGCAGATTCTGAAGATGAAAAAGAAGGTCGACGCCGGCGCGAAATTCTTTCAGACGCAGGCCGTGTATGACCCGAAGCAGATGGAGGAGTTTATGAAGAAAGTGGCATCGATGAACGTGCCCGTGCTGGCTGGCATCGTGCTGCTCAAAAGCCCGCAGATGGCCACCTTCATGAACCAGAACGTCGCCGGCGTGCACGTGCCCGACGAGCTGATCCAGGAGATCGGCTCGGTGGACAAGAAAGAGCGCAAGAAAAAATCCGTGGAGATCGCAGCCCGTCTCGTGAAGCAGATGAAAGACTGCTGCAACGGCGTGCACATAATGCCGCTGGGCTGGGACAGCCTGGTGCCCGACGTGCTCGACAAAGCGGGCGTGTAGGCAATCCATCATAAACACAGCAGGAGCGGGTGAAACTTGGATTTCACTCGCTCCCGTCATTTCAAGTGAACGGCCGCGTTCATTTCCGGCGCGGAACCGATACCGTTCCAAATGCCCCGGCAGGCATTCCCATCTGCCCGACACGTGTTCCGCGTCAGACGTCCAAAGTTGAGACCTGCCGGCGGCGCGTCCGGGCCGGAAACAGAATCAGCCCGGCTACGGTCCGATTTCTTCGAGTATCATCACATCGTAACCGGGCAGGTCCACCTGGCCGCTGAGGTTCTCCTGGGTGAGCAGCGATCGCCACGGTGCCTCCAGCGTAAACTTTGCAGTATTTCTGTAAGCATTGACAAGGAAGATTACGCGCTTGCCGTCCTTGTAGCGCACGGCCGCGTCCACGCCGTCCGGCACCCAATCGAGCCGCGTTATCCCGCAGTCGTCGAGTATCGGCTTATAGAAATCGGGGTAGAATTCCTGCTCGAACACGGTGCCGATGTAGTAGGCTTTGCCCTTGCCAAGCTCGTTGACGGTAACGGCGGGATGGCCGGCGTAGAAATCGCTTGTGAATCGTGCGAGCAGCCCGGCCGAGCCAAGCTCGATGAGGTCGGCCCAGACCCGCGCGGAATACCTGGCATGCGTATCGATTACCTCCACCGCGCTGGTGGCGCCCGAGCGGGCCGAGTCGTAATCGCTGATGCTTATGCCAAACAGGTCCGTCAGCGGCCCGGGCGGCCGTGCCGGCAGCACCACGTTGCACATGTCTTTCACGCCCGAGCGGAACGTGCCGACGAGCCTGCCGCCATCGGCCACGTATTCGCGGAGCTTCGCGGCCAGGGCCGCATCCGTCAGCAGCAACAGCGGCGCTACTATCAGCTTGTATTGCTGCAGGTTTCCGGCGGCGCCGATGAAATCAACGCCCACGCCCATCTTGCGCAGCGGCTCGTAAAGTCTGAATACTTCGTGCCAGTAAGTCAGCGCCGGGTTTTGCGGCTGGATCTGGAAGGCCCAGTTCTGCTCGTACGACAGCAGGAACGCAACGGTGCTGGCAGGGCAGCCGCCCGACCAGTGCCTGGACCATTCAGCAACCTCGGCCCCCATGCGCTTCACCTCTTCGTACCTGGCGCCGGGCAGGCCGTCGTGGTTGAGTATGCCATGCCAGAATTGCTCGGTGCCGAAGCGGCTGGTGCGCCAGCGGAAGAAAAGAACGGCATCGGCACCGTGCCCGATGGACTGGTAGGCCCACATTCGGACGTGGCCGGGCCGCGGAGTTTGGCCAGAAGTATTCCACCCCACGGCGCCCGCCTGCTGCTCCATCACCCAATAATTGCAGCGCTTGATCCCGCGCATGATGTCGTGGCTCATGCCCGTCCAATGCGGCGAGCTGTCGGAGTAATTTGGGAAGTTTACCCACGACACAAAGTCCAGCTCCCGGCCGAGGTCGAAATAATCGATCTGGTCGAACAGGCCGAGGAGGTTGTGCGTGACGAACTGCCGCGGGCAAAGGTCGCGGAGGATGTCTACCTGTATCTTCTGATAGGCCAGCAGTGAATCCGACGAGAAGCGGAAGTAGTCGAGCAGCAGCGACGGGTTGTAGCTCATGGGGTTTTCAACCGACTTCCACGGCAGGGGCACCTGGTCCCAGTCGGTAAATTCCTGGCTCCAGAAAACGGTTCCCCACGAATCGTTGAGGCATTGCAGCGTGCAGTATTTATCTTCGAGCCAATGCCGGAATGCGGCGGCGCAGGCTTCGCAGTAGCAGCGGGTGGTGTCGTGGCAGCCTAGCTGGCTGTCTATCTGCCAGCCCATTACTGCAGGATGGCTGTTGTAGCGGCGGGCCATTGCGGCGGTGATGCGGCGGGTGGCGTCGTGAAAGTGCCGGTTGTTGAAGCAGTAGTGCCGCCTGATGCCAAACGATTTCGGCGTGCGTGTGTAATCCTGCGGGAGGATATCGGGATAGCGATGGATCAGCCATGCGGGCGGTGCGGCCGTAGGCGTGGCGAGCACCACCTTGATGCCCTCCTTCTGCAAGATGTCGATGGCGCGGTCCAGCCAGTCGAAATCGAACCTGCCCTGCTCGGGCTCGAGGCGGCTCCAGGCAGAATCCGCCAGGCGCACGAGGCCCAGGCCGGCTTCCTTCATCATGCGTGCATCAACCGGCCAGCGCTCTTCGGGCCACTGCTCGGGGTAGTAGTCAACTCCCAACCACATGTATCTTCCCGTTCAAAAAGTCAGTTCGAGGTATTTCACGTGCGATGCGGCATCGAGCACGTCGAGCTGCACCTCGAGGTTGGTTTGTTTCAGTTCGAGTTCTTCGCGGCGGCCATCGTGGTGCACGGCTTCGAGCTTCAGCGGCTTCAGCGGCACGGGCAGCGTGATGCTCACGTTTTGGGCGGCGGCCACGCGGGCGCATTTTTCCGAGAAGGCGGCCAGGCAGCAGCGCTGGAAGCTGATCGCAGAGTACCTGCCTTCGAGCGGCCCCTTGGTATACTTGCGGTGGAAAGTTTCGGTTTCGGGGCTCACCACGATCTCCATGTCGGGCGAGATCGGCGCGTTCAGGTATACCTGCCATGCCGCGGCCAGGCGGCGGTAATCGGCTTCTTCGATTGCTTCTCCGCCGTCGAAGCGCGTGGCGTGGTACACGTCGGGCACGGCGTAAACGGGCGAGACAAACCAGCACGCGGGATAGCGCTTGTGTGTCATCAGCCAGCCGTCGGCATCGATCAGCGTTTGCGGCATGAGCTTCAGCCCCAGGCGGGCGCGCTTGTACCACAGCGTCACGTCCTCGTCGAAGAGGTCGTTGAGCCGGAGGGCGTCGGTGAAATTGGCCAGGTAGGGCGCCACGCCGCTGGTGGTGATCATGCAATCGGGCTTGATCTTGTGCGCGTCTTCGTGGAGGTGGCGCAGCAGCTTAGCCCAGTGCTCGTCGCCCATGCCCCAGCGCGGGTTTTTGGGCCGCGAACGCAACGGATTCGGGCTTTGGTAATTGAAATCGATCTTCATGCCGTCGCCGTCCAGGCAGCCGCTGTCGGGCGAGAGGCAATAGCGAAGGTTGTTTATCAGGGTGTTGCGCGAAACGGCGGACGTGTAGTCGCGATAGCCGGATTTCTCGTCGCATTGCACGCGGTTGCCGTGTTCGTCGAGCAGCAGGCAGTCA
Organism: Planctomycetota bacterium; assembly: GCA_035527355.1. Classification (GTDB taxonomy): domain Bacteria; phylum Planctomycetota; class PUPC01; order JABMSA01; family JABMSA01; genus DATLAR01. Next base: position 3,972 of record DATLAR010000066.1, read on the forward strand.
GGCTCGGTGGTGGCGATCTCGGAATCGAAGGCGATTTTGAAAGGCGTGAACCAGAGGAGCACGCGATGGCCGATCGCGTGCAATTCGTCGATGAGCGCCCGCAGCCCGTCGGTGCCGCCGAAGCGTGGGATATCGGCGAGGAAGTCGCCGTGTTTCTGGAACCACGGCGCGTCGATGATCACGCTGAAATCGCCGACGCCGGTCTTTTCGCGGATGATCGCCGCCCAACGCCGCACGTTTCCCGCGGTGAGCGGGCCGTCCTTGGTGCTCCACGCGTTGCCTGCCTGGCATTGCTCGCCCCAGGTGCAGAAGATGGGCCTTGCCCACCAGGCGTGAAATCTGCCGTGGCCGGTGCACTCGCGGCGCTCGCGGCACAGCTCGAAGTCGGCCGTGAGCAGGTCGTAGGGGTCGGCCAGATCCAGCACGAAATAAGCCCGGGGCAGGTTGCCGGATGTGTTGGACGCGGTGTAATGGCGGAATTCGACCGATGGCTTTGTGCGGCGCAGGCAGAAATGTGTCTCGCCTACGGGCAGCGCGCCCGGTATGCAGATGCCCCACCACGATCGCTCCGAGCGAAAGGCGATGTCGCGAGGCGATGGCGCCATCATCCAGCTCTGCTGGTTGGGGTGCTCCTTTCCCTGGATGGCCGGATCAACCGCCGTTGACGCCACAATCTCGTTGTCTTCCGAAATATCGAACGAGCGGTCAGCCCAGTCGGAGACGAAGCCATGATACTCCTGCGCGGCCACAGTGGAGCCTGAAAAATACACCGCCGACTGCACCACGTCGTAGCGGCCCTCCACCCAGTATGCAACGTGCTTGCCGTGCTTGGCCACGTGGATGGAGCCGTTGCCCCTTACGTGCCCAATCACCTCATCGTTCTTCTTCGCCCACGATGTCACTTCAACGGGGTGGCCGTCGACTGTGGGCACGAGCGCGATCTCGGCAACCTCCAGGCCCTTGGAGTAAAGGTGCAGCAGGCCGCCTTCGACGAAATGCGCGGTATCGCCCACGGCCAACCGCATTTCAAACGTTGATTCCTTCATGTCCGTTTCTCTCAGCCAGTTTCCACGGCAGCCAAATCCATTCTTCGCCATAAACAGCATATCATGCCGGCGGCGCAAAAGCTCTGAGAATATCGGGAAACGCGAAACCCGGCCGCCGAGTACCCACCGGCTTGCTCCGCCCGGCTTTTAGGCTTGAACGTTCTCCCCCAAACTGCTAACATATTTGACCAGTCAAGGCCACGCCTTAAGCAAATCAGAAAGAAGAAGATGACGCCGACAGAGCGCGATAAACTCCGCCCGTTCCTCTACCTGTTGCCGGCCGCCCTGCTGCTTGGCGTGTTCAGCATTCTCCCGCTGATCTACGGATTTGTTGTAAGCCTTTGCCGCTGGGGCATCGACTACGAGCGGTTTGTCGGGCTGGGAAACTATTACAGAGCCGCTCACGATCCCGAATTCCGGCAGTCGCTGCTCGTCACCATCTACTATGTAATCGGCACGGTTCCCGCCGGATTGATTTTATCTTACATCATCGCGTCGCTGCTCTTCCAGAAGCTTCGTGCGCGGGGGATGTATCGCACCATCTACTTCCTGCCATACGTCACCTCCACGGTGGCGGCGGCGGCGGTGTGGCGGTGGTTTTTCAACCCCGGACAGCGCGGCCTGGCAAACTCATTCCTCGCCAGCTTCGGCAAGCCTGCCATGGATTGGGTGGAAGAATCCCACAGCATTTTCCATTCGTTTGGGAGTCTGGCAGGCATCAACCTGGACTGGGCGGGCCCCAGCCTGGCGCTCTTCTGCGTGATGATCTTCTCGATCTGGCAGTCGCTCGGCTTCAATGTCGTTATTTTCCTCGCGGGGCTGTCGGCTGTGCCAAACGAGGTGCACGAGGCGTCGATGATCGACGGCGCCGGCGGCTGGCGCAAGGCTTGGCACGTGACCATCCCGCTTATCAGCCCCACGATTCTCTTTCTAACGGTCGTCTCGATCATCCGCGCGTTCCAGGCGTTCAACCAGATATACGTCATGATCAGCGACGTCTCGATGTCGGAGGCGCGCAACGTTACGATGTTCATCTTCTCCAAGTTTTACGTGTCCGGCGAGATCGGCTACGGTTCGGCGGGGGCGTTTATCCTTTTCATCATAATAATGCTGCTCACGGTGCTGCAAATGAAATATCTGGCGCGGCGCGTGCACTACTGACACAGGCGCGGCCGCTTCGTTCAATACGGCTTCTTTTGGCGAGGATACACAATGGCCAGGATAGGAATCATCTATTTTTCCGGTACGGGCAACACCGAACAGATGGCGAAGCTGATCGCCGAAGGCGCAAGCAAGGCCGGCGCCCAGGTTGACCTGCTGAAGGCCGCCGGTTTCGACGTGCCCAAGGCGCTGCAGGCCGACGGCTTCGCGCTCGGCTCGCCCGATTACTTCAGCTACATGGCCGGCGAGCTGAAGACGTTTTTCGACCGCGCCTTTGCCCTGCGCGAGCAGATAAAGGGCAAGCCATACGTTTCATTCGGCTCGCACGGCGGCGGGGCGGCGGTGCTGAAAAGCATCGACAGCCTGGCCGGCTCGATCGGGCTGAAGCAGGTGTGCCCGGGCGTACTGTCGCGTGGGGCGCCCGCGGGCGGCGCAATCGAAGACTGCCGCAAACTCGGCCAGGCACTTGCCGCGGCCGCCGGCAAATAAGGAGTAACCGGTGCGGCTTCGAAGGCTGCTCAGTCATGCGATCCTCGGCGGCGGCGCTGTCCTGATGGCGTTCCCGTTCCTCTGGATGCTCGCCACGTCGCTGATGACCAAGGGCGAAACCGAGCAACTGCCCGTGCGGCTGTTGCCCGGTAAGCCCATGTTCTCGAATTTCATCGAAGCGTGGAGCAAGGCGCCCTTCGGCCGCTACTTCCTCAACACGCTCTTCGTTTCCCTCTGCGTAACGGCATGCGTGCTGCTCACGTCGATCCTCGCCGGCTACACGTTCGGCCGGCTGAAATTCAGGGGCAAGGCGATCATCTTCGGCATTTTCATGGCCACAATGATGGTTCCGTTCGAGGTTATCCTGATCCCAAACTCGCTGATCGTGCAGCGGCTGGGCCTGCAAAACACCTACGCCGCGCTCATCCTGCCCTGGGCGGCAAACGTCTTCTCGATCTTCCTGCTCAAGCAGTTCTTCCAGTCGCTGCCGGGCGATTACTTCGACGCGGCTCAGATCGACGGCTGCTCGCATTGGCAGTTTCTGTGGCACGTGGCGGTGCCGATGGTGAAGCCCGCGCTGGTTACGGTGGCGATCTTTGCGTTCATCGGAAGCTGGAATTCGCTGCTGTGGCCGCTGATCGTTACCGATGACGAAAAAATGCGCGTGCTGCAGGTGGGGCTTTCCACTTTCCTGCAAAGAGAAGAATCGGCCACGCAACTGCTCATGGCCGCATGCGCGTTCACCACGGCGCCGATCGTGATAATCTACCTCATCCTCCAGCGATGGTTCATCGAAGGCGTATCGGGCGTGGGGTTGAAGGGATGAAAGAAAACAACATCAGGAAAGCCACGAGCCAAGAATCAGGCGCAGGTAAACTGCTGCCCTCAACTTTGCTGCGCGCAATCGTGTTGCTTGCGATGCTCGTGTGCGCCGGCTGCGGCAAAAAGGACACCCGCACGGTCGTAATGTTCTGGCATACGCAAAGCGGCCCCAACGGCGAGGTGATAACGAACATCATCAAAGGCTTCAATACCTCGCAAGACCGCTACCGCGTGGTGGGCCAGTACGTGGGCGACTACGACAGCCTCTTCCGCAAGATGATCGTGAGCGTGCGCTCGAGGCGCAACATGCCCGCCATCGCCGTGGCCTAC
>DATLAR010000067.1:0-37371 GCA_035527355.1 Planctomycetota bacterium
CGATCCTTCGCTTAAAATGGGCGTATACCGCCGCCTAGCTTCGGCCACGGCACTCGAGGAAATCGACGAGCTGGCCGACGAGCTGGCCGACCGTTTCGGCGCGATGCCCGGCCCCGTTGAAAACCTGCTCGAGCGGCACCGGCTGCGCGTGCTCGCATCGCGCCACGGCATCAGATACATCGCCCGGCGCAAGGATTTCCTGCTCGTCAAGTTTGCCGATCCGAGCCTCATCCACAAACTCTTCGCCGGCACATCATACACCGCGCGCATCATCGACGCCGAAACGATGCACCTGCACTTGCCGCCCCGCACCACCGCCACACAGCAGATCGTGCTCTTCCTGCGAACCGTTCTCTCCAAGTAACGCCTACGCCGCGCGGCCGTTTCTATCGCGCGCAGGGGCAAGCCCCCCTGCACCACTTGCCTATAGCAGGCGGGAAGAGCCCCGTAACGGCCTGCCCCCTCTCACCTCCACATCGCGCGGTCGAGGTTGCGGTAATTGATCGCTTCGCTGATATGATGGACGGCGATGTTTTCGGAAGAGTCGAGGTCGGCGATGGTTCGTGCAACTTTCAGAATCCGCGTATACGCGCGGGCAGACAGCCCCAGCATTGCCATCGCCTGCTCCATGAGCGTTTCGCAGGAGGCTTCGAGCGCACAGTGCTGCTTGATCATTTTCGGATTCATCGTGGCGTTTGCGGTGATGCGGCTGCCGGCGAAGCGCTCGGCCTGCCGGGCGCGTGCCGTAGTGATCATGCGCCGCACGTCGTCCGAGCTCAGCCCGCCGTCGCCGCTGCGAAGATCGCGGTAGTTCACCGCCGGCACCTCGATGTGTATGTCTATGCGGTCCAGCAGCGGCCCGCTTATCCTGTCCATATAGCGCTGCACCTGGAACGGCGAGCAGTGGCACTGCCGCTTTGGATCGCCATAGTAGCCGCACGGGCATGGGTTCATCGCGGCGATCAGCATGATTTCGGCGGGGAAGGTGAGCCGCATGGCCGCGCGCGACACGGTTACGGTGCCTTCCTCGAGCGGCTGGCGCAGCGCCTCCAATGAGGCACGAGAGAATTCGGGAAGCTCGTCCAGGAACAGCACGCCCTTGTGCGCGAGCGACACCTCGCCGGGCTTTGGCACGGTGCCGCCGCCAACGAGCGCCGCGCTGCTGCACGTGTGATGCGGCGCGCGGAACGGCCGCGTGACCACCAGAGATCGCCCCGCCGGCAGCAGGCCGGATACGCTGTGAATGCGCGTGGTTTCCACCGCCTCCTGCGCCTGCATCGTGGGCAGGATCGAAGGTATCCGGCGGGCAAGCATCGTCTTGCCGGAGCCGGGCGGGCCGATCAGCAGAATGTTGTGGTGGCCGGCCGCGGCCACGATGAGCGCGCGCTTCACGTGCTCCTGGCCTTTCACGTCGCTGAAGTCGATATCGGCTTGGATGCCTTCCTCGAAGATCGAGTGGATGTCTATCTCTTGCGGTGCGATGTCTAGTTTTGCGCACATGAAACCGGCGGCCTCGGCAAGCGTGCGTGCGGGAATTATTTGCAGATCTTTGACCACGGCGGCCTCGCGTGCGTTCTGCTCGGGCACGATGAGGCCGCGCAAGCCTGCGCGCTTGCATTCGAGGGCCATCGACAGGCAGCCCTTCACCGGCCGCACGGTGCCGTCGAGCGCAAGCTCGCCGGTGAGCGCATACTCGGCCGTTCGGACAGGTTCGAGCTGGTTGTCGGAAACGAGCATGCCTATTGCGATGGGCAGGTCGAACGCCGGGCCTTCCTTGCGGGTGTCGGCGGGTGCGAGATTTACTACCACGCTGCTCTGCGGCTGAAAATAGCCGCTGTTTGAAATGGCGGACCGCACGCGGTCGAGGCTTTCCTTTACGGCGGCGTCGGGCAAGCCCACCACCACCGTGCGGTCGGCGCCGCGTGCCGCGTCCACTTCCACCTCTACGAGATACGCATCGATGCCGAGCAATGCCGTGCTAAGTGTTTTCGACAGCATAGGCGCCCTTCCATGGAAAGTCCCGTGATTCATCGCGATATTGCTACATTGTATACGCTCGCGGCGGGCTGTCAAATGGAAAATCGTGCCGGGCGCGGGTCGGCGGCTCTTGCGCAAGTATGGAGCCCCACCCCGTGCGCCCTCTGGTTTGCATTCCGACCGGCGAGCGAGAGGCCCCTTATCTGCTGGAAATGGTGCCTGATTTTTTCGCCAATGCGTGGCCCGGGAAAATGCGCGCGGTGAATGGCTTTTTACGACATGCTGCGCCCACGCCATTTGCGATGGCACAAGTTTAACTGCGCCCTGTAATGCCGAAAATGCAGGAGTGGAGGTTTAACGGACTGTTTCACGTCTTGAATCCGATGCGGTTAGATGGGGAAGGAGGGAACCACGATGAACCGTGCAGGTTTGTGTGCAGGTCTGGCATTCACAGTTCTCATTCTGGTTTGCAGCGGATGCGGCGGGCGGGTGTCGTCGCCTGCGGAGCTGCTGGCGTTTTCGCAGGAGCCGTCGATGGCGCGCGTGGATTTGGCCCGCCTGAGCGACGCGAAGGGGTCGCCGGGGCCATATCGCATAGGCGTTGGCGACCTGCTGGCCGTGTCGCTGGATGATGCCATTCAGCCGCGGCTGGCAAACGAGGCGGGCGCCGAGGCGCCGCCGAAGGTGTATATGTGCCGCGTAGACAGCTATGGCAACGTGGTGCTGCCGATCCTCGGCGAGATCCTGGTGGAAGGAAAGACCGTGAGCGAGGTGGAGGGAATGCTGGCGGGCGAGTATCACCCGCGTTTTGTGAACCACACGCCGAATGTGGTGGTGAAGGTGGAGGAGTTTGACCTTTCGACGGTGACGGTGCTGGGCTCGGTGGAGCGGCCGGGCACGCAGGAGCTTCGACGCGACGAGATGACGCTGGTGGGCGCGCTGATGAAGGCGGGCGGGGTGAGGTCGGGCGCGGTGGGCGCGATACGCATCCGCCGTGCCGAGAGCCCGGAGAGCAGCGAGAAGGTGAACCTGCCGGTGAAGGGGATGGCCACGCCGTTCAAGGATATCCCGCTGAAGGCGAGCGACATAGTGGAGGTGGACGGTCAGGAGGCGCAGGTGTTTACGGTGGTGGGGCTGGTGGGCAGGCCGGGTGCGTTCCCGTATCCGCCGAACGAGACGTATACGATAGCGCAGGCGCTGGCGTTTGCCGGCGGCGCCAGCGAGATCGCGCCGGATTACGTGTGGGTGTATCGCAGAACGCCCGAGGGCAAGGTTGCGCAGGCCAGGGTGAACATCAGCGGCACCAGCCCGTCGAGTGCGATCAATGTGCCGGTACGCCCTGGCGACATCGTGGCCGTGGAGCATACAACGGGTTCACGCACTTCGAGCTTCCTTTCCCGAATCACGCGCGCCGGTGTGAATTTCGGCGCGGATTACAATATGGCGCAATAGCCGGATGACATTTGAAGCAGAACGAAAGGTCTCCGAATATGAATGATGCAAAAAGATGGGAACGAGTGGAAGGATTCCAGGATGCCGCCCAGGCCGTTGGCAGCATGGTGCGGCAGGGCGCAGCCCAGAACGAGCTGCTTCAGATCGCGTGGCGCCACCGGACGATGGTGGGCGTTGTGCTGGCGGTGTCATTGGCGGCGGCTTTCGTTTACATCCGCAACACCGGCCTCACGTATACCAGCACGGCGCGGCTATACGTGCAGCCGGAAGGCCCGAGGATCGTTACGCAGTTCCAAGGCGTGCTCGCCGATCAATCTACCAACTACCTTTACACGCAGTGCGAGGTGCTGAAATCGACGCCGATCATAAGCGGCGCGCTGGACAAGCCGGGCATCCGCAAGCTGCGCTCGCTGGAAGGCGTGGCCAGCCCTATCACGTATTTGAAGAATTCGGTGGAGGCCACCGTGGGCGCGAAGGACGACATCATCGCGGTGTCGGCCAGCTTGCCATACTCGGAAGACGCGCTGAAGGTGGTGACGGCCGTGGTGGACTCGTACCTGGACTACAACACTGGCCTGCGGCAGTCGACGGCGAAGGAGGTGCTGAGAATCCTTCAGACGGAGAAGGACAAACGCGACAAGGAGCTGGCCGAAAAGTACACGGCGATGCTGGAGTTCAAAAAGCAAAACGGGGTGATCTCGTTTGCGAACGACGGCAACAACATCGTGGCGCAGCGGCTGGTAGGCCTTAGCGGCGCCCTGACGGCGGCGCAGCTCGAGACGGTGGAAGCAACGGCCGCGTTTGCCACGGCCGAGGCGATGATCCAGAACCAGCAGATGGTGGCGCAGGAGGTGCCGGCGTCGCCGATCTTCGGCGGCATCGAAAACGAGCAGCTTCGCGCCGAGCTGCAGCGCTCGCAAACAAGGCTGGCCGATCTGAAGCTGAATTATTCGGACGAGCACCCGCTGGTGATCCAGACGCGCAAAGAAATAGACACCCTGAAAAAGGAGTACATGGCGCTGGTGAATCAGCGGCTGGCCAAGGCCCGCAAGAAATCGGCCGACATACAGGCGCTGCTCCATGAGCAGCAGGAGCAGGCGAAACATTTCAACGCCCTCTCCGCCACCTATGCGTCGCTCGAATCGGACGTGGGCCGCACCGAACGGCTGTGCGAGATACTCGACAGCCGCATCAAGGAGATCAACATCACGGAAGACGCCGGCGCGCTGAACGTTACGGTGCTCGAGCCTGCACGGCCGGAGAATACGCTTCCCAACAGCGTTAAGGGCGCGCAGGTGCTTGGCGTGGCGCTGGTGCTGGGAGCGGTGCTGAGCGTGGGCATGGCATGGGCCTACGAAAAGCTCGACCAGCGCCTCAAGACGGCCGAGGAGGTGTCGGAGGTTACGGGCTCGCCCGTGCTGGGCGTGGTGCCTGCTATGGCGGGCCGGCAAACGCCGGCGGTGCGCGGGCAGGTGATACACCTCGAGCCCAGCTCGAACGTGGCCGAAGCATACAGGACCATCCGCACGGCTGTTTATTTCGGCACGCCGAAAGGGCAAGACAAGCGGCTGCTCATCACGTCGTCGATCTACGGCGAAGGCAAGACGACGCTTGCCAGCAACCTGGCCATAGCGATGGCGCAATCGGGCCAGCGCACGCTGCTGATCGACGCCGATTTCCGGAAGCCCTCGCAGCACCTGATCTTCCAGATCGAGGGGCAGGAAGGGCTTTCTACGGTGCTTTCGGGCACGGCGCCGCTTTACGACGCGGTGTATAGAACGACCAACGAGAACCTCGACGTGCTGCCGTGCGGGCCGATTCCGCCGAATCCGTCGGAGATGCTGAACAGCAAGGCGTTCAGCGAGGTGCTCGATGAGCTCTCTCGGTCGTACGATCGCATACTTGTAGACTCGCCCCCGATCATCCCGGTGGCCGACGCTCGCATACTGGGCGCAATGTGCGACATGGCCCTGCTGGTAGTGCGGGCGGAGGTGTCGGCACGGAAGGTAACCGCGCAGGCGTGCAACGGCTTGCGGGCGGTGGGCACGCGCATCCTGGGCGTGGTGGTGAACGACGTGTCGAAGAACCAGGATTACGGCTACTACGGCTTCGAGTACGGTTACACGCCGAACAAGAAGAACAACGACAGTTTTCCGTCGGGGGTTTGACGGCCAAACGGGTGTGGAGGGCCGGCGGCCGCGGCCGCCGGCTCTCACGCCGCACGACTCAAGCAGCCATTCCATTCGTTGAACCGCCGCAAATGGCGTTCACCGGCTTTCTGATACGCACCGCGCGGGAATTCCCATTCCGGCGCAGCAAGGACCGTCTGTGTCGATTGGCCTCCGGCTTTTCCGGCAGGCAAAGCAAACAAGCCGCAACCAGATTTCGCGAGGGAGGCACTGGTGACGTATCGGGCGGGGGAGATTCCCACAAACACGGCAGCCGCCAGGTTAGACGCGATAGTGGAATGGCTGACCGTGAGCCTGCTCGCATTCATGCCGCTGGCGTTTGGCGCCGTGCAGGCGTGGAGCGAGCTGGTAGTGGTGTTTGCCGCTGGCGCGATGGCCGCGTGCCTGGTTGCAAAGCTGCTGCTGAACGGCACGCTGCTGCGCACGTGGGCGTACCTGCCGGCGGGGCTGTTCATCGCGCTGGCGGGCCTTCAGCTTGTGCGGCTGCCGCAGGGCGCGGTGGCCGCGATCTCGCCGAATACCTCAAGCCTGAAACAGATGCTGCTGCAAGACCTGCCGGCGGAGCAACTGCAAACCACTACGCTGAGTTTTTATACGCATGCAACCGCGCACGACCTGCGGCTGCTGTTGGCGGCGGCGATCATTTTCATCACGGTGGTAAACGTGTACCGGCGGCCCGAGCAGGTGAAGCGGCTGCTGATGGCCATAGCCTGCATAGGCGGCGTGGTGGGGCTGCTGGCGCTGGCACAGGATTTCTTCGGCAACGGGAATATTTACTGGCTCGTGCCGGTGCCGGGCGGGCAGGCGGCCGGGGGCACGTTTGTGAGCACCGGCCATTTCGCGCTGTTCATGAACCTGTCGATGGGCGCCGCTCTCGGGCTGGTGCTGATCCGGCTGCACGAGTGGTTCAGCGGACGCAAGCTCACGCTGGCCGAGGTGGCCGATGCTCTCACGCGCCCGCCGCTGCGTTCGGTGTGGTTCTTGTTTGGCGTGCTCTTGATGGGAGCTGCAACGATTTTCATGTCGCTGAGCCGCGCGGGCACTGTTTCGATGCTGGTGGCGGGGGGATTGACGGTGGCGGCGCTGGCGGCTCGGCGCGGGCTGAAAAGCCGCGGCTGGATGATTACCACGATGGCAATTGCGGCCTTCGGCGCCGTGCTCTATATCGGCTTTGATGCGGTGTCGGATCGATTGGCGGCGGCCGGCGATGCGCCCGTCGGCCGGAACCGGTGGGAGATGATCCGCAACATGAGCCGGCCGGTGGCGCAGTTTCCGCTGGTGGGCACGGGGCTGGGCACGCACGAGGTGGTGTATCCGATGTTTGACCATTCGGCCGAGCCGCGGCTTGTTCAGTATGCCGAGAACGAGTACGTGCAGGCGCTCGCGGAGACGGGGTTCATCGGGCTGGACCTGCTGCTGGTGTTTGCGTTTATCGTGTGGCACGGCTACGCGCGCGCCATAAGAAGGCCATCGGCGCCGGTGCAAACGGGTGCGTTTGGGCTGGGGTTTGGCTTTGCAGTGGTGATGATGCACAGTGCGAGCGATTTTGCGCTGCACGTGCCGGCAAACGCCGGCCTTGCGGCGGTAACGTGCGCGCTGCTGGTGGGAATGGGCAGCATGTCGCGCCGAAAAAATACGGAAACGGCGGCGGCCGGGTCGAAATTGCTGGGGATCGCGGGGGTAGCTTGCGCGCTGCCGGTGTGGCTATGGAGCACAAGCTCGGCATGGGATGCGGCGGCCGCCGAGGCAAAATGGAGCAAGGCGCGCGCGGCGGAGGCGCGGCTGGCGGCATCAAACTGGCAAGACGTGGGCGATGGCTACAAGACGCTGCTCGAGCACGCGTCGAATGCGTTTGCCATTCAGCCCGGCAACGCGGAATACGGCTACTGGCTGAACGCCTGGCGATGGCGGGCCGTGAGCGGAACGAGCTCGGGCGATGCGCCGCTCGACGCGACAACGGTTTCGCTGACGCGCGAGATCGTGGGCGGCCTTGAGCGCGTGCGGCTGCTGTGCCCCACGTTTGGGCCGGCCTACAGCCTGGCGGGCCAGCTCGAGCATTTCGTGCTGAAGGAACCGGCGGGCGCCGCGCACATCCGGGCCGGATACCAGCTCGCGCCCGGCCACCCGGCGGCGTGCTTTGCGGCGGGCGTGCTGGACGTGGCGGAGAAGAAGCTCGACGATTCGCTGGTGAAGTTCACGAGGTGCCTGGAACTGGACAACCGAATGGCCGCAAGCGTTGTTGATATTTATGTAAGCCAGGCGCATCGACCTGATCTCGCCGTGCAAACAGCAAAGGACAACGCAGATGCTCTGATGATGGTGATTTCGGCTTTGGGGAAGCACGCACAGGGCAACAGTGCGGCGGCCCAGGCGCGGGCCGAGGCGGTGGCGCTGCTGAAGGCGAAAGCGGAAGCGCCCGATGCGCCGGCACAGGCTCTTGTTTCGGTGGCCAGGTTGAAACGCAGCGAGAAGGATTATGCAAACGCCGTGAAATACCTGCGGCGGGCGCTGGCAACCGAGCAGGCGCAACCGGCGTGGCGGCTGGAGCTGGCCGACGTGCTTGCAGAGATGGGCCGCACGCAAGAGGCAATCCAGGAGGCGCAGCAGTGCCTTCGGATGCATCCCAGGATGGCCGAGGCAATGCGGCTGATCGCGCGGCTATCGGGCCGGCCGAAGAAGTAGCGGGCTTTTTCCGGCACGCGGGCGAAAGACGCCGACAGGGGCGGAGTGCGCCCGGCGCAGCAGGATCGAGAGGGATGACGTCTAGTGATCAAGCTTTCAGACAATCCGCCGATGCTCCCGCCCGGTGCGACCAGCCTGGCCGATTTGCACGGGGAATGGTGGGTGGCGCATACGAAGGCACGCGTGGAAAAGGCGCTGGCGTGGAATTTGCTGGAGCGTCGCGTCGGCTATTTTCTGCCGCTGGTGGAGCGTGTGAGTTTCACGGGCGGCCGGAAGCGCCGCAGCATGCTGCCGCTGTTCAGCTCCTACTTGTTCTTCTGCGGCACCGAGGAGGACCGTTACACGACGATGACGACCGATCGAGTATGCAAGGTGATCAAGGTGGCCGATCAGCCGAAGCTCGTAGCCGAGCTAGGCGCCATCGAAAGCGCGCTGAAGAGCAATGCGCGGCTCGAGCCATACCCATGCCCGGCGGTGGGGCGGCGGTGCAGGATCATTTCGGAGCCGTTCAAGGGATTGGAGGGTGTGGTGATCCGGCATTGCGGAAAAACGCGGCTCGTGCTGCAGGTGAGCTTCATTGCGCAGGGCGCGGCAATGGAAGTGGACGCTGAGCAACTTGAGGTGATCGACTAAGCGTCCATTTGTATGAAGGCTTGAAAGGCCGAAGCCCAAAAGGCCAAAGCCTTTTTCCGGCTATGCCGGCTCAGGAGATTATGCTTCTTTACCCATTGATATGGACTCTCTGCGTGGCGGGTGCGCTTGTTGCCACGCCGCTGGCCGTGCGGCTGGCGCGAGCGTTTAACATAATGGATAGCCCGGGCGCTCGAAAGGTGCACACGGCGCCGGTGCCTCGCACGGGGGGCCTGGCGATCATCGGGGTGGTGCTCTTGGGCGTGGCGTTGGCCATCGCAATGGATCGAAAGGCGTTTACGGCGTTTGCGGCGCGGTGGAAGCAGTTTTCGGGGCTGATCGCGGCGTCGCTTTTCGTGGGGGTTGTGGGGCTGATCGATGACGTTCGCACGCTGAAGGCCGGCGTGAAATTCGGCTGCCAGGCGCTGGCGGCACTGGCCCTTTGCCTGCTGGGTGTGCGCGTGGGGGTGATCGCGGTGGAGGGGCTGGGCAGTTGGCCGCTGGGCTGGCTGGCGTGGCCGCTCACTATGCTCTGGCTGGTGGGGCTGTGCAACGCGGTGAACCTGATCGATGGGCTGGACGGGCTGGCGGCGGGTATTTCGGCGGCGGGCGCGGGTGTGATGGCGATATTTGCCATACACAGCGGGCAGCCGGTGGTGGCGGTGCTGATGCTGGCGCTGATGGGCGGCCTGATGGGATTCCTGGTGTTCAACTTCAATCCGGCGAGGATTTTCATGGGGGACTGCGGCAGCACGTTTGTGGGCTTTTTGCTGGCGGGCGCCGGCGTGATGAGCGCTACGGCGGCGGGATCGTCGGAGGGGCTGGCGCTGCTGAGCCTGGCGCTGGGCGTGCCGATATTCGACACGCTTTTTTCGATGCTGCGGCGCTTCCTCGAACGCCGGTCGCCGTTTGCTCCAGACCGCGGGCACCTGCACCATCGGCTCATCAAGTATGGCCTGGTGCACCGCCACGCGGTGGTGCTGATCTATGCCGCCACGCTGGCGGCGTCGGGGATGGGGCTGTTTTTGCTGGTGACGCGCGGTGTGGCAACGGTGATAGTTTTCCTGTGCATCTGCCTGCTGCTGATGCTGCTGTTTCAGGTGGTGGGCGCGGTGCGGCTGAGGGAATGCCTGCAGAGCTTGCAGCATAACATGACGCTGGCTCGCGAGGCGAAGATGCAGCGCGAGGTTTTCGAGCACGCGCAGCTTCGCATACGCGAGGCAAGCGACTTCGACTCGTGGTGGAAGGCGGTGTGCGAGGCTGCGAAGGACATGGGCGTGTCGCGGCTGAGCCTGAAGCGCGTAAATGGCGACGGCAGCACGAGCGAGCGGCTGTGGTGCGACGGCGTGCACCTGAACCCGCACAAGATGATTACCACTACGGTGCCGATCCGGCGGCGCGGCGGCAGCGCCCCGCTGCAGGCGCAGGTGGATGTGCCGGTGAACGGTACGCTGGAGTCGGCCGGGCTGACCGTGAAATTCTTCAGCCGGCTGATCGACGAGAACAGCCTGGCCGACCTTTCGGCCGACGAGGACCTGAAGCTGGCATCTGTTGAGAAGGCGCCGACGGATACGCAAGAGGGCAATTGATCGCGCGATCGCGCGGGGGGATGAAGGCAGATGAAGATCGCATTCGTTCACCAGGACCACTGCCTGTATGGTGCGTCGCGCAGCTTGCTGGCGATGATAGAGTATCTGGTAGGGCGCGGGCACTCGTGTATGGTGCTGCTTCCCAGAACGGGCCCGCTGGTGGCTGAGCTGGAGGCGCACGGAATTCGCTACGCGATAACGCCGTGGCGGGGGTGGATGTCGCCGGAGGGTTTCTCGCGCCCGCGGCGGTTGGCATCGGCGGCCAAGGGGCTGCTGCTGAACCTGATCTACGTGCAGCGGGCGGCGAAGCTGTGCAGGAGTTTTGCACCGGACATCGTGCATACAAACAGCTCGCGAACGGCGTTCGGCTCGATGCTGGCCAGCAGGCTGGGGGCGCAGCACACGTGGCATTTCCGCGAGTTTCTCGGCGGCAAGTATACGGTGGGCGGCGAGTTCAGCCTGGGGCGGGCGATGAGCATGGCGTGGGTGCGGTCGTGCTCTTCGGCTGTGGTGCTGGTATCGGAGGCGTTGAAGACCGAGCTTGCGAAGTCGCTTTCCGGCAAGCAGAGCTACGTGGTGCACAACGGCGTGATGCCGTTGCAGCGTATGCTGCAGGTGGCTAGCCCGGTGCCCGATTCGAAGCCGTTTACGCTGGCGCTGGTGGGCCGGTTTGATCGCTGGAAACAGCCGATGGTGGCGCTGGAGGCGGTGAAACTGCTTCGCGACGAGGGCAAGAACGTGCGGCTGTTGATGGCGGGCACGGGCCTGAAAGAGGACACTCTGGAGGTGCGAAACTACATCGCCACGCACGGCCTCTCTGATCGCGTGGAGATGCTGGGTTTTGTGAAGGATATGGCCGCCCTGTATGGGCGGTCGCATGCGCTGCTGATGTGCTCGCGGGGCGATGCCTTTGGCCGGGTGATAGCGGAAGCGATGGCGCATGGGCGGCCGGTGATCGGCGCCGACGCCGGCGCTACGCCGGAACTCGTGCAGGACGGCGTGAACGGCGTGCTTTACCGCTCGGGGGATACCCGCGATCTCGCGGAAAAGATTTGCCGGCTGATGGCCCAGCCCAACCTGCTGCGGGAGATGGGGCAGAATGCGGCTCGCATTGCGCAGCAGCGGTTTTCGAATGAGAAATACGGCGAGGCGATGGAGCGAATTTTTCTTGACGTGCTCAATAACAGGAAACCAAGATGTCTGTTTCCGAATCGAAGAACGTAGCGCTCTGCACCACCACTATTTTTCCGCTGCAGGGATTCCTGGAAAACTACCGCCGGAATATCATAGAGTTTGGGCGCGAGCGGCAGGTGCGCGTGTATATGGCGGGCGACAACAAGAGCGCGGCCGACAGTGCCGAGGCCGCGGCCGATGCCACGCGCAAGGGGCTTGCCACCGTGTTTCTGTCAATCGAGGCCCAGCGCGACTACCTGCGGCGCTTCCCGGGCTTGGAGGGCGTGATCCCCGAGAACTCCGACAACCGCCGCAACGCGAGCTACTTGATGGCGCTTGAGGAAGGCGCCGACGTGGTGATCTCGGTGGATGACGATAATTTTCCGCTGCCGGGGGTGGATTTCGTGGGCGAGCACCTGCACGTGGGCCGCGAGGCCGACCTGCCCCAGGCCACAGGCCACGACGGGTGGTTCAACCTGTGCGACATGCTCGAACCGAAGGACCCCAACCTTTATCCGAGGGGCTTTCCTTACGGGCGGCGGCACAGTGGCTGCTCAACGATCGAGGGCCGCCGAACCGGGCGGATAGCAGTGAACGTGGGGCTGTGGCGCAACGATCCCGACACCGATGCGATCGCGCGGCTTCATTGCAGGCCGCGAGTGGAACGCGCCGACGGGCGCGAGGCGGCGCTGGCCAAGGGCGTGCGCTGCCCTATCAACACGCAAAACACCGCACTCTCGCGCGAGGCCATGACCGCGTATTATTACGTGCGGATGGGCGAGGAGCTGCGCGGGATGCGGCTGGATCGTTTCGGCGATATCCTTTCGGGCTATTTCATGCAGGTGTGCGCGGATGCCGTGGGCGATTGCATCCGCATCGGCACGCCCGTGGCCGATCACATACGCCACACGCACAACCTGCTGATCGACCTTTACCAGGAGCTGGCCGGCATAATGATAATCGAAGATTTGGCGTCGCTGCTATCGACCGTGAGCCTGCCGGGCGAATCCTACGCGGCCGCATACAGGGCGCTATCGAAGGAGCTGGAGGAATTTGCCGACGGCCAGGAAGGATTCATCTGGACGCCCCAGACGAGAGATTATTTCCACAAGATAGCAGGCTACATGCGGGCATGGACTGACGCCCTGGAGCAGCTTGGAATGCCGGCTGGGGCGGCCCGTGCGGCGGCCGAGGCCACCTGAACCGGAAGGGAGACCGATGAAGTTTTCGCTTGTTACAACCTGCCTGAACGAGGTGAAATCGTTTGATAATTGGCGAGCCGGCGTGCTGGCGCAAACGCGGCCGCCGGACGAGATAGTGGTGGTGGACGGCGAATCGCGCGACGGCACAACGGAGGCTCTGCGCGCGTGGGCAGCAAAAGACAAGCGGCTGAGGCTGAGGATTAAGAAATGCTCGGTGGCCCGCGGGCGCAACATTGCCATCACGATTGCCAACAACGAATGCGTGGTGTCGACCGATATGGGCGTGCGGCTGGACGCGCGCTGGCTGGAGGAGATGGTGCGGCCGTTCGAGGATGACGCATCGGTGCAGGTGGTTGTGGGGGCGTATGCGGTGGACGAGAGCAGCGTGGTGTCGCCGGCGGCGCGTGCGGAGTATTACATAGCGGGCGATGGCGGGCCGTTTTGCGCCGACGCGAGCGGGCGGCCGGCATTCCGTCGCGGCGTGGTGCCAAGCAACCGTTCGGTGGCGTATTACAGGAAGGTGTGGCGCGAGCTTGGCGGGCTGCCCGAAGACCTGACGCGCTGCGCGGACGATTCGGTTTTCGGGCGGCAGATTCTGCACGCGGGCTACAGGATGGCATTGGCGCCCAAAGCGATGGTTTATTGGACACGTCCGCAGCGCCTGCGCGAGTTTTGGAAGGAGCAGCGCGGATACGGCCGGGGCGACGGCGAGGCGGCGATAAAAATGCCTTTTGCTTTCCGGCTCTACAGGAAGGGCCGTGTTCCGAGAATTCTCGTGGCGCCGCTTACCGGCCTGCGCACGGCGATGAAGCAACTGACGTGGTCGCGGCTGGCAATGGCGCTGCGAAAAGGCGACCTGCCGGGGCTCCTTTACATGCCGCTGCTCGCGTTTGGAAACGGCTACCATTTTGGAAGAGGATATCTGGAAGGTTTCAGTTACGGCGAGAAGCACTGCCAGGCTTGCAGGTCCAGGCTGGCGAATTACGCCGGGCTGTGATAGCGGAGGGAACTGCCATTCAGGCTTCAGGTGTATCGGTGATCGTGCCGGTGTATAACGCGGCGCTCTCGCTTTCGCGCTGCCTCGACAGCATTATTTCGCAGGAGCCGAAACCGACGGAAGTGATCGTGGTGAACGACGGCTCAACGGACAACACGGCCGCCGTTGCCGAGTGCTACGTCCCTCGCATCGAGTACATCGAGCAGCGAAACCAGGGCCAGGGCGCAGCGCGCAACACGGGCTTGCAAATGGCGCAGGGCGAGTTTGTGGCTTTTCTCGACGCCGACGATTACTGGCTGCCCGGCTTCCTTCAGGCGGCCACGTCTTTCATGCGCGAACATCGCGAGCCAATCGCGGTGAGCGCGGGGCAGATCATCAAGCTGTGGGGAAAGAAGGACCGAATCCGCCCGGCGCTGCTGGCGTTGCCCGATGCGCCGAGGCAGCCGATGGTACTGGACGATTTTTTCGGGTTCTGGGCGCGGCACGACCACATCAGAACGGGCTCGAACATCATTCGCCGCCGCGTAATAGAGGCCGCCGGGTACCAGCGGGAAGACCTGCGGATCAGCCAGGACCTGGAGTATTGGGGCTTTCTGGCCACTTTCGGAAAATGGGGCTTCATCCCCAGCATCTATTTTGTGAGCGACGGCACGGCGGCCGCAACGGCCCAGGGATGGGCAGCGAAGTACAGGGCGCGGCGGCGGCTTTGCCCCACGGTGGAGCAGTGGGAGGCACGCATCCGGCCGCGGCTGGCGGAGAAGGACATAGCGGCTTTTCACGTGGTGCGGGCGCGCGTGGCCGCGTCGTTTGCGCATTCCAGAATTCTGGCGGGCGACGACGCCTCGGCCGCGGGCATCGTGCGGAAGTATGGCCAGGAGTTTGCCCCGAGCTGGCGCAACGAAACGCTTGTGCTGGGTGCGAATGGCGGCCAGCTTCGGTGGAAGCTGGTGTGCAACCTGCTGCGCCTGCGCGAAAACACGAAATCAAAGCTGATGGTGCTTACCGAATCGCTGAGGAATACACCCAGGCAAATCCTGCGAAGGACCAGTCCTTCGTGATGTTGTCGAGGGAATTGAAATGCGAAACGACCGATTGATCGCACCCGCCCCAGGAAGCAACATACCGGCGATCCTGTGGCTGCTGATCCTTGCGTTGGCGGCCAGGGTGACGGTATTCATCAGGCAGCGCGGCGGCGCTGAATTCACGGCCATCGACACGAGCGCTCTTGTTGGAATCAGCGTGGTGGCGCTCAGCGTGGTAATGCTGTTTGTGTCGGGCAGGCTGGGGCAAACGTGGAAGCGCATGGCGGGGGCGTCGGCCGGGCTGCTGGTAGGATACTACGCGTTGTGCGCGGTGAGCGCGCTGTGGTCGCCGCTGCCGGAATACTCGTTTTTCCGTTCGGTGGAGACGCTCAGCCAGTTGCTTGCGGTGTTTGTGGCGCTGTCGTATTGCAGCAGTTTTGAGCAGGCCGAGCGGCGCGTGCTGCTGATAGCCGTGCTCACGATGCTGCTGGGAATGGGCGTGAACGTGAAGTTCTACGGGTTCAGCTTGTCGCTGGCCGATTGGCACACAAACTCGTACAGCGCCAGCGCGGCGATGATCGCGTGCTATGCGGTGGGCGAGTATATGTCGGGCGGGCGGAAGCTGCCAGGGGCGGTGAAATGGGCGGGCGTGGCGGGGGTGCTTGGCTTGGCTTTGGGCACCAGCAGCGCCAGCACAATTGCGGCGTTTGCGGGTTTTGCGCTGGCGGCATTCCTGATGAAACGCTGGGGGATGGTGTTTGGCGGCATAGCGGCCGCGCTGCTGGTGGTGGCGCTGGGGCTGGGCGGCTCATTCCTCACCAATATCGTTTTCCCCGGCAAAACCGAGGGGCAGATCGCCACGCTGCACGGCCGCACGCAGCTATGGGCGGCCTACGCGGAAGACGTGAAGGAGAGCCCGCTCTACGGCAACGGGTTTGGCGTATCGGCGCGGCTGTCGTCATTCCGCTATACCACAAATCCTCACAACTCCGTTTTTTCGGTGCTGCTGGGCACGGGAGCGGCGGGCTTGCTGCTGGCGGTGGCTGCCATGCTGCGGCTCACTCGCGAAACGCTGCACGCTACCCGATGGACCCGACCCGGAGCGGTGGGTGCTGCGGCCGCGATGGGCGCGGGGATCGTAAACAGCATGGGCCTGCCGATCATCGGCGACATCTGGATGGCGCCTACGGTGGTGCTTGCCTCGATGCTCGCGCTGCATGTATTGTTTGTGGTTACGCCGCAGACCGACCTCGCGCACGACCCGGCGATCGGCCTTTGCTGCGCCGCACGTTCATAGGAAAGCATCGCCATGCAAAAGACTCCTCCGAGGATCACCTACCTCGCGCGGTCATTCCTCGATTATCGCATCCCGGTGTTCCAGGCGCTCGATTCGATGCTGGAGGGCAGGCTGAGCGTGCTGTATTCGGCGGTGTGGACGCCGCCGCGCGTGCAGCAGAAGGCGGCCGCGGCGCTGGGCGAGCGCGCAATTGCCCTCAGCGGCGAGAAACGGATCGGCGACGGGCGGGCGTCGAAGGAAATGGCCAACGCGAAGCTGTGCATCGCCTATCAGCCCGGCCTGCTGAAGGCTCTGGCGCAAACGCGGCCGGACGTGGTGATAAGCGACGGGTTCTTCAAGTGGACATTTTTTGCCATCCTGCACAAGCTGAGGCACCGGGTGCCGGTGGTGGTTTGCTACGAGCGCACGTTTCATACCGAGCGCGGCGCGCAGTGGTATCGCAGGCTTTACAGGCGTGCGGCGGTGAAGCTGGTTGACGCGGTTTGCTGCAATGGCCGGCTGAGCGCCGAATACACGCGCTGGCTGGGCGTGCCGGAGGGGCGGATCGTAACCGGCCACATGGCGGCCGACACGGATGCCCTGCGGCGGCAGGCCGAGCAAGTGCCGCCGCATGTGCGAAACGCGCTTCGGGCGCAGCTTGGCGTGGAGGGGCTGGCGCTGGTGTATGTGGGGCAACTGATCAGGCGCAAGGGCGTGCGCGAGCTGCTCGAGGGGTGGCGGCTGCTGGAGCACAGCGATCCGCGCGCTGCCACGCTGCTGATAGTAGGCGAGGGCGGCGAGGAGCAGGAGCTGCGGGCGCTCGCGGGGCAGCTTGGGCTGCAGAGCGTGCGGTTTCTGGGCAGGGTGAAATACGACGAGATAGCGCGATATTACGCGGCGTCGGATGCTTTTGTGATGCCTACGCTGGAGGATAACTGGAGCCTGGTGGTGCCCGAAGCGATGGCGTGCGGCCTGCCGGTGCTTTGCTCGCAGTACAACGGCTGCTGGCCCGAGCTGATCGATCCGGGCAACAACGGCTGGGTGTTTGACCCGCTGAACCGCGACGACGTGCACCGCGTGCTGAAGCTGAGCGTGGAGCATAGGGACCGGCTGCGGCAGATGGGGGGGCGGTCGAAGGAGATCGTGAGCCGCCACAGCCCGTGCACGGCGGCGGAGTCGATTGTGCGCGCGTGCGAGATAGCCATGACAAGGCGGAGGAAGAAGGGTTTGACTGCGTGAATCTTGTAAGGATATTGGTGCCGCGGTTTCGCGAGCTCTCGCGCGAGATGCAGGCTCGCGATGATTTCATTGCGCGGCCGAAGAACGAGCGCGAGGCGTTGCGGCTGCAGCTTCTGAACGGCGCGTGGGTGAGGGCGGTGAATGGCTCGCCCTATTACGGCGAGCTTGCGCGGCGGCTGAAGCTGCCGGATCATTTCGGATCGTTCGAGGAGTATTCGTCGCTGGTGCCGGCTACGCCGAAATCGGCGCTGCGGATGGCGGCGGATGGTTTCAAGCTGTGCGGTTGGCGCCGGGGCAAGTGGATGGCCACCGGCGGCTCGACCGGAGTGCCGGTGCGTGTGTTTTGGGGGCTGCGCGGGCACCTTCAGAGCCTGCGCGACCAGTACTGGGCGCGGTCGTGGTGGGGTATTGAGCCATTTGACAGGCAGGCGATGCTTTGGGGGCATGAGCGGTCGCACGGAAGCGGGCTGGCGGGCAACGTGCGCAGGATCGCGGTTCCGCTGGTGGACAAGCTTCGGCGGCGCATCCGTTTCACGGCGTATAAGCTGGACGCGGAATCGCTGCGGCGGTATTACGACGTGATCGCGGGATTCGGGCCGAAGTCGCTTTATGCGTATGCGTCGGCGGCGCATCTGCTTGCGCTGGCGAATCGCGGGCGCGAGCCGCTGCCGCGGCCGTTGCAGGCGGCGTTCCTGGCGGCCGAGCCGGTTATAGATGCTTTTCGCGAATCCATACGCGAGGTTTTCGGCTGCCCGTGCGCGGGCGAGTATGGCAGCATCGACTGCGGCATGATCGCCTACGAGCACCCGCGGGGGGGATACAGGATTTTCGAGAGGTCGGTATACGTGGAAACGGTGCCGCGCGGCGAGGGATTCGAGATACTCGTTACGCAACTGCGCGACACCGGTTTTCCTTTGTTCAGGTACGAGGTGGGCGATATGACGTCGGCGCCGCTGATGCGCGGTGCAAACGGCTGGGAGATGCTGGCAAACGTGGAGGGCCGCAGCTACGACATGCTGCACGGGCCGGGCGGCGCGGTGGTGTACGGCGGTGCGGTGACGCAGATCATCAAGCAGTTGCCCGACGTGGCGATTTTCGCGGTGCGGCAGAAACGCGACTTCAGCATTTCGATAGAGATACAAACGTGCTCGGGCAACGACCTGGCGGAAGCGGAGAAGGCCCGCATCGCGCGGGAGGTGGGCGAGATTCTGGGGCCGGTGCCCGTGGAGATACGCAGGGTGGAGAGCCTGGAGCGCACGGCCGCTGGAAAGCACCGGTGGATAACGTCGGAGCTGAACACGCCGCAGGGGGCGCGCGAGAAATGATCGGCAGCAATCTGCCGGCGGAGGACCGCATGCGTGTTTTGATGGCGCACAATGAATACGCGAGGCCCAGCGGCGAGGAGCACGCGGTGCAGGCGATTGCGGACTTGCTGGGGCAACGCGGGCACGACGTGCGGTGGTTCCTGAGGTCGTCGTCGGACATTCACGCGGCGAGGTTTGGGCAGGTGCGGGCCTTTTTTTCCGGCATATACAGCATTCGCTCGCGGCTGGAAATGGGAAGGATACTGGACCGCGAGAAGATGGACATCGTGCAGGTGCAGAACCTGTATCCGCTGCTGTCGGCGTCGGTGTTGCTGGCGTGCCGCAAGCGCGGCGTGCCGGTGGTGATGCGCTGCCCGAACTACAGGCTGTTTTGCCCAACAGGGCTGCACCTGAGCCGCGGCCGTATCTGCAAGCGCTGCGTAGGGGGCCGCGTGTGGTGGTGCGTGCTGCGAAATTGCGAGGGCGGGCTGCTGAAGAGCATCGGCTATGCAGTGCGAACGGCCGCGGCCGGGCTGACGGGAATGATCGTGGACAACGTGAACGTGTTTGTGGTGCTGTCGCAGTTTCAGCGGCAGCGATTCATCGCGGGGGGCATCGATCCCGACCGCGTGGAGGTGCTGCCGAACATGGTGAACACGCCGCCCGGCGAGCAAGAGACAAGGGGCGACACGATCGCGTTTGTGGGCCGGCTGAGCCCCGAGAAGGGCATCGAGGATTTTGTGAAGGCCGCGCGTGCCCTGCCGGACTGCAAGTTTGCGGTGGCCGGCGAGACGTCGCGCATGCCGGACCTTGTGCTGAGGGCGCCGCGAAACGTTGAATTCCACGGGTTCATCGAGGGCCGCAAGCTTGATGATTTCTTCCGCAATGCGCGGTTCCTGGTTTTTCCCAGCGTGTGGTACGAGGGATTTCCGAACGGCGTGGCGAGGGCGATGGGGCTGCGCAAGCCGGTGATTGCGTCGCGGCTGGGGGCGCTGCCCGAGATAGTGGACGACGGCGCGACCGGGCTGCTGTTTGAGCCGGGCAACGCCGACGATCTGGTAGAGAAGATCATGCATTTGTGGACGCACCCGGACGAGTGCCGCGCGATGGGACGGGCCGGTTATGAGAAGGTGAAGCGCGAGTATTCGCCGGACCGCTGCTATAGGAAACTACTGGCGATTTACGAAAAGGCGCGGTGCTCCTGACAGGGCAGATGGAGCGGCAATGAGCAGAACGATATCGGGCGTGAGGTTTGACCTGATCAGTTGCGAAAGCGCAATTCAGGCGATCCAGCAGTGGAGCGAGAAGGGCGAGCAGAATTACGTGGTGGTAACGAATCCGCACTCGGTGATGCTGTGCCGCCGCGACCGCGAGATGTGCCTGGCGACGAAAAGTGCGGGGCTGGTGCTGCCCGATGGCGTGGGCGTGGTGCTGGCGGCGAGGCTGCTGGGCTATAAGCATAGCGGCCGCGTAACGGGCCCTGCGCTGATGCTGAACTGCTGCGACTGGGGGCGGCGGTTTGGATTCCGGCATTTCTTTTACGGCGGAAAGCCCGGCGTGGCCGAGAAGCTGGCCGAACGGCTGTCGAGCAGATTCGCGGGGCTGCAAGTGGCCGGCTCGTTGTGTCCGCCGTTCAGAAAGCTTACCGACGAAGAAGACGCGGAGATAGTGGAGCGGATGAATGCGGCGCGTGCGACGATCGTGTGGGTGGGGCTGGGCGCGCCGAAGCAGGAGAAATGGATGGCCGGGCACCTGGGGCGTGTGCAGGCGGCGGCGATGATCGGTGTGGGTGCGGCGTTCGATTTTCACGCGGGTACGGCGAGGTGGGCGCCGCGCTGGATGCGTATGCTCGGGCTGGAATGGCTTTATCGGCTGTGTTGCGCTCCGCGAAGGATGTGGCGGCGAAATCTCGATAGTCCGCTGTTCCTTCTTGGCGTGCTGCGGCAGCGGCTGTGGAGCGTCCTGTACCGTCATGAAGGAGTGCCCGGGCAGCCGCCCGATGGCAAGCCCGAGGGGAATGTGGAGTAGGAGTGGGAGCCAAGGGTCTAAAGACGCCGCGTACAGGCGTTCGACAGGAGGTGCATATGAGAAGGCATGGTTGGGTGATTCGTGTGCGGCCGGAGAGGCTGGAGGAGTATAAGCGGCTGCACCAGGTGGTGTGGCCGGCGGTGCTGAAGACGATCTACAACTGCAACATCCGCAATTATACCATCTTCCACCGCGATGGCGTGCTGTTCGGGTATTTCGAGTATATCGGCGAGAATTACGGGGCCGATGTGGAACGGATGGCGGCTGATGCGGTTACGCAGGAGTGGTGGCAGCTTACGGCGCCGTGCCAGGAGCGCGTGGATACGGCGGGCCCTGAGGATTGGTGGGCGCCGCTGGAGGAGGTTTTCCACACCGATTGATGGCGGCGTGCAGAACGGTTGATCGGAGGGAGATATGCTCGGCAAGCACAGAACCGGGCAATGGGATGCGCTTGTACTGACGGCGTCGAACGAGGCGCAGGCGAGGCGGTATGAGGCGGCATTGCACCGGCGGCAGCGGCTGGACCTGCTGGGCGACGTGCGGGAGGTGCTGGTGGTGCCGGACCCGGATGGCCGGCGGGTGGGTAGCGCGGGCAGCACGATTTTCGCGCTCGCGGCGGCGGCGTCGAAGCTGCGGGCGAGCTCGCCGCTGACGGCAGGCACGCCGCAAGGCCGCCTGGAGGCGCTGCTGGCGGGGCTGCGCGTGCTGATAATTCACGCGGGGGGCGATTCGCGGCGCGTGCCGGCATACGCGTCGTGCGGCAAGGCTTTCATTCCGCTGCCGGTGCGCGGCGATTCGGTGGAACCGATCACGCTGCTCGACCGGCTGCTGTCGGTGTATGTGAATCTGGCGCCGCCGCCCGACGGCTCGGGCCAGGCGGTGATCGCGGCGGGCGACGTGCTGGTGATGTTCGATCCGGCGGATTTGGAGCTTTCGGGCGCGGGTGTGTGCGCTACCGCGTGCCACGCTACGCCGGCGCAGGCGGCGGGGCACGGGGTGTTTGTGGCGGGGGCAGACGGGCTGGTGCGTGTGTTTCTGCAGAAGCCGTCGGAAGAGGCGCAACGCGAGGCGTGCGCCGTGGACGAATTCGGCCGGTGCATGCTGGATGTGGGTCTTTTTGCGTACGATATGGTTTTTGCGGCGAAACTCATGGCGGCGGCCGGGTTCGACGTGTTTGACGATGGCGGCCGCGCGTGCGCGAGGGTGCAGTGCCCGCTGCACGAATCGCCCAACCCGCTGATGCAGGCGATCTGGAACAGCGGGCTGGACATGTATCGCGAGGTGGCGTGCGCGCTGGGAGGCGAGGCTACCTGGCAGCATTACGTGCAGCAGGTGAGGGCGGCGGGTTCGCGCGTGCCCGACGATACGCTGAGGGTGATTTTCGATTCCATCCGTGATACCCCATTCAACGTAAAGCTCTTGCCTCGATGCCGTTTTCTGCATTTCGGCACGTCGCGGCACGTGATCGAATCGGCCAGGATGCTGCTGGAGGCGGCAAGGCCCGAGCCGGCGGCCGCGCAGCCGATGATTGTCAATTCGCTGGTAGACGGCGGGCGCGTGACCGGCGGCCTGGCGTGGATCGAGGGCTGCAGGATTTCGGCCGACGTGCACCTGGACGGCGAGAACCTGCTGGTGGGGCTGAACGTGGACAGGCCGCTGACGCTGAGGCAGGGCGTGGCGCTCGACGTGGCTGCGGCGCGGCCGGCGGAGGGCGTGCCCGGTGGGTTCTTTGTGCGGGTTTACGGCGTGAACGACACCTTCAAGGGCAGCGTGGTTTCGGGCACGGCCACGTGTTTGAACGAGCCGATGGGCGTGTGGATGCAGCGGATGCGTGCGCGGGACGAAGACCTGTGGCCCGAGTGGATTGCCGAGGCGGATCGCTCGCTGTGGAATGCGAGGGTGTTTCCAATAGTGCAGGGGCAGCCGCAGGTGTGGGATTGGCTGTGGATGCAGGAGCCGCAGTTGGCGGCGGTGGAGCAGAAAGAGGCGTGGCGGCAGGCGCCGCGTTTCAGCTTGGCCGAAATGGCCGAGCTTGTGGATCACGATGCGGAGCTGCTGATGCGGCGGCGGCTGTGCCTGTGCGAGTTGAACAGGTCGGTTGCGCGGCTTACGGCTCTGGATTCGGGTTTTTCGGCGAAGGATCTGGCGAGCTGGGTTTCGGAGGCGGATGACCCGTTTGAGGTGGTTGCCCAGATGATGATGCGTGCGAGCGAGTGCCATAAGATGTCGGCCGGCGGCGGTTGCGAGCGAAGCCGCGTGCTGGAGTCGGTGCGCATCCTGCATTCGCTGGGCACGGCGCTGGAGGCGGCGGGCAATGCGGGCGAGATGGCGGGTGTGGCCGCGCGGCTGCAGTCGGCGGGGCCGGCGTTTTGGGCGGGCGGCTTGGCAGGGCCGGAGCAGCCTTGGGCGTTTGAGCCGGCGCGTTTGAAGGCGCGTGCGTTTTCGCTGGTGGCCGAGACGATCGGCTCGGCGGCTATGATGCCGGGCGAGCCCGAGCAGGCGGGCCTGGAGCCGGCTGAGCGGCCCAGGATGCAGTTGCGAAGCGATGAGATCGTGTGGGGGCGGGCGCCGGCGCGGCTGGACCTTGCAGGCGGCTGGTCGGATACGCCGCCGTATACGCTGGAGTGGGGCGGGCGCGTGGTAAATACCGCCGTTTGCCTCAACAGTCAACAACCGATTCACGTCTATGTTCGGCCGATAAATGAACCTGTAATCCGCATCGGGTCGATAGACCTCGGCAAACGGATCGAGGTGCGCACGCTTGAGGACCTGACGGACTACTGCAACGCGACGAGCGGTTTTGCTCTGGTGAAGGCATCGCTGGTGCTGATGGGTTTCTCGCCGCAGACGGCGGCGTGGCCGGCGGACGTTACGCTGGAGCGGATGCTGGAGGAGAGCGGCGCGGGTGTGGAGATTTCCACACTGTGCGCGATTCCGAAGGGATCGGGGCTGGGCACTAGCAGCATACTGGGCGGATGCGTGCTGGCGGCGCTGGCGAAGGCGCTGAAGCGGCCGCTGGCGGGGCGCGAGCTGTTTAACGCAGTGCTGCGGCTGGAGCAGATGCTCAGCACGGGAGGCGGCTGGCAGGACCAGGTGGGCGGGATTTTGCCGGGCACGAAGTATGCGTCGACGCGGCCGGGATTGCAGCCCGACCCGCTGGCGTACTACCTGCCGTCGGACCTTGTGTGCCCCACGCTGAACCACGGCAGTACGCTGCTGTATTACACGGGGATCACGCGCGTGGCAAAGAACATCCTGCAGCAGGTGGTGGGCAGGTATCTGGACAGGGATCGCAGCGCGATGCGGACGCTGGCACAGATCGGGGCGCTCGCCGACGAGATGCGAGACGCCCTGAGCCTCAAGGACGCCAGGACGTTCGGGGAGTTGATCGACAGTGCGTGGAAACTGAACACGGCGCTGGACCCAGATAGCACAACGCCCGAGGTGGAGGCGATTCTGGAGCGGGTGCGCCCGCATATTCACGGCGCAAAGCTGCTAGGCGCCGGCGGCGGCGGTTTTCTGCTGATGGTGTGCAGAAGCGAAAAAGACGCACGAAAGGTGCGGCGGCTGCTCGACGATAATCCGGTGAACGGGCGAGCGAGGTTCTTCGGCTTCAATGTAAGCGATTTGGGATTGGAGGTGACGATATCATGAAGCTGCTGGAGAAATCCGGAATCTCGGAGATGTTTGCCGAGATATGGTCGAACAGGGAGGACAACGCTATGGCCCCAAGAGTGAGCATAGGGCTGCCGGTGTACAATGGCGAGCGCTACCTGGAAAAGGCGCTTGGTTCGCTGCTGAACCAGGACTTCGAGGACTTTGAGCTGATTTTGTCGGACAATGCCTCGACTGATCGCACGGCGGAAATCTGCAAGGACTACGCGGCGCGCGACCGCCGGATCGTTTATCATCGAAATGAGCGGAACATGGGCGCCACGCACAATTACAACCTCGTGCTGCAGATGGCTTCGGGCTATTACTTCAAGTGGGCGGCGCACGACGACATGTACGCACCCACCTACCTCAGCCGGTGCGTGGAGGTGTTGGACGAAGCCCCGCCATCGGTGGCGCTGTGCTATCCGCGAACAATTCTGATAGACGAGTACGACGCGAAGCTGGACCTTTACGACGACCGGATGGAAATCCGGCTGGCGAGGCCGCACCATCGGCTGCGCCACGTGCTGCAGAACCTGAGGATGTGCAATGCGGTGTTCGGCGTGACGCGCACCAGCACGATGAGGGCCACGCGGCTATTGGGCAATTACGTATCGGCCGATATGGTGCTGCTGGCGGAGCTTGCGCTGCAGGGCGAATTCTGGCAAGTGCCCGACCCCCTTTTTTTCAGACGGCGCCACCCGAACTCGTCGTGCGAGGCCAATCGCACGCCGGAGGAGGTGGCGGCGTGGTTCGACCCGCGCAACCACGGCAGGGCCGTGGCCAGGATGACGAGGCTGTTCTGGGAGCACCTGAAGGGCATTCGCTCGGCTCCTATCGGGAGGATAGACAGGTATCGCTGCTATTGGGTGGCGATGTCTCATTGGCTGCCGCGGTGGAGGGCGATGGGGGGCGAGGTGAAACGCGCAGTGAAGCTGAGGCTGGGCAGGCTTTGAGCGGCCCGGCGGCCCAGCGGCGATACTGCTTTCATGATGGAATCTGACTTGAAGGGCGTTTATGAGCGAGTACTTGAGCGAGATCTGGCAATACAGGGAGTTGTTCTACTTCCTGATCTGGCGCGACGTGAAGGTGCGCTACAAGCAAACGCTGCTGGGTGCGGCGTGGGCGGTGATCCAGCCGTTTTGCACGATGATCGTGTTTACGCTGTTCTTCCGCAATATGGCAAACATGCCAAGCGACGGCATACCGTATCCGATCTTCACGTACAGCGCGCTGATCCCGTGGACGTATCTGTCGCAGGCGATAACGAACGCGGGCAACAGCCTGGTGGCCAGCAGCAACCTTTTCACGAAGGTGTACTTCCCGCGCGTGGCTATTCCGGCGTCGTCGGCGTTCAGCGGGCTTGTGGATTTTGCGATTGCCAGCACGGTGTTGCTGGGGATGATGGTTTACTATGAATTTACGCCAAGGTGGACGCTGCTGCTGTGGCCGCTGTTGCTGATTCCGCTGGTGATGCTGGCGCTGGGAATCGGGATGATATTTGCGGCGCTGAACGTGAAGTACCGCGACGTTCGCTACGCGCTGCCGTTCGTGACGCAGATATGGCTGTTTCTCACGCCGATAATCTACCCCACCAGCATAATTCCGGAGCAGTTCCGGCCGCTGCTGGCGCTGAACCCGCTAGTGGGGATCATCGAGGGATTCAGGGCGACGCTGTTTGCAAATCGGACGATGGACTGGGGGATGTTTGCGATTTCGATGATAATGACCACAACGATTTTCATCGCGGGCAACGTTTACTTCAGAAAAACGGAACGCATTTTTGCGGATATTGTGTAGAACGAGGGGCATGCATGTCTGCGGTAGTAGTCGAAAACGTATCGAAGCAGTATCAGATAGGGCACCTGCACCGCGCCACGACGTTCCGCGAGGCGCTGGTGAACATCGCGAAGCGGCCGTTTGCGGGCGACAGGCGCAACCTTGAAACGATTTGGGCGCTCAAGGATGTGAACTTGAAGGCCGAGGGCGGCGAGGTGGTAGGCATCATCGGGCGCAACGGCGCCGGCAAGAGCACGCTGCTGAAGGTGCTCTCGAAGATCACCTATCCCACGTCGGGCCGGGTGAAGGTGACGGGGCGGATCGCGTCGCTTCTCGAGGTGGGCACGGGTTTTCATTCCGAGCTTACCGGCCGCGAAAACATATACCTGAACGGTTCGATTTTGGGAATGCGCAAGAAAGAGATCGATGCGAAGCTGGATGCGATCATTGATTTCGGCGGGGTGGAGCGGTTTATCGATACGCCGATCAAGCGTTTTTCGTCGGGCATGCGCCTGCGGCTGGGATTCGCGGTGGCCGCGCACCTGGACCCCGACGTGCTGCTGGTGGACGAGGTGCTGGCGGTGGGCGACGTGGAGTTTCAGAAGAAATGCCTGGATACGATGGACAGCCTGCACACGGGGGGCAGAACGGTGCTGTTTGTTTCGCATAATCTTGCGGCGATCGAGAACCTTTGCCCGCGCTCGGTGTGGATCGACGAGGGAAAGGTGCGGATGGACGGGGAATCGAAGGACGTGATCAAGGCGTATCTGGGCACGTTTGCCGGAGCGGGCAAACGCGGGCTGGACCTGCGCAACATCGCCACGCGCGGCGGATCGGGCGAGATAAAATTCACCGCGCTCGAGTTCTTCGGGCTGGATGGCCAGCCGCTGAAGGTGATACGCAGCGGAGACAACCTGGTGCTAAGGCTGCATTACATGTCGGAGGCGCCGGTGAAGGGCCCGCATTTCGGCGTGCAGATATATTCCGATCTTGGCACGCGGATCACGTCGCTTAGCACGTGGGCGGCTGGGCTGGATATTCCCGAGGTGATAGACAAGGAAGGCTACGTGGACCTGGTGATCGATTTTCTGAACCTGATGCCCGGCAGGTATTACTTGTCGCTGTGGCTGAAGAGTGTGGGCGCAACGGCTTACGACGTGCTGGATCACTGCGCCGCGTTCGACGTGGAGGCGGCCGATTTTTACGGTTCCGGCAAGGGTATCGACGGCCGGTTCGGCATCATCTTTTTGCCGTGCCGCTGGAAGATGCAGGGAATGCAGGCGGGCGGCACGGAACAGGAATTCAAATGAGGAGAATGAGGGTGGCGTTGGTCGGCCAGCCTTGGAACCATATTGTACCGCCCGCATTGTACGGTTCGGTGGAGATATGGATATATGAGGTGGCACGGCGCCTGGCGAAGCATTGCGATGTAACGGTGTACTCGAGATTGGCTGCCGGGCAGCGAAGCCGTGAAACCTTCGAGGGAGTAGAGTATCGGCGCTTTTCGGTGACGGCCGATCGGCGCTGCCATAAGCTGATGAAGTTGTTCACGAGCAGGAAAAGAGGCGAGCGGATCAGCGAGTGGGAAACGTTTTACCTGCTGTACGCCCTGAAGGTTGCGTGGGACATCCGCAAGAGGAAGATGGACGTGGTGCAGGTGTTCAACGTTTCGCAGTTCGTTCGGGTGATTCGAGCGCTGAATCCGGAAACGCGGATTGCGCTGCGGATGAGCTGCGAATGGCTGGTACAGCTTGATAAGCTCCTGGTGCAGCGGCGGCTGGCGGCGGCGGATCTGATTATCGGCTGCAGCGATTTCATATCGTCGCAGATTCGCGAGGTGTTCCCGCAGGTGATGGATCGCTGCGTCACGGTTCATAATGCCCGCGACGTGCATCATTTCAGGCCTGCCGAGGAGCCGAATCCGGCCATGCGGGACGCGAATCAGCTTCTGTATGTGGGCAGGGTGTCGCCGGAAAAGGGCGTGCACGTGCTGGTGGAGGCTTTCGTGGGTCTTGCGCGCAGGTATCCGCGTTTGCGGCTGAGGGTGGTGGGTTCGGCGGCGTCGACTGCGGCCGAATTCATCAAAGGCGTGGCGCACGAACCGCATGTCATCCGCCTTGCCCCCCTGTTCGAGTGCGATTATCTGGCCCATCTCAAGAGCGTCGTGCCCGACGACATCAAGGGCCGCGTGGAATTCCTGCCCCCGGTGCCTCACCGGCAGCTCGTGCACCTCTACCGCGAGGCCGATATCTTCGTCTTTCCGTCGATAATCAATGAGGCCGGGGGCAACCCGCCGATCGAGGCGATGGCCAGCGGCGTCCCCGTTGTTTCCACCTGCACCGGCGGCACGCCGGAGTACGTTGAGGAGGGAAAGACTGGTCTGCTGGTCGGTCCGGCCGACGCCAAGAGTCTAGCGGGGTCGATAGCGCGGCTGCTGGAAGACGCAAAGCTGAGGAAGGCGATGGGGGAGGCGGCACGCGCTCGGGCCGTTCAGCTTTTTTCATTCGAGCGGCTCACAGAGGATATGCTGCATCACTACAGGAAGCTGTGCGGATGGTGTGATGCCGGCGGCAGCCGTGAAGCTGGTTGCGATGGTTGCGGCACTTCGTGCGCACGTACAACGTTGGGGACTTCAAACGCTGGAGACAAGCACGGAAAGAAGTTGGCGACTTCTGAGCATTTGTGCATGTTATGAGCGGGTTCGGCGGTGTATGCACGCCGGACAGTGACGGTCTTTCTGCACGGCGGAGGAAGGTATGAACGAGGAACCAGCCAGGACGAACAGGAAAGCTACGCGCTTTGCGGTGCTTGCGGTGCCGTTGGTGATGGTGGCTATGCTGTATTCGATCTGGTCGCATATTGATCTGGCCCTGGTGGATGTTCAGGCGCCGGCTTCATTCTCACGCCGAGCGGAACCAATGACGGTGAATGTTTGTGGTTCGCTATCTTCGCTGGTGCGTCGGCTCGAGTATCAGCTCAACGGCGGGCACTGGGTGGGCGTGAAAGGCGGGCCGCCGCGGGTGCTTGATGGGCATTTCATAATAGAATTGCACCCCGAGCTTCTGCGCCCGGGCAGGAACGAGCTGAGAATCAGGGCTTACGCGTACGGCAGGCATAGGGCGGAGGTGAAGAGCGTGCCGATCAACTACGATCCATCGCCTGTGAAGCTGCCGCTCGTTGCCGATTGGTCGTCGGGCGAGGTGGAATCTTACGACGGCGAATGGGAAAGCTTCATGGTGAACGGCGAGCGGCGAGTGCGGCCGAGCCCCGGCATGGAAGGCTACGACCGCATAGTGCTGGTTACGGGCGCCTTCCCGGGCGGACGCCGAATAGAGACCGACGTGATCTTCCGCCGGGCGACCAATGAGGCGCGGCACGGATTTGGCGTGCTGACGCTGTGGGGCGGGCACATCGACGAACCGGGTGTGGGGCCTCGACGGGGCTGGCTGTTTGGCCTGGTATGGTATTCGTCCCGCTATAACGGCGTTGCAAATGATTTTTCGCGCAAGGAAGGGGCCGGCGCAGTGTGCTCGCTGACCAGCGCAAAGGGAGTGTCGATTGCGCCGGGCCAGCGGTTCAATATCGTTGTTGAAACCTGGCCCGAGATTGATGCCGACGGCCTGCATCGTTTCAGACAGCGCATGAAGTGGTGGTCCGCCGGCAAGCCGGCACCCGAGTATTGGGTGGAGCTGAGTGATACTGCGCGCGTGCTTCCCGACCAGGAGTACTCGGTGGCGCTGCTGGCGAGCCGCTGCCAGGTTGATTTCGGCCCGGTATCGGTTACGCCGCTGCAGCGGCCGGCACAGACCGGCCAGACGGATTGAATGGAGACCTGATAGTGATGCGATCGCCGCTTAGAATCTGTGCCCGCGGTTTTTGCCGCTGGCTGCTGAGCCGCACAGGCAGGCCGTGCGGCCGCGAAGACCTGCAACTGCCGGCGGTGGTTTTTTCCCCGCATTTCGACGACGAAACGCTGGCTTGCGGCGGAACCATCCTCAAGAAGAAGGCGGCCGGCGCGGACGTCAAGATTGTTTTCATGACCGACGGCAGCCGCTCGCATCGAAACCTGATGCCGGCAGACCAACTGAGCAAGCTGAGGATGCAGGAGGGTGTGGCGGCAAGCATTGCGCTGGGGCTTCGAAAGGATGACGTGTATCTGCTGAAGCTCGAGGAGGGGAAGGTGGGCAAGCAGCAGGATGCGGCTGTTGCCGGGGCGTTCGATCTGCTTTCGAAGCACAAGCCGGCGGAGATATACATTCCCTGCGGCCGAGACGTTCATCCCGATCACGTTGCCACCAACAGGGCGGTGCTGGCTGCGGTGAGGCAATGCGGCCTCGATGTGGTGGTAAACGAGTATCCGGTGTGGTTTTGGCGCCAATGGCCGTGGGTGGGAGTGCGCGTGAACATGCGCCGGCAGACCAGGGAGATATGGAAAACCAGTTTTCGCTCCCGTTGCGGATTGCAGTTGGTCAGGGATTTCCGGCATCTTGTGTGCATACGCGACGTGCTGGACCGCAAGCGTGCGGCGCTGAACAGGCACAGGTCGCAGATGACGCGGCTGGCGCAGGGCTGGGCGATCTTGCGGGATATGGACCAAGGCGATTTTCTGGATTGTTTTTTTCAGGATCACGAGGTTTTCAGGCGGTATCGGGTTGCTGGCGACTAGATGGTGAATTCATTGGGCGCTGTGCAATGAACGAGGGGGGGAAAATGGGCTGTGGGAGTATCCGCTGCAGGATTCCGCGCATCGCACTGTATTTTCTGCCGGTGGTGGCTGCTTTCCCGGTGTACGTTTTGTGGGGGCAGATGAATCTTTCTCTGGTGGAGGTGGAGACGCCCTCCAGAAGTTATTCCCGCCGAACCGATCATTTCACAGTCAATGTCTGCGGCACCGTTTCTTCACTGGCGAAGGCGTTGGAATACCAGTTGAATGACGGCGACTGGCTGAGCGTGAAGATGGAGAAGCCGCGTGTGCCCGAAGGATCGTTCATCATCGAGCTGCGCGCCGATGTTTTGCGCAAAGGGATGAACGAGCTGAAGATCAGGGCGTACGCGTACGGGCGGTCGCGCGCAGAAGTGATTACTGTGCCGATAAATTACGATCCAACGCCGATCGTGCTGCCGCTGCGGGTCGACTGGTCGTCGGAGGGCCTGGAGCTTTCCGACGGCTTGTGGGAGCGGTTCAGGCAAGACGGCGAATGGCGAGTGCGGCCGAAACCGGGGAGCGAAGAATACGACCGCATCCTGGTGGTGGCCGGCTCATTTCCGGGGCCGAGGCGCGTGGAAACCGACGTGATATTCCGCAGTGCGATCGATCGCGTGCGATACGGCTATGGTTTGCTGACGCTGTGGGGCGGGCATCCCGACGAGCCGGGCTCGCGGCTGGGGCGGGGATGGCTGTACGGCCAGGCGTGGTATGCATCGCGCTACGATGGCGTGGCCTCGGAATTCTCGGCGAAGTACGGCGACCGGGCCGCTGTTGTCATCGCCAGCTCGCAGGTGATGCCGGTGTCGCCCGGGCGCAAGTATAGGATCGTGGCCGAAACGTGGCCCGAGGCGACGCCTGCCGGCCGGCAGCGTTACAGGCAGCACATGAAGTGGTGGGAGGACGGTACGCCGGAGCCGGAGTATTGGATAGAACTGGGCGATACGGCAAACGTGATGCCATTGATCGAATATGGGGTGGCGCTGGTGGCGCACCGCTGCCAGGCGGATTTCGGGCCGGTGATCATAAAGCCGCTCACGGGCTCGGCTGCGGTGAACCTGCCGGGGCCGACAGCGGCCCAATGATATCGAGTGCGCGAACGAGAAACGTGTAGCACAGCCGCCCTCGGCTGTGTCCGTTGTAGCACAGCCGCCCTCGGCTGTGTCCGTTGTAGCACAGCCGCCCTCGGCTGTGTCCGTTGTAGCACAGCCGCCCTCGGCTGTGTCCGTTGCAGCACAGCCGCCCTCGGCTGTGTCCGTTGTAGCACAGCCGCCCTCGGCTGTGTCTTAAAGGAGGAGCCGATGAAAGTGGCCATTCTGGCGGGCGGCGTTGGCTCGCGGCTGTCTGAAGAAACGGATATAAAGCCCAAGCCTATGGTCGAGATCGGGGGGCGGCCTATCCTCTGGCACATAATGAGCCATTACTCGCACTACGGGTTCAACGAGTTTGTGGTTGCGCTGGGCTACAAGGGCGAGTATATCAAGAAGTACATGGTTGATTATTGCGCCCTTCAGAGCAACCTCACGGTGAAATTCCGCAGCGGCGAGGTGGTGAAGCATGGCAGTGAACAACCGGATTGGACGATCGATCTGGTTGACACCGGCATCGACACGCTTACGGGCGGGCGGATCAAGCGCCTGAAGCCTTACGTAGGCAACATGACTTTCATGTGCACGTGGGGCGACGGCGTTTCGGATGTGAACCTGCGCGAGCTCTTGGCGTTTCACAAGTCGCACGGCAAGCTTGCAACCGTAACGGCGGTGCGCCCGCCGGCGCGTTTCGGGCACCTCGTTTTTGACGGCGACAAGGTGATCGAGTTTTCGGAGAAATCTCAGACGCACGAGGGCTGGATAAATGGGGCTTTTTTTGTGCTGGAACCGGGCGTGTTTGATTACGTGGAAGGCGACGACACGCAATGGGAAAGGGAGCCAATGGAGCAACTGGCCAAAGACCACCAGTTGATGGCGTTCAGGCATTCCGGTTTCTGGCAATGCATGGATACCCTTCGCGACAAGCGCCTGCTCCAGGAGCTCTGGGAGAAGGGGAACCCCCCGTGGAAAATGTGGGAGTGAGGATATGAGAATACTTGTTACCGGAAACCTCGGCTACATCGGCACCGTGCTCACGCCAATGCTGCTCGAGGAAGGCTTTGGCGTGGCGGGCTTCGACAGCGATCTGTTTGCCGATTGCACCTACGGCGACGGAACGGTGGATTACGTGGAGACGCGGCGCAAGGATATCCGCGACGTGGAGCTCGATGATCTGAAAGGGTTCGATGCCGTTTGCCACCTGGCGGGCCTCTCAAACGATCCGCTGGGCAACCTCAACCCCGAGCTGACGTACGAGATCAACCACAAGGCTTCGGTGCGCCTGGCGGAGCTGGCAAAGCAGGCGGGCGTGCAGCGGTTCGTGTTCTCGTCGTCTTGCAGCAATTATGGTGCAGGGGGCGAGGAGCTGCTCACCGAGGAGTCGGCGTTCAATCCGGTTACGCCTTACGGCGAGTCGAAGGTGATGGTGGAGCGCGACGTGGCGGCTATGGCCGGCGATGATTTCTCGCCCACGCTGCTGCGCAACTCTACGGCCTACGGTGTGTCGCCGCGGCTGCGGTTTGACCTGGTGCTCAACAACCTTGTGGCGTGGGCGTATACCACCGGGCAGGTGATGCTGAAAAGCGACGGAAGCTCGTGGCGGCCGATCGTGCACATACGCGACATCGCGGCCGCGTTCATCGCGGTGCTGAAGGCGCCGCGCGAGCTGGTGCACAACGAGGCTTTCAACGTGGGCGCTACGCAGGAGAACTACCGCATTCGCGAGCTGGCCGAGATCGTGGCCGAAACGGTGCCCGGCTGCCACCTCCAGTTTGCGTCGGATGCCTCGCCCGACAAGCGCTGCTACCGCGTGAACTGCGACAAGATAGTTCGCGTGCTGGGTTACAAGCCCGAATGGACCGCCCGTGCCGGTGCGCGAGAGCTTTACGAGGCCTACAACAATTACGGCCTTACCCTCGAGGAGTTTGAGGGGCCGCGCTACCAGAGGATCGGGCACATAAAGAAGCTGCTGGAACAGCAGACGCTGGGAAACGATCTGCGCTTCCGTGTCGCCCAGCCGGCAATCGCATAAGACTGAAGGAAGGAGACTATTGAATGAACGTAGAACGGGATTTTGCCGAAAAATGCCTTCATACTCCGTGCCGCTCGTGCAAACGCCAGGCGCTGCTGCCGGTGCTGGACCTCGGCCCGATGCCGCTGTCGGACGGATTGCTCACGCCGGAGCAGCTTGCCGGCGGCACAGAGGAGCGCTATCCGCTGGAAGTGGCGTATTGCCCGGTGTGCTCGCTGGTGCAGATTCTGGAGACGGTGCCGCCCGAGAAGCTTTTCTGCGAGGACTATCCGTACTACTCGTCGTTTTCCGAAACGCTGTTGCAGCATTCGCGCGAGAATGCGCTTTCCCTGATCGAAAGCCGGCGGCTCACGCCGCAGAGCCTGGTGGTGGAGCTTGCCAGCAACGACGGCTACCTGCTGAAGAACTTCGTTGAGAAGGGTGTGCCGGTGCTGGGCATCGATCCGGCCGCCGGCCCGGCCCGGGAGGCTGTGAAGATCGGCGTGCCCACGATGTGCGCGTTTTTCGGCAAAGAGCTGGCGCTGGATTTCTACAACAAGGGCACATTGGCCGACGTGATAATCGCAAACAACGTGCTGGCGCACGTGGCCGACACCAACGGGTTCGTGGAGGGCATACGCATACTGATGAAGGACACGGGCGTGGCGGTGATCGAGGTGCCGTACGTGCGCGACCTGATCGATCACTGCGAATTCGATACGATCTACCACGAGCATCTCTGCTATTTCTCGGTAACGGCGCTGGACCGGCTGTTCCGCCGCTATGATCTGTTTTTGAACAACGTGAAACGGCTGCCGATCCACGGCGGCTCGCTGCGGCTGTATATCGAGCGCAAGGAAGCGGTGGGCGAGTCGGTGCGAAGGCTGCTGGCCGAGGAGGCCACGCTGGGTGTGGACAAGTATCCGTATTACGAAGATTTCAGCCAGAAGGTGCAGCAGATCAAGGCGTCGATGCGCGAGCTGCTGTGCAGCCTGAAGCAAAGCGGCAAGCGCATAGCGGCGTACGGTGCGGCGGCGAAGGGCGCCATAATGCTGAACTACATCGGCGTGGGCCGCGAGGTGATCGATTTTGTGGTGGACAAGAACGTGCACAAGCAGGGCAAGTTCATGCCGGGCGTGCACGTGCCGATCTGCGATCCGGCGAAGCTGCTGCAGGAAAAGCCCGATTTCGTCGTGATCCTGCCGTGGAACTTCCGGGATGAAATCCTGCACCAGCAGGAGCCTTACCGGCAGATCGGCGGGAAGTTCATTGTGGCGATTCCGCAGCCGCAGATTCTCTAGGCTGCATACCCGGTGTGAAGGAGGGAGCATAGATGGCTGAGGCAACTCGGCAAACGGCGGTTTCGTTCGAGCGCGTGAAGGATGATGCGGCCCGCTGCCCAAACTGCCATTCGCACGGCATGACCACGTTCTATGGCGTGGATGACATTCCGGTTCATAGCTGCCTGCTGGTGCCAACGAAGCAGGATGCCCTGGCATTTCCTCGGCGAAGCCTGCGGCTGGGTTTCTGCGCGGCCTGCGGTTTCATTGCAAACATGCTGTTCGACCCCGCCGTTCACGAGTATTCGGCCAGGTATGAGGAAACGCAGGGATTCTCGCCGCTGTTCACCTCCTTTGCGCGCGACCTTGCAGCGAGGCTGGTGGAGCAGTATGGCATCCGCAGCAAGAACGTGCTGGAGATCGGCTGCGGGAAGGGCGAGTTTCTGATCCTGCTGAATCGCATCGGCGACAATCGCGGCATCGGAGTCGATCCGTCTTACATCCCCGAGCGCATGGCA
The DNA here is from genome assembly GCA_035527355.1 of Planctomycetota bacterium. Taxonomy (GTDB): domain Bacteria; phylum Planctomycetota; class PUPC01; order JABMSA01; family JABMSA01; genus DATLAR01. The sequence continues at coordinate 35,796 of DATLAR010000067.1, forward strand.
AAAGAGGTCGACTCCGAGCTTGTGTTCATCCGCGATTTCTACTCGGAGAAGTACGCAGGGCTGCCGGCCGATTTCATCTGCTGCCGGCACACGCTCGAGCACATAGCGCCCACGCGCGATTTCCTGTCGATGATCCGCCACACAATAGGCGACCGCCTCGACACGCTGGTATTTTTCGAGGTGCCCGACGTGCTCCGCGTGCTGCGCGAGGGCGCGTTCTGGGACGTCTACTACGAGCACAGCTCATACTTCACGCTCGGCTCGCTGGCGAGGCTCTTCCGCGTTTCGGGATTCGAGATCCTCGAGCTGAGCGAGGCGTACGACAGCCAGTATCTGCTGATCATGGCCCAGCCAGCCACCGGCCCGTCGCGTCCGATCCTCGAGGCGGAAGACGATCTGGAGCAGGTGGCCAACGCCGTCGAGTCGTTTGAGGATGTGTGCTCTGCCTGCCTCGAGCGCCTCCGCGAGCGCATCACACACGCCGCAAAAACCGGCAAGCGGATGGTGCTGTGGGGCTCGGGCTCGAAGGGCGTGGCGTTTCTTACCACGCTTGGCGTTGACGCCGCAATCGAATACGTGGTGGATATAAACCCGCACAGGCATGGAAAGTTCATGCCGGGCACGGGCCAGCAGATCGTGTCGCCTGCGTTCCTGCTCGATTACAAGCCCGACTATATCGTGATAATGAACCCGATTTACCAGGAGGAGATTCAACGCGATCTCGACAGGCTGGGGCTGAAGAGCGAGCTTGTGCCGATCAGCGGTTGAGCAGGTGCGATGGAAAAAAGCGAACAGCCTGTGCCGCAGCAGTGCCCGGTGTGCGGCGAGAGCGAGATGACGGGCTTTTTCAGGACAACGGGCGCGCCCGTTTTCTGCAACGTGCTCTGGCCCACGGCGCGGTTGGCCCTTGCAGCGCCCAGGTCGACGATCAACCTGGCGTTCTGCGAGGGGTGCGGGCTGATCTACAACACGGCCTTCGATCCGCTCTTGCTGAAGTATACGGAGGAGTACGAAAACTCGCTGAACTTCTCGCCGCGGTTTCAGCATTACGCCGAGGAACTGGCGTTGAGGCTCGTGGAGCGGTATCAGCTTTACGGCAAGGACATCGTGGAGATCGGCTGCGGCCAAGGCGATTTCCTGTCGCTGCTCACCGAGGCGGGCGGCAATCGCGGCCTGGGGTTCGATCCGAGCTACGACGCGAGCAAGGCTATGACGCGGGCCGGCGCGGGCGTGTCGATTCTGCCCGAGCTGTATTCCGAGCTTCATGCCGCGTATCCGGCCGACCTCGTGTGCTGCCGGCACGTGCTGGAGCACATCGCCCAGCCGCTTGGTTTCATGCAGAGCGTGCGGCGGGCGGTGGGCGAGCGCACCGGCACGGTGGTGTTTTTCGAGGTGCCAAACGCGCTCTACACGTTGCAGCGGTTGAGCGTGTGGGACATCATCTACGAGCATTGCTCGTATTTCACGCCGCGCTCGCTGCAAGAGCTGTTTCTGCGGGCGGAGTTTGATCCGTCGGACGTATTGGAGCAGTTTGAGGGGCAATACCTGACTATAGAGGCGCGGGCGCGGCAGACGC
>DATLAR010000068.1:0-53417 GCA_035527355.1 Planctomycetota bacterium
CCCTCGACGATCGCCAGCCCCACGCGGGCCCAGTTTGATGTAAACGGCCGTTCTGACCAGACCTGCTGCACGCTCCATGGTTCCGATCCCACGCGCGTGCACAGCACCCATTGCGAGAGAGTGCTAGACCAGCCAATACCCGCCTGCCGCTCGTCGAGCCGGCCTTGCGCGAGGATGAATGTTGCGACGGGCATCTGAGCGAGACGCACGGCTGGCGGTTGCGGCGCGGGCTGGTACGGGCCGAAGAAGAACCGCGCCTCCACCAGGTAGCTGTCGCCGTGCGAAGTGGGCGTGTCGAACGCGAGAGTGCCGCTGTTGCCCGGCGCGGCCCAGCCGGTTACGGAAAAAGGATTCACTGCTCGCTGCACGTTCTGCACAGCTTCGGCATCGCTGCCGGGCATGCCGCCGCCGTGCTGGTTGAGCGCCCAGGAACCCGAGATCAGCCGCCAGCCGTCGTTCTGTGCAAGCATGCGGCGCATGAAGCCGTCGGAGAATTCAAACTCGCGCACCACCGTAGTAACCACCGGCGATACCCTGTTGTGCGGGTTGGACGGTATGTTTGCAGCAGGCGGCTCGCCCGCAGCGGGGCTTGCGGCAGGCCCGGCGGGCGCGCCGGCATCGGGCGGAATGATCTCGAAAACCTCCCATCCGCTATTGGGCAGGCGCAGCCTTACGCTCCGGTCCGGTCCGCTGCTGTGCACGATTGCGGTGGAGTAGACAGACAGCATGCCGGGCGCTTCGGCCGAGCCGCCGGCGGCATTGTGCTGCAGCAGAATGGCGCGGCGTTCTGCGACATTGCGCAGGTAGAAGCCGCTGAGCGGCGGCGGCGATGGAATCTCGTGCCGCACCACCGACACGCCCTCGTCCACGTTGACGTCGATGCGCGCGAGCCTGCTGCCCTGCTGCACCAGCAGGCGCTCGATGGTCTTAATCTCGTCAGGCTTGGGCGCCTGCCGGCCCGCCGTACGAGCGCCGCTTCCTTCGCGCGCGGCCGCGTGCGAAGCATGGCGCGTGCCAAGGCCGGCCCCGTGCACGCTTTCCATCGCCTTGATGATTCCGTATGCGGCTGCACCAATCAGCATGATGCCGCCGATGATCGCGATTTTCTTCATTGCTGTCGATAGCGGACCTCCCAGTCCGCGCTTACTCCATTATTGACCGCCGCCTGCCAATCCAGTGGGCGATCCGTTGGCGCCTGATCGGAAAACGCGCAACGAATTCCTGCTGCCATTTTCCTGCATCTATTGTCTCCGCAAAAAGCCGCGTGCGCAAGTGGATTCATCGGTTGGCGATGTAAAACGATGTAATGGTTTAAGGTTTGCGAGTGCGGAAGAGTGGAATACACGTCCCTGGCCTCTGGCTCGCTGTGCCATTATCCGGATTCATGCGATGCAAACGCTGATAAATGATCTTGTAACGCGCTCCAAAATCCCTTATACTTAATAGGTTGCCATATAATTGCAATAGTGGTCATAGCGGGATTGGAAGGGGTTCATGCGAACAGTCCATTTCGGCTTTCTGGCACTAATAGCGGCCGTTTTTCTTGTGGGCTTTCTGGAAACGAAACCAGCCCTCGAGAAATTCGATCCGGTCAGTCATGCCGGCTTCGAGAGCACCTGGGACAAGCGCTTGCACGTCTCCTATTGGGAGAAGTGGGCAAGCTTCGAGCGCGACGCCTGCCAGGCGATGGTCGACGACTTCAACAAGAGCCAGGAAGAGATATTCGTCCATTACATCAACACGTCGCAGGTGAATCGCAAGGCGATGCTGGCGATCGTCGGCAACGATCCTCCGGACGTGGTGGGCCTGTGGGCAGATGATCTTGCGCCTTTTGCCGAGGCCGATGCCCTGATGCCGCTCGACGGCCTGATGGCCCAGGCCGGGCTGCCGCGCGAGCATTACATCGACCATTTCGTGAAGCTTGGCGAGTACGATGGCAAAATCTACGCGCTGCCCACGTCGCCGTCGTCGGTTGCTTTGTTCTACAACAAGGAGCACTTCCGCCGCAAGGCCGACGAGCTGCGCGCCGCCGGGCTCGACCCGGACCGCGCCCCGCAAACCATCGAGGAACTCGACCGCTACGCCGAGGTACTCAACGAGTTTGAAGACGATGGCTCCCCGAGGATCATGGGCTTCCTTCCCACCGAGCCCGGCTGGTTCAACTATACTTGGGGATACTACTTCGGCGGCAGCTTGTACGACGTGGAATCGGGCAAGGTAACGCCAGACTCGCCGGAGAACATCCGCGCGTACAAATGGCTGAAGCGCTACGCCGAGACGTACGGCCGCGAAAAACTCTTGCAGTTCAGATCGGGCTTCGGCACCTTCGACTCGCCTATGAATGCCTTCATCGAAGGCAAAGTATCGATGGAGATGCAGGGGGTGTGGTTCCCAAACTTCATCCGCCGCCATCGGCCGCACATGGAGTTTGGCGTGGCGCCCTTCCCCACCGCACAAGGCGTGCCCGGGCCGATGTCATTTATTGACGCCGACGTGATCGCGATACCGCGCGGCTGCCGCAATCCCGATGCGGCATGGAAATTTGTGCTCTACACGCAAACGCGCGGGCTGCCGATCCTCTGCCGCCTGCAGGGCAAGCACCTGCCGCTCAGCAAAGCGCCCGAAAACTACCGCTATGGCCATCCTAACCGCGAGCTCGAGGTATTCGAGCACGTGAGCGCATCGCCGCAATCATTCATCGTGCCCCGCATGACGGCGTGGCTGGAATACAAGGACGAGCTGAACCGCGCGTTCGATCGCGTGTGGAATTGGTCCGTGCCCGAGCGCGAGCTGGCGGGGCTGACGGCTGAGGCTCGCGCCTCGAAGATCGACGAGCTGTGCGAGGCCGAAATCCGCAACACGCTTTCCACCGTGCGCGAGCGCATCCAGGGCAAACTTGACGGCAAACGCGCAATGGAAGAGCTGCGCCGGCGGAGGGCCGCGCAATGAAGCAGTGCAAAGCGACAGGCGCCAAGCGCACAGGCCGCACGCGCATTCCGCTGCGCAGGCAAGGCACGGGCTATGCGTTCATCCTGCCGTGGCTGGTGGCGCTGGCCTGCTTCATCGGCTATCCGTTTCTCGCGGGCTTCTACTTCAGCTTCTGCGATTTCCCGCCGCTGCGCACGCCGATGTTCGTAGGCACGCAGAACTACACCGAGCTGCTGGGCGATCCCGCATTTCACCGCTCGCTGGGCGTAACGATGGTCTACGCATCGGTCGCGATTCCGCTGGGCGTCATGCTGGCGCTCACGCTGTCAATGCTGCTGAATTCCCGCATCCGCGGGCAGTCGTTTTATCGGGTGATCTTTTACCTGCCGCATCTCGTGCCAACGGTGGCCGTGGCGATCCTCTGGATGTGGATTCTGAATCCGAAGTTCGGCTTGTTCAACTCCATCCTCAAACTGCTGTTCGGCGTGCTGAACGCCTGGACGGGGCTGTTCTTCAACATCGCGGCGGCTCTCGACGGGCACAATTTCCTCCGCCCGGAGGCGCTAGTCCTGCTGGCGGCGCCGCTGCTGCTGGGCGTGCTGGTCTTTGCCAAAGATCGCCGAAAACTTCTGGCGGACACCACGCAGCCGAAGACTAGCCCGCGGCTGCGCCGCTTCCTCAAAGCTCTGGCAGTGGCCGGCACGGCTCTCGGCGCCATCGCTGTGATCAACGTGCTGCTCAGTTGGCTGCTGCCGGTTGACATGAGAAAACTACAGTCGCCCGGGTGGCTGGGCGACGGCACGCCGATGCCGTCGGTGCTGTCGTTTGCACCTTCATGGGCGCTCTGGTCGCTCGTTGTGATGTCGATGTGGGGCGTGGGCCAGATGGCCGTAATCTACCTTGCAAAGCTGCAGGACGTGCCCGTGGAGCTTTATGAGGCGGCGGATATCGACGGCGCGAGCTGGTGGCGCAAGACGCTGCACATCACGCTGCCGATGATCTCGCCGGTGATACTTTTCAACGTAGTGATGGCGATCATCGGCACCTTCCAGATTTTTGCAGAACCTTACATAATGACCGGCGGCGGGCCCGAGCAGAAGACCCGCTTCATGGCGATGTTCATCTACGACCAGGCATTCCTCTATCAGCGCGTGGGATACGCATCGGCTGTGGCGTGGGTGCTGTTTCTGGTGATCGTGGGCCTCACGGTTCTGGCTTTCCGCGCGTCGCGAAAGCACGTGTATTACGCAGGACGTTAATGATGGCGAATTGTTCCGATAGAAAACCCGAGTGGCACCTCAGGGTGTGCATACATTCCATCCTGCTGGTGGGAGCGCTGTTTTTCGCGCTGCCGCTGGTGTGGATGATTGCCACGTCGCTGAAGCCGCTGGACCAGACGATGAAGTTTCCCGACAGCCCGCGCGAGCTGCTGCTGGGCCAGGGCACCCGTGCGGACATCGACGGACAGCGCTACGACGTATTACTCGAGCGCGAGATCGCGCCGTCGCCCGAGCAGCGCGTGTTTGTGGTGCAACCCGATGAAGCCTTCGCGGCCGGCGAGCTCACGCATCCTTTCGACCGCGAAACGTGGGAGAAGTATCCGGTGTTCAACAAGCAGGAGCTTGCGCGGATGAACGCGGAAGTGACGCCGGCGATGAGAATCCTCACGGACGAGAAGAACACGTTCGACCCGGTGCACGGCGTGCTGAAGCTGCAATCGGGCCGCGAGATACGTGCGCGCCTGCTGCGCGAGATCGAGGCCGCGCCCGAAGGCAAGCTCTGGCTCGTCCGCGAGTGGCGGCCTGAAGACACCGACACGAAAGAGATCGGCTCGACCGGCGGCGACGTGAACCGCGCGTGGGACGTGGTGCCCGAGAGCCGCATAGAGCGCACGATTCGCGCGATCCCCGAGAACTACCCCGCTGCGCTTCGCCGCCTGAATTTCGGCCGCAGCCTCGCGAATACTCTCTTCCTCTGCATGATGACCGTCACCGGATCGGTGGTGTCGTCGCTGCTCGTTGCTTACGGCTTTGCCTTCCTCGAATTCCGCGGGCGCAACATCCTGTTTGCCATAACGGTGGCAACGATGATGATCCCCTTCCCGATCGTTATGATCCCGGTGTACCTGCTCTACCGCGACCTCGGATGGGTTGGCTCGTTCAAGCCGCTGTGGGTCACGTCGTGGTTTGGCTCGGCGTTCTTCATCTTCCTGCTGCGGCAGTTCTTCCTGGGCCTGCCCAAGGCCCTGCTGGACGCCGCCCGCATCGACGGCTGCTCGGAGCTCGAAATCCTGTGGCACGTAGTAGTGCCGCTGTCGCGCCCGGCAATCGCAATGGTTGCGCTGTTCACCTTCCTCGGCACGTGGAAAGATTTCCTCGGTCCGCTCATCTACCTCAACCATCAATCACAGTTCACCCTCTCGCTATCGCTGCAATCATTTGCATCCGAGCACGGCGGCACGCCCTGGCACCTGTTGATGGCGGCGTCCACCGTGTTCAGCCTGCCGCTGATCATCCTGTTCTTCATCGCGATGAAAACGTTCATCCGCGGCGTCGCGATGACCGGCATGAAAGGCTGAAACGATAGCGGGAACTTCACAGCAGCTCGCAACACTAAGGTATACGATGGCCGACTGTCCGGCCCGAACGCGATCGTGCGCGCAAAAATCGCGTCCAAAACTTGACTTTCCCGGATTTTGGTGGTACAATTGCTTTATACAGTTCAAAGCCCGGCATGCACCTGCAACCCGTTTCTGCTTGCACAGCCGCGTCCTGTATCCGCCTCTTGCCGCAAGGAGCCGAAATGCTGGCGTCTGCATTGATCCTGGCCTCCGCGCTATCTGTCCTCCAGTGCCCCCCTATCGTCATCGGCACGCCCGACAATTTCGTGTTTGACATCACCTCTCCCACCGGCGCAATAGGCACCGGCACCGACGCCGTTTTCGCCGGCTTTGGCCATCTGACCGTCAATGGCCACATCTACACTGCGATGGAATGTTTCACGCTGGTGGACAACCCCGGCGGCCAAACCGTTCACACGCCGCCGATGATCACGTCAAACGGCCTGGTAATCAAACGCAGCATCTACGTTCCGCTGAGGCCAGGCGCAAACTACGCCCGATATTTCGACCGGATCGACAACCCGACCGCCGAGGTGGTAACCGCCGTGGTGGAGATCAGGGGCGCCCTCGGTCAGCCCGACAGCGCATCGGCGATAGTTCGGCAGCGTCCGGGCTGGTGCATCTTTGCCACGCCCAACACGGACAAGCCGCTGATCGGCTGGGTTTACACGCGCGGCCTTCCGATCAGCCCTGCGCCGGCCGCCGCCGACGCCTATTCGCTCACCTACGTCGTTACGCTCAAGCCCAACAGCTCGACCGCCGTAGTCAATTTCATCGTGCAGGCCCGCCCGCGGCCGGCAGAACCGACCGGCGGCCTGCAGATAGCCGAAGATGATCCCCTTGACGAGCTCTCGCAGCAGTTGGACAAGCTGCAGAAGTCGCCCGACTACTCAAACCTGTCGAGTGAAGAGCAGAGAATAATCAACAACTTCTTCATCGACAGCGACGTCAACATGGATGGCCGGGTGAACATCATCGACCTCATCATCATCCGCAATGACCTCAACAAGACACCCGATAGCGCAAGCACTCCGCGATCCGACGTAAACCACGACCTGCGGATCAACATCATCGACCTCATCATCACCCGCAACGACCTGGGCTGGCCATACTGAAGCAAGGCCGGCAGAGCCGGAATAGGCTTTAGCCTTTTGGGCTTTGGCCTTTTGGGCCTTCATACCGAGCCAACTGGCGCAAGTGTACAAGACGCCATTTGCACCTTGCACCACCTTGCGCCCCGCTAGCTTCCCTGGATCATGTATTCGATGAGCTTATGGCCTTCTTCGAAGCGGAGGGTTGCCTTCTCGACGCTGTGCTCCGCGTAGGGCAAGGCGTCGGTGTGCTCGATGCCGCTGCCGCAGAGAGCGAAAGGCACAGGGTCGGGCACGTGCGTCCTTTTCTCAACAGGTGTGGGATGGTCGGGCATGACGAGCAGGCGGTAATCGCCGTGGCGGACAAGCGCCTCGTGCACCGGCCCGACAATGTGGCGGTCGATCTCCTCGATCGCCTTGATCTTCTGCTGTATGTCGGCGGCGTGCCCGGCGGTGTCGGGCGCTTCGATATGCACAAACACAAAATCGTACTGCTGCAGGGCGTCTACGGCATATCGGCCCTTTGCGGCGTAATCGGTGTCGTACGAGCCGGTGGCGCCGGGCACCTCGATGCGGTCGAGCCCCACGAGCGTGGCTATTCCCTTTATGAGGTCCACGCAGCAGATCACGGCGCCTTTCAGCCCCCACCGCGCGGAAAACTGCGTGAGGCTGGGCATCCGGCCGGAGCTCCACGGCCAGATCATGTTCGCAGGGTTCTCGCCCAGGTCCACCCGCACCTTGTTCACCTCGTGCTCGTCGAGCAGCTTTTTCGACGCCAGGATCATCTCGACCAGCAGCTCCTCGCCCGGGCCTTTGGGCAGGAATTTGCGGAAGTCCTCGCCCATATGATCGTGCGGAGCAAAGCACGTGGGCGACATCTCGGCGTCGCCGGCGTAGACCATGATATTCCGGAAGCTGATGCCCGGGTAGAAACGCACCGGCTTGCTGGAAAATGCTTCGGCCACGGCCGCCATCAGCACGGATGCTTCCTTTGATGATATCTCGCCCGCGCTGTAGTCTTCTATGCAGTTCTTGCCGTCCACGGTTATCAGGTTGCAGCGGAAGGCAATCTCGGCGGGGCCGAGCTTGATGCCCAGGCTCGCCGCTTCGAGCGGGCCGCGGCCGGTGTGATACCTGGCGGGGTCGTAGCCCAGCAGGCAGAGGTTTGCCACGTCGCTCGACGGCTGCATCTTCGGCGGCACCAGCCGCGCCATGCCCACCACGCCCGCCGCGGCCACGCGGTCCATGTTTGACTTTCTCGCCACCTCCATCGGCGTGCGGCCGCCAAGCTTCGCCAGCGGGTAATCAGCCATGCCGTCGGGCACTATGATGCAGTATTTTCTTGCCATTCCGTTTCCGTCTCTCTCTCGGCCTCAGATGGCCGTGGGCCCAGGCTTCTCGCCCCGTTACGTATTTTCAACGCGCAGGAGGTGCGTCTTGCTCACCAGTTTGCCGGCGGCCACTTCGTTGAGTGCGGCAATAAGGCTGCCCTCGTGCGCACGGTGCGTGAGCATCACGATCGGCACTTCCTGGCCGGCAAGGCCGCGGCCGCGCTGTATCACCGATGCAATCGAGATACTCCGCCGCCCTAGCGCGCCTGCAATCTCGCCCAGCACGCCCGGCCTGTCCGCCGCCATAAACCGCAAGTAATAGCACGTTTCGATATCGGTGATCTTCTTGACGGGCATCAGCGGCGTGCGGCCGGGGTAGACGTTGAGCGCGGCAAACGACGTGCCCGCGCAACCCAGCATCACCTGCAGAAGGTCGGCCACCACCGCGCTGGCGGTGGGCATCTGGCCTGCTCCGCGGCCATACTGCATGCTGTCGCCCACGGCATCGCCGTGCAGCCAGATGGCGTTGAACACGTCGCTCACTCCGGCCAGCGGGTGCGCCTTCGGCAGCAGCGTGGGATTGACGCGCAGCTCGAGATTGTCGTCGACGCGCTTGCCGATTGCCAGCAGCTTCAGCACGTAACCCAGCTCGGCGGCGCAATGAAGGTCGTAAAGCTCCGCGCTGTTGATGCCTTCGGTGTAGATGTCGTCGTAGTTGAAATCGACGCCGAAGCCGAGGCGCGCCAGGATTGCGAGCTTGTGAGCCGAGTCGCCGCCGCCCACGTCGAGCGTGGGGTCCTTTTCGGCATAGCCGCGCTGCTGGGCCTGCGAAAGCGCCTCGTCGTACGACTGATCGTCGTTCATCATCTTGGTGAGGATGTAGTTGCAGGTGCCATTCACGATGCCTATGATCGTGTCGAGCCTGTTTGCCAGGTAGCCGTTCAGCAGCGAGCCGATGATCGGAATTCCGCCCCCCACCGACGCCTCGAACGAGAGGCTCACGCCCTTCTCGCGTGCCTTCTGGAAAAGCTCGGCCCCGTGAAGCGCAAGCAGGTGCTTGTTGGCCGTTACCACCGATTTGCCGGCCTCGAGTGCGCGGAGTATCAGGCTGCGTGCAAAGGCGGTGCCGCCCACCAGCTCGATCACGGCGGTGATCTCGGGATCGGCCAGAATATCGTTCACGTTGGCCGTGAGCACGCCGTCGGGTAGCTTCACGTCGCGCGGCGTGGTGATGTCTACGTCGCAGATTCTGCTGAGCTGAATGTCAAGGCCCGTCTTCGCGCGAAGCTCGTCCGCCTTGCCATACAGGATTTTCGCGACACCTGTGCCGATCGTCCCGAAACCAACAAGAGCAACTTTCCTCTTCATGCAAATGCTCCGCCACCAGGGTGTGCAGTCCGTTTTTCCAATGTGGGATGCAAGGAATCATTATAGCGTGAGCGCGAAACAAGGTAAAGAAAAAACCGCCTGCGGCGCCGATCGGCCGGGCGCAGCCAGATCGCCGGCTCTGCCTGAAATCCCTTTGCAATCGGCAGCGTGGCAATTATAATTATCGCGGTATCAAAATCCTCCCACTTCCATCGCGTGAGGTCAAGACAATGCCGTCTTTGCACGTCAGGTATTCCGGGCTGGAGCTGGCCAGCCCCATCGTGGTCGGCTCGTCGGGGCTGTCTGAAAAGGTGCCGCTGATGAAGCGAGCCGAAGACGCCGGCGCGGGCGCCATCGTAATGAAATCGCTGTTCGAGAAGGAAGTGACTCGCGTGGCTCCCACGCCGCGTTTCGCCATCCTCCGGCACAATCTCAAGAACCACAAAACGTTCACGCTTTACTCGTACGAACAGGCCAGCGTGTGGGGGCCGGAGCGCTACGCCGAAGAGGTGGCGCGGGCACGCCGCGAGCTGGGCATCCCCGTCATCCCCAGCATAAACTGCTTCACCGACGAGGGCTGGGCGTCGTATGCGCGGCTGATGGAACAAGCCGGCGCGCCCGCCATCGAGCTGAACATCTCGTGCCCGCACAGCTCGATCACGTTTTCAGGCGGCGAGGTGGTAGACAACCTTCTGCACGCGGTTGAAGTGGTGCGCGCGGCGGTGCGCGTCCCTATCATCCCAAAGCTCAGCCCGCAGCTCACCACGCCGCTGCAGGTGGTGAAGGAAATCGAGCGCCGCAACGCGCAGGGCGTGGTCATTTTCAACCGCCTCACCGGCCTCGACATCGATATCGAAAGCGAGCAGCCTATCATGCACGGCGGCTATGCGGGCCACGGCGGGCCCTGGGCGCTGGCCTACCCGCTGCGATGGATCAGCGAAATCGCACCGCAAACTTCCCTCGATATCGCCGCCAGCGGCGGAGCCGTGGCCGCCGAAGACGTGGTGAAATACCTGCTGGCGGGCGCGTGCTGCGTGCAGGTGTGCACCGCGCTCTATATGTGCGGCTTTGGCGTGATTCGCGAGCTGAACGACGGCCTGACGCGCTGGATGGACAACAAGGGTTACGCGAGCATCGGGCAGTTTCGCGCAAAGGCTTCGGGAAAGGCGATTCTCACGGCCGACCAGGTAGACAGAAAGCATCACCACGCGGCGCAAGTTGACGATTCTTCCTGTAGCGGCTGCGGCATCTGCAGGGATATCTGCATCTATGGCGCGCCGCGAATCGAAAACCGCAAGGCGAGCATTTCCGTCGGCTGCGACGGCTGCGGCCTCTGCGTTTACCTATGCCCGAAATCGGCGATCACGATGATACGCAAAGAATAGCAGGACGGGGCATCGCGCGGGGGTGAGGCAAAGATGAAGAAGCTTCTGTTGCTGCTGGTGCTGCCGGCGCTGCTGCCGGCCTGCGGCCGCGGCAGGCTGCGGCCCGACACAATCGAGCGGCGATCCGAGCAAGTGCTGGAATTGGCGGGCAGTGGGCACGCCGACCAGGCGTGGCGGGAATATTCCGAGCTCGCCCGCGAATCCAGGCGGCAGCACCCCGACCTGCTGGTGCAGGTGGCCACGGGCATCCTGAGCGAGGCCCTGGCAGCCGAGCAGCCTGCCATGCGGCTCGATGCGGTGAATGCGCTGCGCTACGCCGACACACGGTTTGCGTTCAAATCCGCTATCGAAAAACTGGACGATGACGATATAGAGTTGAAGGTGGCGGCGGTAGAGCTGTTGCGGCTACTTGGGCGCACGGGCACCGTACGCATTCTGCAGCCGGTGCTCAATGAGCTGGCCGCGCCGGCCGCGTTTGTGGCCACACCCGAAAGCCGCGCCGCCGAGCTGCTGCTGATGCACGTTGCGTGGACGATGGCGGCACTGGGCGAGAAGGGCATGCCCGTGGCGCCCGCGGTGAACTCGATGAGCAGCCCCGACCCGCGAATTCGCGTGGCGGCCGCGCGTGCACTCGAGGAGTTCCTGAATAGCGATGCCCTGCCCTCGCTGACGTATGGCATGGAAAGCGACGTCGATTGGTCGGTGCAGTTTGCATCCGCCCAGGCGCTGCTGAAATTCCGCCGCACTCAGCTCGTAGATTCGTTTGCCACCGTAGCCGCGGAATCCGGAATACCCCAGCGCGTAACGTGGGCCGTAGAGATGCGCAAGAAGCATGGCCTGGGCCCTGCACCCGAGTGGCTGGTTGGCGTGGCCTCGTACAACAGTTCGGACGCCGTGCGCAGCGCGGTGGCCCTCGCCCTGGGCCAAATGCATTTCGAGGAGGCCAAGCCGCGGCTTGAGGAGATGCTGCTGAATCTCGAACCGGAGGTCCAGGTTTCGGCGGCGTACGCGCTCGTGCTGATGGGCGACACCGGCAAACTGAGCGTGCTGAAGCAACTGGCGCGGGGGCCGAAACCCGAAGGCCGTGAATTGTCCATCACGTACCTTGCGGCGCTCGATCCCAAAAAGCATTACAAGATGTTTCAGGCCGCGCTGAACGATCCTGACCCGCGCGTGCGGCTGGCGGCGCTAATGCCGCTGAAAGAATTCAGCCTCGACAGGACAATCTATGATTTGGCGCCGCGGCTGGGCGATGACGATCCGAACGTGAAACTCGCCGCCTCCGCAATAGTGCGTTGCATGAAACCGATAGAGGATTGAACGACATGGACGCTCGATTCATAGCTCTCGAAGGCATAGATGGCACCGGCACTACCACGCAGGGCGCAATGCTGCGCAACTGGCTGACAGCGCAGGGCCAACGCTGCGTGCTCACGGCCGAACCTACCAGGGGGCCTATCGGCGTGATCATCAGGCTGGGCCTCACCGGCCGGCTGCGGTTCCTGCCCGGCGCACGCGAACACGGCGGCGACGAGGCCACCTACGCACTGCTTTTCGCGGCTGATCGCGTGGATCACCTCCTCAACGAGATCGAGCCGGCCCTCGAATCCGGAGCCTGGGTCGTCACCGACCGCTACTACCTCTCGTCTCTCGCATATCAGCACCTCGAATGCGACGTAGAATGGCTGAGGCAGATAAACCGCTACTGCCGCCGGCCCGACGTCACATTCCTGCTGGACGCCGCCCCGGAGCTTTGCCTCCAGCGGATCGGCAAGGGCCGCAACAACCTCGAACGCTATGAGCAACTGGAGAAGCTCAATGCGATCCGCCGCAATTACCTGGAGATCAGCGAAATCCTGCGTGCCGACGGCGAGGAGATCGTGGTGATCGATGCGTCTCAGCCGCCCGATTCCGTGCACCGCGAGATCATCGCCCGCATCGAGAAAACGTCGTCCGCTTAGAAATCGCCAAAGGACATCGGGCTTATGCCGGAAAAACCCTCAAATTTCACCACTTGGCCTGTCTATAATTATGTATATGGCGCCAAATCTCAACCAGAACCACGTGAGTGAAGCATGAGCATCAAAATGCAGTGCAAGGCCTGTTTGAAAAGCCTTGAAATCCCTGATGAATTCGCTGGCAAGAAAGGCAAGTGCCCTTTCTGCTTTCAGGTGCTGGATATCCCTTTGGCGAGCGATGAGGTTTCGGTGCGACCCGCAGGCGCCACACCGGAAAAGCCCGCGCCGCCGGAGAAGCCCGTGGCGAAGTTCCGCCCGCAGGGCCCCGTGAGGCTGGGCGTGATGCTGCCTGTTGTGGCCGGCCTGCTCGTGCTCGGAGCTATTGCATACGTCGTCATCCAGAAGATGTTCAGCCCGGCCGATGTGAAAAGCGACTACAAAGTGACCGCGCCGGTCAAGCAGCCTGATGAGGTCGACGAGCCTTTGAAGCCGTCAAAGCCGTCGGCTGCAACACGCTTCCCGGCAACTGTGAAGGTTGCGGCGGCCCTGAGCGGCGATGTTAATACCTACATCGAGATCGCCATGCCCAGCCAATTCCTGCTGCACCTGGGCAAGCAGCCGCTATGGAAAAACAAGACGCTGGGCGCCGACCGCTGCACGACGGCCTACGCTGAAATCTGCCGCGCGGCCGCCTACCGTTTCGGGCAGAAGCCGGAAGTGATCGAGGCAATTCTGAAACCCGCGAAAACCGTCCACCTCGTCTTTTACAGCAGCGGCGACTGGCCGGTGGCCGTGCTGGACCTCGGCAAGACCGCCTCACCCGCCCTGCTGCTCGGCGCCAACCCGCCAATCAAGCCCGAACGCACGGTCGAGTCCCACATCGGCGTCCTCGATGAATACAGCGGCAACCTCGAACGGCGACTGCTCATCGGATACCGCGATTCATTCGCGGTGATCGGCGACCGGCACGACTACGTTCAAAACACGCTGAGAGGGCTGGCCGCCGACGCGCCCGAGGGTTTGAACCTGATGAACACACCCGCGTTCGTGCACGCTTTGGGCCTGCGCGACGACGGACAGAACTGGCTGTTTGTGAGGCCGGCCGCCGACGTGGCGATGCGCGAGGCCGCCGTTTCAGGCATGCTGCCCGTCGGGGGCATCGACTGGCTGCAGGCCACGCTGGACATCGGAAACAACAGGCTGAGCGGGTCGTTGTCTTCCAGCGGAGAGCTGGCCGCGGTGCTGGGCGAGAAGCCAATAACCAGCCTCACTGCCGGGTTTGCCCCGCCGGCGTGTGCGGCGTATGTTGCGGCTGCGGCCGGCGACATGCACGCGCAATGGCTGCGGATGTTGGGCTGCGAGCCCCAGAATGCGGCCGAAATCCGGGCGGCACTGGGGCCGGAGCATGCGCTGCTTGTTTTCGGGGCGGGTTCGCAGGCTGACGGCAAGGCCATTGTGGCACAGGTGGCCGACGCAAAGCTGCTGAAGGCGGCGCTGCAGAAGACGCAGACCGTGGTGCAGAATTACAGGGGCTACCAGTTGGTGCATCCGGACAAGGCCGGGCAGGTTTACGCGTACAATGATGCGATGCTCATCGTTGGCAGCGGCGAAGCCGCTGTGAAAAGCTGTATCGACGCGGCGGCATCGGGCAACAGCCTCGCAAAGAGCAGGGGCTTTGAAACGGCCCGGAAGCAAAATGCGATTCTGCTCGTAGTGGCAAACCCGGCCGCTCTGCTGCCGGCGAAGAAAGAACCACTTTTTGCCGAAGACGCTCTCATGTCGGTGGCGGTGTATAAGGAGGATGGCGTAAACCGCATCGCGGGCGACCTCAACGCGCTCGGCGTGCTGTGCGCGTATTTTTCCGATACCGCCCAGCAGCGGCAGCTTGCCCAGGAACGCGCACGAAAAGATGAGATAGCACGCTCCGCCGCTGAATGCGCCCGCAACCTCACCGAAATCAGCAACGCGATAAACCTCTTCATCGCAGACGACGATAACCTGGAGGTTTTTCAGTATCCCAGGCGAATAAGCGAAGTGATCAAGAAAGGCCACCTGACCGACACCAGCCTGCTGTGTTGTCCGCTCGACAAAACGCCGGGCGTCACCGCCGACAACGTGCAGAGCAGCTACGATTTCGTCTTCGGCCTCTTCAAGTATGGGCTGTCGGCCGGCTTTTCAATGCAAGCCATCGTGGCTTGGGAGCGGCAGCCCAACCACGACGGCAAGCACCAGGCGATTTTCATCGATGGCCAGGTGAGGCTGCTTACGCCCGAAGAACTGAAGCAGGCGATCGAGCAGGCACGCGATGATGCCGCCGCAAAAACCAAGCCGGTGAACCTGCCCCCGCGGTAGCGCTGGCGCATTCTGATTCCAAATGTAATCGCTTCTGCCGATGACCAAACGGCTGAAGTCTTCCGGAAGGTTTGTTGATGGACAACCTGTACGAAAAGACCACCCTGCCCAACGGGCTGAGAGTGATCAAGCTGCGTATGCCCGCCGTGCATTCGGTGGCAGCGGGGCTTTATGTGAAGGTGGGGCCGAGATTTGAAACTCCCGACGAGAGCGGCGTCAGCCATTTCGTTGAGCACATGCTCTTCAAGGGCACGCCCACGCTGCCAAACTCGCGCACCATCTCGGAGATCATCGATAACATCGGCGCGGACATCAACGGCAGCACGATGCCTGAGTACTCCGAGTTCTCTTTGATCGTCCATCCGCGCCATCTCGATGAGGGCCTGCGCATCTTCGGCGATCTGGTCATCAATTCCACCTTCGACCCCGCCGAACTCGAAAACGAGAAACGCATCGTCGCCGAAGAGATCAACCAGTACCTCGACGTCGCGGGCGACAGCGTGAACCTCGACGAGCTGGCCTACAACCTCCTCTGGCCCACCGAGTCCAGATTCTACAGCGCGCTCGGCACCGACGAAACAGTCCAGCGGTTAAGCCGGGACATGGTACTCAGCCACTACCGCAAATACTACGTGCCCGGCAACATGGTGCTGGCGATCGCGGGCAGCTTCGATTCGGCGCGCGTCGACAAGTCGATCTCCGAGATTTTCGGTTCCATCAGCGGCAGCGTTGACATCGTCGAACCGAAGCACGTGAGCGGAGCCACCTTCCCGCGCATGATCTACAAGAAAATGCCGACCAGGATGGGATACATGAAGCTCTGCCACAAGGCGGTCTCTTACCGCCACGCCGACCTCCTGGCCGTGCTGGTAGTGTGCGATATCCTCGGCGGCGGCACTGCCTCAAAGCTCTTCTCGAAGCTCCGCGAAGAACAGGGCCTCGTTTACGACGTGTCTGCTACCGCCGCACTCTACTCCGACGTCGGCTCCATCGACGTAGTCACCAGCACCATCCGCGCAAAGCTCGTCCCCACGCTCGAAAGCATCCTCGAACAGATTCGATCGCTCCGCGACAACGGCGTGAGCGAGCAGGAGCTTGCCCGCGTGAAGGACCGCGTGGAATGCCAGATGGAATTCCTGCTCGACAGCCCGGCCGACCTTACCGAATGGTTCGGCGTGCGCGAATTGCTCGCATCGCCCGAAAAACTGGAGACGCCTGCTACCGAGGTGGAGCGGCTGCGGGCCGTAAGCACGGCCGACGTGAACAGGGTGATGAAGGAATACCTCATGCCGCAGCGCCGCGGCCTGGTGCTTGTGGGCGCCTGCACGTGGATGCAGCGAAGGAAAATCGAGAAGCTGCTGGTGGAAGCATGACCGCCTCATCCAACGGCCCTCACGCTTGAAACGCGCAAGGGGCGGAAGCCTTTCCACCCCTTGCCGCTTCATTCAAGTCTCAATCGCTGGTTTCAACGCAGCACGGCCGCCCCGCGATACGACTGAATCAGCATTGGCTTGGTAAACGTGATGGGCGTGTTGCCCGCGCCGGTATACGTGCCGCCGCGGAACCAGAGAAACCCGTTGTTTGGCACGCGCGAGTTCCCTTCCGATGCCGTGTTGTACGGATTACCCATTGTGCCCGACTCCGTACCGCTGAAGGAGCTGTCCACGTAAATCCAGTGCTCCGGCACGCAATACGGCTAAATCGGGTAAGATTCTCAGAATACGGCGCAAGCCGATGCCGGCCGGCGAAAAGCCAAGAGCGGGTCGAGGTAACGCACCTCTCCCCGCTCTTGGTAAGGTCTTCCCCTGGGCCTAATCGGAGGAAAGACCTCGTAATTCGGCTGTTACGGTTTTGCAGCCGGAAAGCTCGGCCATCACGGAGCCGCCGGCCCACGCGGCGGAACCACCGGAATCGCGCCCGTGCAAAGCGGCGGCAAGGCGACGTTTTCGATGGCTCTCATTATTGCCTGCTGCAATTTGTCGGGCGCGGGCGTGAGCTTGTGGTGCAGTTGCACCATTTCTTTCAGCCGGCGTTCGGCAAACAGCGTGGCCTCGCAGTCCGGGCAGCCGGCCACATGTGCGTCGAGCAGCTCGTGAAGGTGCTGTTCCAGTTGCCCGTCTACGCAGGCGGTGATGTATTGCGAGGCTTTCTTGCAGTCGATCACTGTTATTTCCTCAGTATGCCGTGTTGCATCGCGTATTTGTGCAGGAGCGCCCGCAGCGCGCGGCGTGCCCGCGAGAGCCTGGAGCGCACGGTGCCCACGGGGCATCCCATTATCTCCGCGATTTCTTTATAGGAAAAACCGTCCACGTCGGACAGTAAAACGATCTTTCGCGACTCCTCGCCGATGCTGCCGAGCGCGGCCTCCACTTCCTCGTCCAGCATGCCCATCAGATCGGTCTCGCCCGATTCGCTTTCGATTGTGGTTACCAGTTTGGGCTGGTCCTTCACCCCCGGAAACTTCTCCTCGTCGAGTTCGATCGTTACCGGGCCGCGTATTCGTTTGCGATACTGGTTGATGAAAGTATTCTTCAGGATTGTCAGCAGCCACGCCTTGCAGTCCGTTCCCTCGCGAAACTTGTCGATGAATCTGTACGCCTTCAGGAAAGTGGTTTGCGTCAGGTCTTCGGCATCGGCTTCGTTGCCTGCCAGGCGAATGGCCGAGTCGTAAACTGCGTTCAGGTGCGGCAGCGCCGTTTCACGGAAGAATTTCTGCCGTTGCTTCTCGTCTGTTAGCATTGCATCCTCAGAGATAAAGAGAGCCTCCCTCAGAGCAACCGGGCAGCTACCGCACATGGTTAACATTTGGCGCAGGCGGATGGTTCCGGGAAAAGCGCGGCGGAAAGCTTACCCGCCCTGCGGCGTTTCCCTGCACAACCCCAGCCGTGCAGCATTGCGATAGTATATCCTCTCCAGCACGTTTGGCGGCAGGTGAAGCCCTCGAATGTGCACCTCGCCGCCGCCATCCGGATCGTGGATGGGCGACGGCCCGTGGTAGTCTGTTTCCCACATCATCTGGTGCACCCAATATCGCGACTCGCAGTGCCGCTGCGAAACGCCGGCCCAGACTGTCAGGTCCGAGCCGAAGAGGATGCGATCGGCCCGCTCGATCACGAACTCGCGGGCGCGCTCCGGCTGGCGGCTCAGCTCGCGGCTTATCCACTTCGTCGCACTCGTGTCGATGAAGTAGTTTGGATACGCATCGAGCAGCCGCCCAACGTGATCGAGATGCTCGGGATCGCCGGCAAAATGTGCGCCCTGAAAGGTTACGTCAGGATGCCGGCGAACTGTATTCTCGAGTTGCTCGAAATTCTGGGGTTTTGTGCCGTACTTTTCGGCATCGGCGTAAACGGTGGCAAACCACGCATCAGGATCGGCCACGTGCACGATGGCTCCGAGGCGCAGTTCGCCCATTCGGCGGAAAACCGGCTGGAGAAGCGCGTCGTCCAGCTTGATGCCGTATTGCACTTTGAATGGCGGGGCGCACCAGAATTTCACCATTCGCGCGCCGGCGGCCGCGGCGTCTTCGATGAGCTTCAGGTTTGCCTTGATGAACGCAGGCGGGTCGGAGCGCTGTTGATAGTCGAGCGTGACGGCAAAGACGAAGGTTTCGGGGAAAGAGCTTTCGAGCCGGCGGATGGATGCGGAGTCGCATATGCCGGTGATGCCGCTGATGCCGTAGCGTGCGGCGGCGGTCACCAGCGTGCGTGTGTCGGCGATAGGGCCGACGTGCGTGTGAGTGTCGATGATCGGGCAGCGCACGCGCCTCGGCGGCGGTCCGAAGTCAAACAGGATGCCTGCATCCTTGGCCAATCGGCGCCCCCCCGTGTGGTGGCTCTAGAAATCGGGCTTCTCGCGGATGCTGCGCTCGCCCAGATCCCTTTCGTACATCGGATAGCGCGCACCGGGCGCGGGCGACGTGACCAGCTCGGTAACGCCGGCCACCGCACGAATTGTGCCGTTGACCACGCCTTCCACCGATCCGACGAGCACGCCGAGAATCGGATTGTCCGATTCGGTGGCCGCGCGAGCGATCGTGCAGGGAATATCCAGCGGCGCCAGCACGATGTTCTTTGCACCGTTGAGCAGCCGCCCTATGAAGCCCACTTTTCTGGCAGGCACAACGAACATCTCGGCAGCTTCCGGCTCCGGCTCCGGCTCTTCAAAGGCCTCGATGTCGGCCAGGGCCTCAGCCGAAACCATCACGAAAGCCGCCAGCAGAATCCACAGCAGAAGGTGTTTGTTTCTCATATAGTCCTCCGTTGGATAAAAACAGGTGTCCTCGGACCACCAATATAATATCGCGCGTTCCCACCGTCGTCAACATGAATTCCCCGCCTCCTGATGCCTGGCATTGTATTTTTATGTATTGCCACGGGCCGCAGACGGGGCCGATGGCTTGGTACAAAAAAGACCCGGTACCGAAGGTCCGCTAACGGTACCGGGAAAAGAAGGCCGGCAGGGACTTCCGGCTCCTCTTTGCTGACGAACAAAAAAAAGGATAGCCGAAAACCCGAAGGGTTTACGGTATCCCATTAAAGCGTGTCTGTAGAATCGGTCAGTAGGCTAATAGAAGTATACCACGAAAAACCTGAATGTCAAGCAGACTTTTCGTGTTTTTTTCCACGAATCTCCGGCGCGACAAGCCCCTTTGCATCGTAACGCATTGCGGCATCGGTACTTGCAAGTACCGGAAACTTTTCGCCTGTAACTGGAAAAAATGGATTTTTCCTGCCTTGCCGCCCGATTAGCTCCGATAATCAGGGCTTTTTGTTTGAATGCAACCCCCGCCCATGCTATAATGAAAAGGTGCAGGGAAATCCCCCTCGCAGACAGCTATCCGGAGAAAGGAGCCGCACATGAAACTTCAATGGTTAGGGCATTCCTGCTTCCTGATCACCGCCGCCGACGGAACACGCATCCTCACCGACCCGTACGATGTGAAATCCTACGCCGGCGCCCTCTCATACAAGGACCTCGACGGCCTGAAGGCCGATATCGTGACGGTGAGCCACATGACGCACCCCGATCATAATCATCTCGATGCGATCGGTGGGCCGCGGCGGGTGGTGAAGAAAGCCGGCGACCACGTCATCGGCAATATCCGGATCACCGGCGTTACATCGTTTCACGACGAGGCCAAAGGCAGCGAACGCGGCATGAACATCATCTTCATCATCTCGGTCGACGACATCCGCATCTGCCACCTCGGCGACCTCGGCCACGTGCTCACCGAGGGTAACGCCCGTGGCATGGGCAAGGTGGACGTATTGCTGGTGCCGGTGGGCGGCACGTATACCATCGACTCCGGCCAGGCCGACACCGTCGTAAACATCGTCAAGCCAAGCATCGCGATCCCGATGCACTACAAAACAGATCGTTGCGGTTTCCCCATAGACGCTGTCGGGCCCTTCCTCGCCGAAAAGCAAAACGTGAAGCACCTCAAATCCGAGGTGACCATCTCCCGCGAAACGCTGCCCCAGGAAACCGAAACCTGGGTGCTCGAATATACGAAATAGCCAAAGGATCAGTATGGCACATAAGGTAACGTTGATACCTGGAGACGGCGTGGGGCCGGAGATCGCCGAGGTGGCGAAAAACTGCATCGATGCCACCGGCGTAAGAATCGATTGGGAAATCGCCGAGGCCGGCAGCGAGGCTCACCAGAAAACCGGCACTCCCCTCCCGCCCGAAACCATCGAATCGGTGCGGCGAAACAAGGTGGCCCTCAAGGGGCCTGTAACCACGCCCGTGGGCACGGGCTTCCGCAGCGTAAACGTGGCACTCAGGCAGGAGCTTGGCCTTTATGCCTGCCTGCGGCCGTGCAAGACCTACCAGGGCGTGAAAACATTCTTTCCGCCGGTCGACCTCGTGGTGGTGCGCGAAAACACCGAAGACCTTTACGCGGGCATCGAGTTTGAACAAGGCACCGACTCGTGCCGCGAAATCATCGAAGCCGTGCAGCGGCTGGGCAGGAAAAAGGTGCGGCCCGACTCCGGCATCAGCATAAAGCCCATCTCCATCTCGGCCACGCGGCGGATCGTGCAGTTTGCATTCGACCACGCCCGCAAGCACGGCCGCCGGAAAGTGACCGCCGTGCACAAGGCCAATATCATGAAATTCTCCGACGGCCTCTTCCTCCAAACCGCACGCAAGGTGGCCGAGGAGAACCGCGACATCGAATTCGAAGACCGCATCGTCGACAACATGAGCATGCAACTCGTTCAGAAGCCCGAGCTATACGACGTGCTGGTGCTGCCGAACCTCTACGGCGATATCCTTTCCGACCTCTGCGCCGGGCTGGTGGGCGGCCTTGGCATTGCACCGGGCGCCAACTACGGCGACAACGGGGCCGTCTTTGAAGCCACCCACGGCAGCGCGCCCAAATACAAGGGCCTCAACAAAGTGAACCCCACCGCGCTCATTCTATCCGCCGTGCTGATGCTCAGCCACCTCGGCGAGGAAGCCGCCGCACGCAAGCTCGAACACGCCGTGGCCGACGTCATCCGCGAAGGCCGCTACGTCACATACGATCTGAAGCCGCACCGCGACGATCCGGCCGCCGTCGGCACACGCGAAATGGGCGAGGCAATCATCAGGAAAATCCAAGGAGCAGAATAAATGGGCCGACCGAAGCTTGCCGTCATCGGCGCCGGTATGGTGGGCGCTACCACCGCGCAGCGCCTGGCCGAAAAGGAACTTGGCAACGTTGTCCTCACCGACGTCATTCCCGCAATGCCGCAGGGCAAGGCACTAGACCTCCTCCAGGCCGGCCCGGTTGAAGGCTACGGCGTGAGCATCACCGGCTCAAACGACATCGCCGACATTGCAGGCTCCGACATCGTTGTAATCACAGCCGGCATTGCACGCAAACCCGGAATGAGCCGCGACGGCCTGCTCAAGATCAACGGCGAGATCGTGAGCGGCCTGGCCGATGCCATCCGCAGCCACGCCCCCCACGCCATCGTGATCGTCGTCACGAATCCGCTCGATGTAATGACGCAGCTCGTGCACCGGCGCACGGGGTTCGATGCCTCCCGCGTGATGGGCATGGCCGGCGTGCTCGACTCCGCGCGCTTCCGCACGTTCATTGCGGCCGAGCTTGGCGTGGCGGTAAACGACGTAGCCGCGATGGTGCTCGGCGGGCACGGCGACTCGATGGTGCCCCTCCCCCGCTTTTCCACTGTCTCTGGCATACCAATCACCGAGCTGCTGCCCGCGCAGCGCATCGACGAGCTGGTGGAGCGCACGCGCAACGGCGGCGCCGAAATCGTCAACCTGCTCAAGCAGGGCAGCGCCTGGTACGCGCCCTCCGCGTCCGTGGCGTGCATGGTCGAATCCATCGTGCGCGACCAGAAGCGCCTGCTGCCGGCGTCCGTGTACCTCACCGGCCAGTACGGCATAAAGGACGTATTTGCCGGCGTGCCGGTGAAGCTCGGCGCCTCGGGCGTCGAGCAAATCGTCGAATTGAAACTGACCCCCGCGGAGCTTGCAGCCCTGCGGAAATCGGCCGAAGAGGTGCGAGCACTCGCCGAAAGGCTCTAGCAGCAAATGCGCAATATCCCGTTTGAAACCATAGCCGAAGCCGTCGCGCAGGCCGCGGTCGACGCCGCACACCTGCTGCCCCACGACGTTCTTCACGCGCTCGAGCAGGCCCGCGAGCGCGAGCGGGCGCCACTGGCCAAGGACATCCTCGGCCAGCTCATCGAGAACGCGCGTATCGCCCGCGAAAGCCATATGCCTCTATGCCAGGACACCGGCTTGGCCGTGTTCTTCGTGCGGCTCGGCTCCCGCGTGCAGGTGCAGGGCGGCTCGCTCGCCGATGCGCTCAATGAAGGCGTGCGACGCGGTTACAGCCGCGGCTGCCTGCGGCGGTCGGTGCTTGGCGATCCGCTGCACCAGGTGAACACCGGCGACAATACGCCCGCGATCATCCATTTCGAGCCGGTGGACGGCGACGAGCTGGCCATCGATTTCATGGCCAAGGGGGGAGGCTGCGAAAACATGAGCCGCATAGCCATGCTCACCCCCGCCGACGGCCGGCGCGGCGTAATTGATTTCGTGGTCGAAGCCGTGCGCAAGGCCGACGGCAACCCGTGCCCGCCGATCATCGTGGGCGTGGGCATCGGCGGCACCTTCGAGCTTGCCGCCATCATCGCGAAAAAAACGCTGCTCCGCCGGCTTGACGAGCACCACGCCGATCCCCACCTCGCCGCGCTCGAGCACGAAATCCTGGCCGAGGTGAACGCCCTCGGCATCGGGCCGCAGGGGCTGGGCGGCGACACCACGGCCCTCGGCGTGCACGTTGAAACCGCGCCCTGCCACATCGCATCGCTGCCGGTGGCGGTGAATATCGAATGCCATTCGCACCGCACGCGGAGAATCACGCTGTGAAAGAGCACACCATCACCACGCCGCTTTCAGACGAGGCCGTGGCCGCGATGCGCGCGGGCGACCGCGTGCTGCTGTCGGGCGTGATTTACACCGCGCGCGATGCCGCACACCGCCGCATGATCGAACGGCTTGACTGCGGCGAGCATCTGCCGATACCGGTTGCCGGGCAGGTGATCTACTACGTGGGCCCCACGCCCACGCCCCCAGGCCGCGTGATCGGCTCGGCCGGCCCCACCACGAGCTACAGGATGGACGCATACGCGCCGCGGCTGCTCGAACTGGGCATCAAGGCCACCATCGGCAAGGGGCCGCGCTCCGCCGCAATGATCGACGCGATGCGGAAGCATCGTGCGGTATACCTCGCCGCAATCGGCGGCGCGGGCGCCCTGCTGGCCGGCTGCGTGCGCGAATGCGAAATCGTAGCGTATCCCGATCTCGGACCCGAGGCCGTGCGCCGGCTGGTTGTCCAGCTTTTCCCGGCCATCGTCGCAAACGACATCTACGGAGGCAACATCTACGTACGGTGAGGCCGCCCTCGCCTTCATCAAGCCCATGAAATGGAATGAACTAAAGAAACTGATCGTGCCCGGCAGCTCGTGCGTGCTCACCACGCACTACTCGCTCGACGGCGACGCCATCGGATCCGAGCTTGCACTTGCGGGGCTGCTCACTCAGCTCGGCGCCCGCCCGCACATCGTCAACCACGACGCCGTACCGCGAATCTACCGCTTCCTCGATCCCGGCAACATCGCCCGTCCATTCGGCGAGCTTGATCCTGGAATCGTGGAGAGCGCCGATCTCGTGTTCGTTCTCGACGTTTCAAACTGGGAGCGCATCGGCGAGCCCGCGCAGGCCATCCGCCGCAGCCACGCGAAAGTGATCTGCATAGACCATCACGCCACAAGCGACGGCATTGCGGATATCGATATCATAGAGCCCGCCGCCGCTGCAACCGGCATTATGATATACGACATGATCCAGGCGTTGGGCGCGAAAATCACCCCGCCGATGGCCGCCGCCCTTTTTGTGGCAATCGCCACCGACACCGGCTGGTTCCGCTTCTCGAACACATCGCCCGCCGTTTTCAGGGCGATTGCCGGCATAACGGAAGCCGGCGCCGTGCCGGCGGAGATTTACAGCTTCGTCTACGAAAACCTCCGCTGGGAGCGCCTGCACCTGCTGAAGAGCGGCCTCGGCACGCTCAGGTCGGCGGCGGGCGGCAAGGTGGCGTGGATGACGCTTTCGCGGGGAGCTTTCGAGGAAAGCGGCGCCGACGAGGAAGACGTTGAAGGCCTGATCGATTTCCTCCGCTCGATAGCCGGCGTGGAGGTGGCGATACTTTTCCGCGAGTCGCCCGCCGGCGTGATCCGTATCAGCATGCGCTCGAAAAGCAGAATCGACGTCGGCCGCTTTGCCGAGCGATTCGGCGGAGGCGGCCACGCCCGAGCCGCCGGCATAAAGATGTCGGGACGGCTTTCCGACGTAACGGAGAGAGTTCTCGCGGCCGTGGATGAGCTGTTTGGCTCCAAGGCCGACGTCAATGTTTGACGGAAAACGGAGCGGAAAACCGATGCCGCCCACTGCTGTCATTTCAGACATTCACGCAAACATCCACGCCCTCCAGGCCGTGCTCGCTCACATCAAGGAGCAGGGCATCGAGCGCGTCATCTGCCTGGGCGACGTGATCGGCTACGGCGCGCATCCCGCTGAATGCATCGACGCCGCACGGGCGTTTGCAGTGTGCCTGCGCGGCAATCACGAACAGGGCGTGCTGCACGACGCCTCAAAATTCAATCGCGAAGCACAGCGGGCTACGATGTGGACTCGTTCGCAGCTCAAGCCGGGGCTGCTGAGCGCATCGGCCAAAAAAGCCCGTTGGCGTTTTCTCGAAACGCTGCCGGAATCGCACCAGGAAAACGACGTGCTCTTCGTGCACGGCTCGCCGCGTAATCCCGTTTGGGAATATCTTTTCGAGATGGACTCGGCCGACCTGCTGGGCGGCATCTCCACCAAGCTTGCGGAAAACCTCTCGCTCGTGAAGAAGCTTTGCTTCGTGGGCCACACGCACGTGCCTTGCGTGATCGAGGGCACCGGCGTCTATCGGTCGAGCGCCGCGCTCGGCGGCACGTTTACTATCGAGCGCGGCTCAACGGCGATCGTGAACGTCGGATCCGTAGGCCAGCCGCGCGACAACGACCCGCGAGCCGGCTATGCAACGTGGGAAAACGATACCATCACCTTTCATCGTGTGAAATACGATGCGGCCGCCGCGGCGAAAGACATCATCGGCACCGCCGGCCTTCCGCCGATCCTCGGCGAACGCCTGCTCACCGGCATCTGACAAACCCGGACCTCAAGCTTTCATCTGCCGGCCAGGGCGTCTTTTGCGGTTTGAATCCACGGGCTGGCGGGATACGCGGCACGGAATTCCTCGAGCATCTTTTTGCCTTCGGCGGCGCGGCCGGAATTCATCAGGCACAAACCGCAGTTCAGCATGATCACATCGCCCTCGATCGCCGGGTCGTGCGTTTGCAGCACCCGCTGGTATGATTTCACTGCGAGGTCGTACTTCAGCGACAGCCGCTGGCAGTCGCCGATACCCGCCCACGCCTTGCGCTGAAGCGTAGCGCGGGGCCTCTTTTCGATGC
Source organism: Planctomycetota bacterium (assembly GCA_035527355.1). Classification (GTDB taxonomy): domain Bacteria; phylum Planctomycetota; class PUPC01; order JABMSA01; family JABMSA01; genus DATLAR01. Next base: position 26,076 of record DATLAR010000068.1, read on the forward strand.
AGCGCCGGAAAGCTTGCTCGGCCTCAGCATAGCGCTGCTGGTTCAGCCGGCACACACCCACCCAATAGCAGGCTTCGGCGGCTTCGGATGGCCGGGCGCTGATGCTCGCCTCGAATTGCCGGGCGGCGGCCTCGTAGTTGCCCGCCAGGTAATACTTCTGCCCTTCGAGGAACGCGGGGACCGGCGGCTCGTCGCGCACGGCCGAGCCGAAACAGCCCGGCAGCAAAGCAGCCGCCAGCAGAATCACGCATACCGGCATCCGGTTCATTTTCATCCTCGCATGTAATCGCGGTTCTTTGCCAGCTTCTCGCGCGTCTCTTCCACCAGCATCTGGAATGCCGGATGGTCGCTGGGCCACGAGCGGTCTTCGTAGCGGCCATCCTTCATCTTCGTCAGCTCGGGCAGCACGTCTTTGAAGTAGCTGCCGTAGATGTGGAAGGAATCGCTCTGGTCCATGTAGCGACCGACGCGAACGGGCCGGTTGATCTTTTTCGAGATGCGCTCGGCAACGATGCGCTGGAGGTCGGTGAGCGCGTAAACGTTCATGAACCACGCTTTGTAGGCGTCGCGCGACCGCCAGCTCGTGTTGAGGTTCAGCACCGGCTCGCCCGCTTCGTTTGGCAGCAGCCTGAACCACAGCCGCTGGAGGCAGGGCGGATCTTCGGTTTGCGGGTCGGCGGTGGGCATCCAGGTAACGGCCTGGATGCGGCGGCTGTGGCCGGCGGCGGCCGCCTTGTTCACTACGTAATCGATCTGGTTGATCGCTCGAAGCCGCGGCGCCTTCGGGTCGTTTATGTTTTCGGTGGGCGCGTAGTCAAAGATGCGCTCGTGATAGGTATAGGTCCATTTGTCGGGATCGGTCGCGTCGATCCAGTGGTCGTGGATGCCCTCCACCACCTCCTGGCGATAGACTTCAAGCTCTTCGGGGCCGCCGGGGAAGTTCTTGTGGATGCGCGGCTCGCCAAACGGCTCGCGCACCTCGACCATCATCGTGCAGTCGCGGCTGGGCGGGTCGATGAAGCTGCCTTGGGCGTCTTTGCGGTCGTACTCGGTCCGGATGTCTACGCCGTTTTCCCAGCAGGCCAGGATCGCCTTCTCCCAGGCTTCGGGCAGGGTGCGACCGGAAACGAAAAGGATGGGAATGTTGCCGCCATTGGTATTCATTGGTGAGGGTTCTTCCTTACATGCCAAGCCGTGCGCGAATCTGCTGCGAGATCACCTTGTTCACAAGATGCTTGTTTTCCTGAATCCATCGATAGTAATCGCGGCGTTTGAGGGCGGATGCGGCTTCTTCATCGAGGATGTAAACCGCATCGGGATGAAGCTGCAGAACAGACGCGGTAACCGAGGCGGTTACGGGCCCTTCCACGGCGGCGGCTGCCACGTCGGCCTTGGCCGCGCCCGTGGCAACAAGGATGATGTGGCGTGCCTCCATTATGGTGCCCACGCCCATGGTGATGGCGAAACGCGGCACCTCCTCCTCACGCGCAAAAAACCGGGCGTTGTCGGCGATTGTTTCGCGTGTGAGCGTTTTGACGCGCGTGCGCGAGCCGAGCGACGAGCCGGGCTCGTTGAACCCGATGTGGCCGTCGCGGCCGATGCCCAAAAGCTGGATGTCGATTCCGCCGGCGGCCTTGATCTCTTGCTCGTATGAATCGCAGAAGCCGGCGGGGTCCAGCACCAGGCCCGAAGGCACGTGGATGTTTCCCTTGTCGATGTTGATGTGGCGAAAGAGGTTTTCATACATGAAGTGGTAGTAGCTCTGCGGGTGCGTGGGCGGCAGGCCGAGGTATTCGTCGAGGTTGAAGGTTACTACCTTCGAGAAATCCAGCCCGCCCTCCTTGTGCCGCCGTGCAAGCTCGCGGTATGCGATCAGCGCGGTGCTGCCGGTGGCGAGGCCAAGCACGAGGTTGGGCTTTCGCAGGATTTGGGTGGTTATGACGTTTGCCGCGAATAGACCCGCCTTTTCGGCGTTCGCTTCAATGATGACTTCCATGACTTGTCCCTGGTTCCTGGTGTGGACTGCGAAATTTCTGCACGCCGGGCCGCGAGACGGCCGGCAGATGAATGGTGAAGGTGGAGCCCTGGCCGGGCTGTGTTTGAACGTCGATCGAGCCGCAGTGCTCCTTGACGGTCTTTGCCACCACGGCGAGGCCGAGGCCGGTGCCCTTCGAGCCCTTCGTGCTGCAGAAGGCCTCGAAGATGCGCGCTTGCACGTCGGGCGGGATTCCGCAGCCGTTGTCGGTGACGGCGATGAAAACGCGCTTGGCCTGCTCGTCTTTGCCGATCTTGATGGATATTCTGCCTTTGCCCGATTCGACGGCATCGATTGCATTGGTGAGAATGTTCAGCAGGCAGCGTACGATGCCTTCGGCGTCTATCTCGGCGCTCGCCTTCTGCTCGTCGAGGTTATGCTCGATGGCGATGGCCTTCTCTTCGAGCAATGGCCCGCTGAGGTCGATGACGTCGCGCACCACCTCGCCGAGATCGCATTTTTCGTACAGCGGCTGGCGCTCCTTGCAATAGCTGAGCATGTCCATCACGAGGCCGGAGAGTTTGCGCTCGTTTCGCCGAACGATATTCCAGCCCTTTTCCAGCGAGGCCAGGTTCTTCTCTTCGAGTGCCTTCTGCACCAGTTGCCCGCCGCCCTGCATGCACATCAGCACGTTCTTGATGTAGTGCGAGAGGTTTGCCAGGGCCTCGCCCAGCACCGCAAGCCGCTCGGCGCGGACGTTTGCCTCGTATAGCTTCGCGTTTTCAATGGCCACGCCGGCTTCGTTTCCCAACGCCGTGAGCAGCTCCAGATCGCTGCGGTTGAAGGTGCCCGAGGAAATCTTCGTGTCAACGTAGATTATGCCGATGGTCTGCTCTTTGTAGCGGATGGGCACGCACATAGCAGAGCGGATGTGGAATGCGGCGACGCTCTCGCCGCTGGAGAAGCGGTCGTCGCTCATTGCATCTGACGTGAGTATGCCGCTGCCCCGCTGCAGCACCTGGTTTACGATCGTGCGGCTGAGCACGAGCCGCACGTCCTTCTCCTCTTCGCGTGCGCGGATCACCTTTGGCACGAGATTGGGCGAGGGCGTCGGCGAGGCCGACGGTGACGACGAGGCCGACGGCGACAACGGCTGGTTTTCGACAACCATCAGCACGCCCCTGTCGGCCAGTGTCACTTCGAATATCTGGTCCATGATCCGCTCGAATAGCTTTGGCAGATCAAACGTGGAATTGAAGACGCTGTTGACGCGGTAGAGGGCCCTGAGGTTTCGATGCGCGGCCGCCAGCGAATCGAGGCTGACCTCGCCCAGATCAACATCGAAAATGGTAGAACCCTCCGAGCTGCGGACCGTCTCGCGGATGGTGGGCCCGGCACCGGGCTCGTCGCTCACAAGACGCACCACTGTATCGGTCGACGGCTGCATCTGGCTGAAATGGAAGACCATTTCGGTATCGCCAACCCGCAAGAGGTCGCCATTCTTGATCACAGCGGCGTCTACGGGCAGTTCATTGATGAACGTGCCGTTGGTGCTGCCGAGGTCGCGCACTATTATCTTGCCGGCCGACCTCACCACTGCGGCGTGCCGGCTGGAAACCTTATCGTCGTAGAGGATCACCTCGTTCGACCGCGATCGGCCGATACTGAACGATTCCTCCTGAAGCTTGAAAAGGGTGCCTTCCTGCGGCCCCTTCATTATCTTGAGTTGAATCATCGCAGCCTCCCGAACGCAGTTCGAGCAGTAACGGGCAACCCGGCGCATTTTGCGCAACGCTGCCGCGCACAACGCATGGCTTTGGAAACTGCACCAATTATATAAAAGAAAAACGACAAGTTAAAGGAGGTTTTGTCGCAGAATAAGCGACTGAAGGGAACGTGCAGCGTCGGGCCGGCAGCCTGGCCGTTTTCAGCCAAGACCAGGCGCAGACTGCCGCCGCAGAATGTGCGGCCAAAGGGCGTACTTGAAGGTGCCGCCGCTCGTCTCCACCTGGCCCAGCAGCCGCTTTGCCGCCAGCTCGCCTGCCCGCTCGCACGGAAACGCCAGAGTGGTAACGCCCATATGCCGAAGCGACTGCAGATCATCGCAGCCGATGAGAGCAAAATCGCTGCCGTATTTCAGCCCCCGCCCGAGCAGGCAGCCTGCCATGCCTGCCGCCAGCTCGTCACTTAGAGCTATGATAATGGTTTGAGAATCGAGATGCTCTTCTATCTTCGCCACCAGCTTGACGTCATCGTGCGACGTGCCTCGATGCGGCAGCTCCACAGTGCGCACCGCTCGCCTGCTGATGCCGAATGCCTTGGCGCCGTTCTCGAAGCCGAGAATGCGCTGGCGGATAATATCGTCGGATTTGTCGCTGCCCGCGAGGACAAAGCGCCGGTATCCATGCGACACCGCGTGCTGCGCCGCGAGGAATCCCGCTCTGGTTTGATCGAAACAGATGCTGTCGCAGTGGAGCTGGCAGGGGCAGGTGCTCACTGAAACGGTTGGCAGGCAGGATCTCTCGACGAGCGCGCAAAGGTTGGCATACGCCGCCGGATCGGGAAGCATGTCGAAAAGCGCCACACCATCGAGCTTGAATGAATTGGGGCTGCCGAAAAAGGATTCGGCATCGGCTACCGCGATGTAACGAACTGTGCCGCCCGAGCGGTTTACCGTGATCTCAAAACTGCTGGCCACGCGATTGATAAAAGAGGCAGACGCCGGCGTACCGTCATCCTGAAACACCACCGCCATTTGCTTCTCGGCCGCCGGTGCACCGGCCTTCTTCCGCTCGGGGGCGCTCTCAGATGGGCGGCTGCCGACAAACGTGCCGCGGCCCGGTATGCGCCGCACCATCTTCTTGCTCACAAGCAGGCCAAAGCCCTTCTTCACCGTAACGGCGCTTATGCCCAAAAGCTTGCATAGCTCTGCCTCCGTTGGCAGGGCTTCGTTCGGAAGAAAGCTGCCCGCCGATATCAGCGCTTCTATCGACTGTGCGAGCTGTATGTACATCGGGAGGCGCTTCTTCCTGTCGATTAACCCGGCAATACTGGCTGAATCCATTGCTGCCATATTTGTACCTGCTCTTCCATATTGCATCCGCGTACTTTTAGCGGGCTATCCGAATATTCTAACATATGTTTTGCTTTTGTCAACATGAAAACAGGCGCACCCTTCAGCCAATCTATGCAGAGAATCATAAGTCTGCGTTCATTTCATCGTGCTGTTCAGGTTGGGGCAGCTTAGCCTTCAAACCGCAGCGATTCCACCGATTGCGCCTCAATGGTGAGAGCGGTCTCGTCTTCGGTCACTCTTCCCGTCACCGCCAGGAAACCGCCCGACAGCACGTGTGCGAATCGGCGATAAACATCCGGGAAGAAGACGACCTCCACCACGCCGGTGCGGTCTTCGAGGCTGATGAATTTCATCCGCTCATTACTTGCGGTGGTAGTACCTTTGGTGGATATCACCACGCCGGCAATTGTAACGTATCTGTTTGCGAACTTGTGAAGCTCCGTTGCCTTGGTAAACCTGCCCGAATCGTATTCAGCCTCAAACAGCGAAAGGGGATGAGCCGTAACGCAGAAATCTAGAACCCGCCGCTCGTGGTTCAGCTTGGCCGCGAGCGGGTAGTCCGGGATGTCCGGCACGGGCGCGTCGGCTTCGTCATCGATGCCAAACAGCCCCACCGCGGGCACGCCGGCCTTCTGCTCGCGCCTCACAGCCGCGTGCAGAGTTTGCAGCCGCCACAGCTTCTGCGGCCGGTTGCCCTGCCCCAGGTCGTCCATTCCGCCGCACTCGATCAGGCTCTCGCACTCGCGCAGCGAAATGGGAACGCGGCGCAGGAAATCGGCCATCGAGCGGAACCCGCGTGCCGCCCGTTGCGACAGAATCGATTCCACGGCCCGCGTAGTGAGCGACTTTACGAACGAGAGGCCGGTTCGCACTGCGTTGCCTTCCGCTGTGAAAACCGGTTCGCTGCGGTTCACGCTGGGCGGCAGAATGCCGATGCCCAGCCTGCGTGCCTCCTCCACGTATGCCCATGTGCCGTAGTAGCCGCCCCGGTTGGCCAGCACGGCCGCCATGAATTCCGCCGGCCAGTGAGCCTTCAGGTAGCCCGCCTGCCACGATAGCCGCGCGTACGAAGCGCTGTGCGCCTTGCAGAACGCATAGCCCGCGAAGCCCTCCACCTGCCGCCATATCTCGGCGGCAACGTCGTCGGCAATGCCGTTTGCCTTCGCGCCCGAAAGGAACCGCTCCCTTTGCTGCGCAATTCCCTCGTAGCCGCGCTTCTTGCTCATCGACCGCCGCAGGTTGTCGGCCTCGCCCAGCGACATTCCGCCGATCGCGCTCGCTACCTTCAATATGTCTTCCTGGTAAAGCATCACGCCAAACGTCTCTCTCAGGATCGGCTCGAGCTTCGGATGGAGGAACGCCGCCGGCTCTTTGCCGAGGTAACGCAGGATGAATGCCGCCGCCATTCCGGTATCGGCGGGGCCGGGCCTGATCACCGAGCTGGCCGCGGTGATGATCTCGAAATTGTCGGCTCGCAGTTTCTGCAGCAACTGCCTCATCCCCGGCGACTCAACCTGAAAGCAGCCAATCGTGGCGCCGGTGCGAAACAGTTGCATCGTTGCCTCGTCGTCGGCCGGTAAGGCTTCGATATCAACCTCCACGCCATGCCTGTGCCGCACGGCCTTCACGGTGTCGTCGATCACGCTGAGCGACCGCTGCCCGAGCAGGTCCATCTTCACAAGGCCCAGGTCCTCGATGGGATGCATATCGTACTGGGTGATGATAACGCCCTTTGCCGCGTATTGCAGCGGCACGAAATCGGTGATCGGCCCGTGAGCGATCACCAGGCCGCCCGCGTGGATCGACAGGTGCCGCGGAAAACCGTCGATCGCGCGGCCGATATCGAGGATGCTTTTCAGCGGCTCGCGGTCGATCGGCAGGCCTCGGTATTCGGGCATCGTGGCCACGGCGTGCTCCACGTCTTCCACGCCGCCGTAAGGCAGCCGCGCCGCAAGCACGCTGATCTCGCCGGGCGACAGCCCAAGCGCGCGGGCGATGTCGCGGATCGCCGAGCGGGCGCCGAACGTGTTGTGCGTTGAAATCATCGCCACGCGGTCTTCGCCGTACTTGTCGAATACATACTGGAGCATCTCGTCGCGGCGCCGCCAGCAGAAATCGAGGTCGATATCCGGCGGGTCCTTTCGCTGTGGATTGAGGAATCGCTCGAAATAAAGATTGTGCTCGATCGGGTCCACCCGCGTGATATCCAGCACGTATGCCACGATGCTGTCGGCCGCGGAACCGCGGCCCACTATCGGCACGCCGCGCCGCTTGGCCTCTTCCACAATGTCCCACACGATCAGGAAATAATCGGCGTAGCCCATTGCGATGATCACGCTCAGCTCGTAATCGACGCGGTGCCGCACCACGTCGGCAAGCGTGCCGTATTTCCGGCGCGCGCCGCCATAGGCCACGGCCCGCAGCCAGCTCTCGGCCGTCTCGCCGGGCGGCGTGGCAAATTTCGGAAACCGCGTTTTGCCCAGCTCCAGCTCCACGTTGCAGTCGCCGGCGATCTTGGCCGCATTGCCGATGGCCGGCTCCCACGGGCCTGTTTCCTGCTTCATCCGCTCCGGCGGTTTCAGCCAGCAGTCGATACCGGCAAACTCGGACGCCGGCAGCGACTCGACGGACGTATTGTTGTCGATGGCGCGAAGCACCTGGTGGATTCTGTATTCGTGCGGGTTTGCGAAATGCACGTCGTTGGCGGCAACTATCGGAATGAGCCGCCCGCCGGCCCAGCGTGCGATCTCGTCGCGCCGGCGGGCTTGGGCGGCATTCTCCGCCGGATGCAATTCAAGATATACGCGCGGCCGGTGGCCATACTCCTGCAGCCGCTCGGCAAGCGAGCGCTCCCCCACGATGACGATCACATTTTCGCTGGCCTGGCAAATGGCGGTGAACAGATCGAAATGCTCTGACAGATGGCGTGCGGTCACTATCTTGCACAGCTCGGCATAGCCGGCTCGATTGCGTGCGAGGAAGATTGCAGCGCCTGGCATGCCGGCGGGATTTGGCTCGCGTCCGACATTGGCCGCGCCCTGCGTCTGCTCGCTCACGAGCGCGAGCGGCGCGTTGCCGCCGACGACGAGTTCGGTGCCGATTATCGGCTTGATGCCCTGCTCGATGCACGCCCGGTAAAACGGGATCACGCCGTACATGCCGTTGGTATCGGTGATGGCAAGCGCCTGCATGCCGCGTGCCTTCGCCGCGGCCACGAGATCGCCCACGCGGCTGGCGCCGCGAAGGAATGAGTAATTGCTGTGAACATGCAGGTGAGCAAACATCCGCTTCCTCGGCCCTCCTCCCTTCTGTGCGTAACTCCGGCCTCAGTCCGCCTCCACAACGGCCGCACCGGCTAACGTTTCCTCAGGCACCCATACAGACACGGCCGAGGGCGGCCGTGCCACAACGTGCCTCCGGCACCCGGCACTCCTACTTCACTCTCACCATGTAAGGCAGCCGCTCCCTCGCGTGCTTCAACAGCCGCACCACGCCGTACCAGCGGGTGTTCCACGGGTGGCCGTCTTCCGACCACATGATATGCGTAGCGCCGCCGGGCCCGGTATGCGTCCACCAGATCGAGAGGCCCAAGTCGCGGGTTCGCGGCCATTCGGTGAGTTCCATCAGCTCGTACGGCACGAACATCTCGAGGTCGGCGCCGGCATCGGTTGCTTTCCACGCGCCCTTGATGCCGGGTGCCAGTTTGGTGGTCTCGCCCGGGCCGAGGCCGATAACGCCGTTCTCGACGAGGCTGCCGCCTACCCAGTAGTATCGCCCGGGTGTACCGAGGAGGTCAGGGCTGCGCGAGTCGAAAAACAGCACAAACCTGTCCTTCCGCACGTCGCCCGTGGCCTTGACTGCGATGAAGATGCCGGCCTTGCCGGCCTTGAACGCCCACCGCAAATAGCACTCGCTCGGCGCGGCGCGATTGTCCGCCACGCCCTGCACCCAGCGTGCCTGCACCGGCTCGCCCACCGTGCTCCATGTGTGGTCGTCCCACTCGGCGAGGTCGCCGTCAATGTTTGCCTCGCCGGCGAGTGCGCCGCCGAACCGCAGAAACGCCACCTCGGCCACGGCGTGGCCGGTCTCGCCTTTCCGGGCAGCGTGGGCTGTGATGACAACTCGGCCCATCTCGGCGCCGTCGGGTATGCTGGCCGTCCTGAACGTCTCGCCCGCGCCGTTGATCAGCGACACATCGAGCTGCGGCTTCTCGCACACGTGGCGGCCGCGAACGAACCGCGTGTCCACCTCGAACGGCAGCGGCACGCAATAGACGCGGCTGCCGCCGCCGAAGAAATCAACCACGGGCACCATCAGCGGCCCCACTGCGTAATAGCGGTTCAGCGGGTGCTTCAGCAGGTCGGCCGGGCGGGTCAGTTGCAGCCAGGAAACCTCGAACTCCTTGATCTCGTCGGGCTTCAGGTTGTAACTGATCGGGCCGTCGTCGGCCGCAGCGATTTCGCTTTCCATCAATGGATAAACGTGCAGCTTGCCCTCGCGCTTCTCGGCGGTGATGTTCCTGACGATGATCGTGCTCACCACGCCGCGCACGGTCCACTTGCTGCTGCCGTAGAGAGCCAGCGGCGGGAAAGTGCGCCGGCCGATGATTGCGTCGAACGCGGCCTTTGCCATTGCCAGATGCCCGAGCGCGTTTGTGTGGATCGTGTCGCCCTTGCCGTCGGATTCGAGCATGCTGGACATCTGCAAGTGGTAGCCGAGCGGGTATTTCGGCCACATGTTCCTGACCGATTCCTCAATCGTGGCGCCGCCTTTGCCCCATATCGCCGCGAATGTATCGGCCAACGGCACGCGCAGCCTCGCGGCCAGCGGCCGCAACGATTCGGCAAACCCGATAGTGCGGAAGGCAAACCAGACCGGCTCGGCGCCGGGCCGGTTGCGGGCTTCGTCGTCTAGCGGAATGGAAATGTGCGGCGTGGGCATCATGAAAACCGTGTCGCCGCCGCAATCGGCTGCCATCCGCTCCGCGATGAACTGATACTGCTCGAGGTAGCCGTCGAGCGGCACGCCGCCGGCCTGATCGTTCAGGCCGTACATCAGCAGCCCGAGGTCGGGCTTGTTTGGGATTGCATCGTCTTCGAAAGCGCGGACGGCCGCGTCGACCGATCGGCCGGGGTAGGACCTGTCGATGACGGTGATGTTGTTATTGGTGAACGCCCGCGACAGCATCATCGCGAGCATTCCCTCGAAATCGCCGGTGTTGGTAACCGAATCGCCCATCGCGAGGATCGTGTATTTCTCGCCCGCCGCGAGTTTCTTGCCGGTGCGAGTCAGCGTTTTCACAAGGGCGGTTTTCTCTGCTGCAGGCGGCGGAGCTATGGCAAGAAAACGAACCTCCACCGGCCGCGCGAGGCCGAGCGTAACGATATGAATGCCCTCGGTGAGCGGGGCTATCAGTATCCTGCCGTTCTCGGCTTTCACCTTGCCATCGCTCTTCGGCCCCCAGCCGTCGGCGGTTATCGTTCTCACCACGTAATGGATTTCCAGGCCCGTATCCGGCACCCTGATGGCCGCCTGCCCGTCGGTGAAAACGTAAGGCGCTACCAGGCTCGCGGCCTGCTCGGCGCCCCAGGCAGCGGCGCAAACAGCGGCCAACACAATCGCGACAAGCATACAGGGTCTCTGCATGGCTTTCCTGCATCCCGTGAAAAAGCTCTTGGTAACGACGAAATCTCTACGGGCTATTTTACACTCGCTCAAATGAGTTTCAAGCTTTTTACTTGAATCCGAAGGCTCGTTCGTGTAGAAATCTATGAATGCACCGCGAAAGGTAAGCTTGCTTTTTTCAGGAGACATTTCATGGACAGAATCGCATACGGCGGATGGAAGAATTGCTACAGACTGGCGAATCGCGCGATCGAGCTGGTTGTTACCGGCGACGTCGGCCCGCGTGTCATCCGCCTCGCAACGAAGGGCGGCACAAATCTCTTCAAGGAATTCAAGGAGCAGATGGGCCAAACCGGCGGCGACGAATGGCGCATCTACGGCGGCCACCGCCTCTGGCACGCGCCCGAAGCCAAGCCCCGCACCTATTGCCCCGACAACTCGCCGGCGGATGTGAAGCAAACGGAAAACGGCCTCACGGTCACGCAGGCGGTGGAATCGACCACCGGCATCCTGAAGCAGATGAGCATCATCCTCGATGCGAACCAGCCGCACGTCCGCGTGCTGCACCGGCTCACAAACTGCGCTCTATGGCCGGTAGCGCTCTCACCGTGGGCGCTCTCGGTCATGGCGCCCGGCGGCACCGCGATCATTCCGCAGGCTGCATACATTTCGCATCAGGAATGCCTGGTGCCCGCGCGCCCGGTGGTGCTCTGGCCTTACACCAACATGCGCGACAAGCGATGGATCTGGGGCGAGAAGTTCATTCAGCTTCGGCAGGACCGCGCCGCCAAGCACCCGCAAAAGGTGGGCGTGGCCCTCGTCGATGGCTGGGCGGCCTACGCGCTCAAGGGCCAGGTGTTCCTCAAGCGATTCGACCACCTGCCAAACGCCGAGTATCCCGACTTCGGCTGCTCGTTCGAGACCTTCACCAACGCGGACATGCTCGAAGTGGAAACGCTGGGCCCGATGACGACGCTCGAGCCCGGCGCCTCGGCGGTGCACGTTGAAGACTGGTTTGTATTCGACGGCATCAGGCTCGGCAAGAGCGAGCAGGCGATCGAAGAGGCCCTCGCGCCCATCCTGAAGAAGAGCGCGAAAATGATGGGAGGATGAGGGTCTTTCATCTTGACAAAACACCGCCCGATGCTGTAGACTGCATAGCGTAGAACTCTCAGCTCTTCACAGAAGAGGTGCCCAATGCCGATAGAAGTGGGATGCCCGGCGTGCGGGGCGATGCTTCGCGCACGCGACACCGACGCCGGCAAGACGAAAACCTGCCCGAAGTGCCGCAAGCCTGTGATCGTCCCGGGTGAATACCAAGGCGATTTTTCAGACCTCGAGCCTGTGCCCGCGCCCGCCCCCGCGGAGCAAACGGAGCAGGCGGAACAGCCGCCTTCCGAGCCGGTCGCCGAGCCGGCCGCCGAGGCCGAACGGAAACCCGGCGCCGCCAAATGGATCGCCGCGCTTGTCCTCCTTGGGCTGGCCGTGGGCATCTGCGCTTATTTCGTGCCCCGTGGCCCCAGCCTGAGCAAGGATGAAGCCTCGGTCGGCTCGCACATGGCCGCTGCCATTCGCGAAGAGTGCCGCGAGCTCAGCGAGAACGCCACCGCTGCCGCCAGCGAAGGCAGGAAAGACGAAGCGATCGAGCTTTATACCAAGCTGATCGCGAAGGTGGAAGAGATGGATGAAGTGACGGCAAGGAATTTCGGCCTCAAGGATTTCCGCCAGAAGCTTAGGGCGCTGCAAACAGGAAAGCCGCTGGCCGAAATCATTGCCGAAGACAAGGCGAAAGAGGCCGAAAACAGGCCGAAGCCGGTTGTCGATCCGCCCGCGCAGAACGACCCGCCCGCCGAACCCGCGCCGCCGGAAGCAGCCGCACCCGACGCCGGGCAGTAGCGCGGCGTTGCGCGTGAAGACGAAAATCAGACGGCCGAAGACATCATTATGCCTTCGGCCGTTCTTGTGCCTGGTGCGGTGGCTTAGTGCACGATCTCATAAATGCGGTGACGTATTTTACCTGTTCCTCTTCGGCCTGGGCCCGAAGAGTAGCAGTCCCATAACGCCAGTCTGCTGGCCCGCGGCCCCACATTCTTCATACACTCTTCATTCCATTCCGAATAAGGCCTGAAGGGCCGGAGTTCCACAAAGCCCAGCCCAAAGGGCTGGGGAAAAGGCGCCACCCACCCCAAAGTCCAGCCCTGAAAGGGCGGCCTTACGCATACCTTACACACGACCGTATACTCCGCCCTTTCAGGACTGGACCCTCTTGCCGCACCGATTACCCAGGGCGTTGCCCTGGGCGTTATTACTACGGCCCTTCAGGCCTTGACTGGAAAAGAACAAGAAAGATAAGTCATCGAATTTGTGAGGCCGTGCACTTAGGGTTACTGCTCCAGCTCGGCCATGAGCTTCTCGGAAATCTCGAAATTCGCATAGACGTTCTGGATGTCGTCGTGCTCTTCGAGGTCGTCAAGCAGCCTGAGCGTTTTCCGCGCGGCCGAGTCTTCGAGCTTCACGGTCGTTTGCGGTATCTTTGAGAGGTCGGCCGATTCGGGTTGCAGGCCTTTTGCTGTTATTGCGTTTCTCACTTGCGTGAAATCGGCGGGCGAGCAGGTTACCGCGTAAACCTCGCCCTGAGGCCGCACGTCTTCGGCGCCGGCTTCGAGTGCAAGCTCCATCAGCGCGTCTTCCGAGATGTCTTGCATCTTGATCGTGATAACACCCTTGGGCTGGAACATCCATGCCACGGCGCCGCTGCCGGCGAGGTTGCCGCCGTGCACGTCAAATATCTTGCGCAGCTCGGATGCGGTGCGGTTCTTGTTGTCGGTAAGAATCTCGCAGATCACGGCCACGCCGCCCGGGCCGTAGCCTTCGTAAACGAGTTCTTCGAGCGATTGGCCTTCGAGCTGGCCGGTGCCCTTCAATATCGCCCGCTCTATGGTATCCTTCGGCATGTTGCCGGCGCGCGCCTTGTCGATGGCATAGCGCAGTTTGAGGTTGCCGTCGGGGTCGCCGCCGCCGTTTCGCGCGGCAATGGTGATGGCCTTCCCGAGTTTGGAAAACTCCTTGCCTCGTTTCGCGTCCTGCAAACCCTTCTTATGCTTGATTCCAGCCCAATGTGAATGTCCGGACATGTGTGTATCTCCTTGCAGGCCTGCGCGGGGTTTCTACCCCGCCCGATCAGCCTGAGCTCATTTTTCTTTCCTGGCTTGTTCTATTTTCTGCGCCACCCCCGCGGCGTTGGGGTCATTTTCCAGCGCGTATTCCCATTTATCGATTGCTTCCTGCGTGCGGCCAAGCTTCAGCAATGCATCGCCGAGGTGCTCGGCAACCACAGGATCAGCATGCCTCTGAAACGCCTGGTGCAGCTTGTAAGCCGCGCCCTTGTAGTCGCCCATCCGGAACAGCACCCACCCGAAAGTATCGAGGTAGGCGCCGTTGTCGGGCTCCTGCTGCAACGCCTTCTTCACCATCTGCAGGGCCGTTTCCAGCTCGGTGCCCTGCATGGCATAGAAGTAGCCGAAGTTATTGTTTACCACTGCCTTGTCGGAATCGGATTCGGCTATCGCCTTATACTTCCGCTCGGCTTCATCGTTGCGGCCCATATCGTTCAGCACCGACGCCTCCGCAAGAAGGCTGCTGAGTTTGTCGTCGCCTTCCTCTGCCAGCTCGATGGACCTTGCAACGGCTTTCGCCGCCTCGTCCCATTTCTTCAGTTCTGCATAAAGCTGTGCGGCCTGGCGAAAGGCCGCCCCATCGTTGGGCTGCTCTTCAGCCATCTTCGCCAATTGCTCCTCGGCCTGCTGCACCTTGCCGGCTTTCTGGTAAACACGGCAGAGAAGCGAACGCACCAGGGGCTGACTCACGTTTGGCTTGCCGATGCAGCCCTCGATGAGCGCGATAGCCTGCTCGTGATGGTTCATATCGTAAAGCATGTAACCGATTTGCGCGGCAGCTTCCGGGTTGTTGGCCAGCCCGGAAATCTTCTCAAACTGCTCCTTGGCCTTATCGTGCTGGTTGAGTGCGGTGTGGCATTCGGCCAGCAAAGCCCTCCACGCGGCCTCCAGCACCGGGTTTTCCGGGCCGGCGGCGATGGCGTTTTCGACCGCCTCGATGGCCTTCTGAAACTCTCCCGCCCGCTTGCGCACCTTCGCGATGGCCGCCTGCAGCCTGGCCTTGTCGGCCGTCTCCACTTTCAGAAGCTCCAGAAGCTGCTCCTCCGCCTTGTCATACTGCTTCATCTCCACCAGCACGTCGGCCAGCATCCCGCGGTAGACCAGTTGCTTGTTATCGGCCGAGAGCTCGATAGCCCTGGCGAATGAATCGGCGGCGTCCTTGAATTGCATAGTGTCGATGTAATGGCGGCCAAGCCTCGCCCGCAATTCGGCATTCTGCGGGTTGAGCGCCAACGCGGCCAATAGCTGCGCCTCGGCGTCGTCGGGCCGGCTTTCGAAGCCGTATATCTGCGCGAGCATCGCGTGGAAAGGCACGGCCTCGGCGCCCTTCGCACGTTCGATGCCGGCCTTCAGCGCATCGATGGCCTTCTGCATCTCGCCTGCCCGCGTAAACAGCGTGGCAAGCCGCGAATATGCCCGGGCATCGTCGGCGCCGCCGGCCAGTGCGCGGCCTGATACTTCAATCGATTTGTCCAGGTAAGCTTGCACCTTCTCGGGTTTGCCGGCCTTCTCGGCCGCTTCGATGGCTTTCAGCAGCACGGCCAGCGTGTCGATCGTTGCCGGATTCGCGTCGAGCAGCGCATCGTACTCCGCCAGTGCATCAGTCCATTTTCCCAGTTCCTCGCAGTATGCCGCTATGCGCAGGTGGAGCTCGTATGCCCGCGGGCGATGCCGAAGCAGGTATCGGTAGGTTTCAATCGCGTCTTCGGTCTTGCCGGCTTTTCTCTGCATCTCGGCAAGCGAACTGCCAAGCTCGTCGGGCCGCCCGCTGCCGCGCATCGCCTTGTCGAGCATGGCGATCGCCTTGTCCACGTCGCCCTTCTTCTCGTAAACCCTCGCGAGCCGTTCGAGCACAAACCCGGCCGAGGCGCCCTCGGCCACGGCGGCCGATGCCTCCCATTGCCTGATCGCTTCGTCTTCGTTGCCTAGCAGGAATTCCACGCGGCCAAGCTCGTAGAGAAAGCGGAAATCGTCGTTGCGGAGTTCGCAGGCCTTGCGGAAGTTTTCGGCGGATTCTTTGAGCTTGCCGAGCGCGCGGTTGGTAGACCCCAGGAAGAACCAGGCAGGCGCCGACATCGGGTCGAGCTCGATCGCCTTCTGCAGCCTTTCCAGCGCGCCGGCGTTGTCTTGGGCGCGGAGCAGCCGCAAAGCGCTGCAAAACTCGGCGTAGGCTTCGGCCCGCGCCTTGGCTCCCTGCAAAGCTGCTTCAGCGGGCACGGCATCCGGTTTTTCACCGGCCAGCGCAATTCCACCGGCCGCAAGCAATGCGCAAGCTACAATCCACGAGGCAGGTGCGGCCGCTTTTCTTTGCATCGCTCGATCCTTTCATGCCGCGCTAAGGTATCACTTTGTTCAGCGGATACTCGATGATCCCCTGTGCCCCCGCGCGCTTCAGTTCAGGTATGATCTTGCGGGCGCTCGTCTCGTCGAGCACCGTTTCTACCGCAAACCATCCGTCCACCGACAGCGGCGACAGCGTGGGCATTTTGAGCGCGGGCAGCAGCGCCAGCACCTCGTCCTTGGCGTTCTGCGGCACGTTCATCTTCAGGCCCACTTTCATCCGCGCCATGATGGCGCCCTTCAGCAGCATCGTGATGTTCTCTATTTTTTCCCGCTTGCAGGCATCCTGCCACGACTGCCTGTTTGCGATCAGCCGCGGCGTGGTGAGCATCAGCGTTTCGATCACCTTCAATCGGTTGCTGCGCAGGCTCGAGCCGGTTTCCGTAAGCTCGACTATTGCGTCGACGATCCCCACCTTTGCCTCGGTAGCCCCGTAGGAGTATTCGACCCTGGCGGTAACGTTGTTCTTTTCGAGGAACCGCTTCGTAACGCTCACCAGCTCGGTGGCGATCAGCTTTCCCTGCAGGTCCTTCACGCACGTCGCCGGCGATGCTTCGGGCACGGCCAGCACCCATTTGGCCGCGTGGAGCGTCTGCTTGTTGTAAAGCAATTCCTCCACCTCGTACACGTCCGATCCGTTCTCCTCGATCCAGTCCTTGCCCGTGAGGCCCAGATCAATCACGCCCTGCTCAACGTATCTCGACATCTCCTGCGCGCGGAACAGAACGACCTCGATTTCTTCATCGTCGATTGAAGGAAAATACGAGCGGCTGCCCACCTCCAGCGAAAAGCCGGCGCGGCGCATCAGCTCGAATGTCGATTCCTGCAGGCTGCCTTTGGGCAGTCCTATCTTCAGCAGCATGGTTTTCTCCAGATGACGCTGCTCCCGGACTCAGAGCCTGATATCATGAATCAAAGAATCAATTTTCGCTGGGGCGATATTCGGGTAAGGTGGTCAGGGCCGACGGCGGGCGCGCCCGGCCTTCGAGCGTCCGGCTTCCGCTTTACGTGCAGTTGGGGAAGGAGGGCGGGAACGTCGTGCCGCACCAGTTTGGCGGTAGCGTGACACCATCTTGTTTGACGGTGCCTTGGCCCCGCCCGATGCGCCGGGTTTCTCGCGAAGGTACCGGCAGTCGCCTCGCAGGGGGCATTTCATGCATTTGGGCGAGGACTCGAAGCAGTATTCGCGAGACAGCCTTCCGACCACTCGGTGGAAGTTGTGCTCTTCGCCCTGCGGCAGCGCCGATTTGAGGCATTCATGGATTTGCAGCGTAGCGCGAGGTGTCGACGCAAACCCCGCCCTCGCCATGAAACGCGCCACGCCCTCGTCCAATGGCACCTGCAAGGCCGCGTCGCTTCCATTTTGCGCGAGCAGCAGCAACAGACTGGCCGCCAACGACTTCGGGAAGCTCAGCTTGTGCAGCAGCGATGCCACCTGCTCCGGCGTGCTGTCGTCCAGCACTTCCGGGCTAAGGTTCGATTTCTCGATCAGCAGCCCCTCAAGCGTGCTCTTCAGCAGCAGGTGCGCTCCCGAATTCACGCCCGCGCTCTTCAATTCCTCAGCCAGGCAAAACTCGTCGGAAACGCGAACCTCATTCCAGTCCACGTAAAGCTTCTGAAGCAGCTCGTATGCCTTGTATGCGTGTGATTCGGGCGCCTCGGACGACAGGATGGTAACGATGAGCTGGTCGAGGAATGTGCCGGAGCGAGTTCTACGACGCCGCCCGTAGACCCTGCCAAGGCGGTCGTAAATTCGCGCCATCTTTTGCTTGTCAGATCTTGATGCCGCCAAATCCCAAACTCCTGCTCCCCACCCAGCCTTATCATATTATACAGAATTGCCGCCCCTGTGTCAACCTTGAACTGCCGCAATTGCCACTAGCGCGGGCCGGAATTCTTGTAAAACTTTGTGTTCCATAGGGAAACAGCGCCATACACCGCTTTCTCATGTACGTTTTGTCAGCATAACGTTGCCTTCTGTAGAAGCTGCATCGATCACGTAGCGTTTTCATTACGTCTGAACGCCTCGCTACCACCTTGACTATCTTCGCGCAATCTGCTACTATTGCCGCCGGTCGATTACGAGGCAGCATCCGGAGCCGTCAGATGGAAGATTCCAAGGAAGAAACACGCCACCTCTTGGCACAGTACAGGCTGCACCTCGAGCTGAGCCGCGGGTTTGGCGTGGAATTTTTGCCGAAATCCCACAAGCCCGCCCCCGCGAGACGGGCGGCAAGCGCAACGCGCTTCGGCCAATCCCCCGCACCGTCCGGCGCGCAAGATGGTGTCGCACCGGCGCCAAACGCTGCGCCGCACGCCACAGCCGTGCCCGGAAAAAACAAGCCGCCGCCGCAGGAACCGCGAGCGTCGCCTCCGCCGCCGGAAGAAGACTACTGGCAGCCTGTTTACGCCGGCTCATCACCACCAGACGTATCGTATGAGGACAGTATGTACGAATCCCCTCAGCCGCGCCAGCGTGCGCCCGAGCCGGCGTTGCCCGATGTGCCCCCTGCCCTGCCCATTCCGGCCGACGATATTTTCGCCGAACTCCGCCGCCAGGTGGCGCAGTGCAAACGCTGCGACCTCTGCAAGGCCCGCTCGCACTCCGTTTTCGGCGAAGGCAATCCGGCCGCCGAGCTCGTGTTTGTCGGCGAAGGGCCCGGGGCCGACGAGGACCGCCTCGGACGGCCGTTTGTAGGCAAGGCGGGCAAGCTGCTCACGAAGATCATCCACGACGGCATGAAACTGCACCGCCACAACGTTTACATCTGCAACGTCGTCAAGTGCCGCCCGCCCGAGAACCGCCCGCCCACGCCATCCGAGATGAGCGTGTGCCGGCCGTACCTCTTCGAGCAGTTGCGTGCCATCAAGCCGAAGGTAGTGGTGGCCATGGGCGCCACCGCGGTGCACGGTCTGCTGGGCGAGAGGGTGCCGATCACGAAATTCCGGGGCACTTTTCGCGAGTGGGAAGGCACGAAGCTAATGCCCACGTTCCACCCCGCATATCTCCTGCGCAATTACACCGTTGAAGCCCGCAAGATGGTGTGGGACGACATGATCGCGGTGGTTAAGTATTTGAAGGGAGAGAAGTAGGAGGAAACAGGAAACGCCGAGCACCCCGTTCAGCGGCCGGCGAGCTGCCGTGCCAGCTTTCCAGCGGCTTCGGCTACATATGCGATTATACGTGCGAGGGCTTCGACCGTGGCTTCGCGCTCGGGAATTGCCTCGGTGAGCACAAACTGCTCGTCGGCCCAGATTCCGCCGCCGGGCTTGTTTTGCCTTATGGCGATCGCACCGTAAACGAGGTGGGTGTTCAGCAGCAGAGCCTTATGATGATTGCCGGAATCGGCGGGGCCGCAGACCGAGCTGATCCTGACGACGCGCGAGCCGTCTTCATCGAGCTGCTTTGCCGAGATGGTAACGTTTTGCGGGGCGGCATCGGGCAGGTTCACGCGCACGAAGCGTCCGTCGTCGATGCTCTCGGCGGAGCAGTCCAGGCTCTGGAGTGCGAGGTCGATCATATCGAAAAGGCCAAGGCGTGCATCGGAGCCGGGGGCGGTGTCGATGCTGCCGTATGGCGGGGAATCGTGCGTGGCCGATTGCGGCTGGTAGTCTTCCGGCGCGGGCGTGGTAACGGCCGCGGGCTCGGTTTCGGCGGTGGAGCAGGCCGGCCGCGGGCGCTGGCAGCCGAAGCGTGCGAGTGCGAGAGCGGCGATGTTTTGGATATCGCCGTTGGTGCTTTGCGCGGCCCGCTGCAGTGTGGTGAGGTCGAGGCTCAGCTCGGCCATTCCCTTGCGTGCGGAGCGCACATGGTCGTCGAGGTCCTCGATAGCTCTGACGAGGGAACGAGCCTCCGGGCCGGCGAGGCGGCGGTCCTGTAGAAGATCGAGCAGGTCGTTTATGCCTTTGTACATGCGCAGATGGTCCGCGGGTTGAAAAAGGTATTCGCTCCGGTTCCGGTATATTATATATGATCGGCGGAGCAAAAAGAAAGGTTAAGCGCAGGACGGGGCTCTTCCGGAAAATCCCAGGCTGATTGCTTTCATTTTCGCTTGATAAGCTGCGGCGGCATTCGTAAACTATGCCTGATGTCGCTGTGTTTGTGTTCTGCCGTTGGGCTTTTGATAGTGCTGGAGCGAAATGCTGAACATCGCAATTATCGGTCTTCGCGGGCACCAGGTGATAATGCTCGATGGCATTCTGAAGCTGAAGGATGCCAGGCTTGCGGCGGTGGCCGAGGATGACCGCTCGCTTTTCGAGGCGGCTCGCAGCCACCCGGCGGTGGGGCCGGAGGTCCGTTTTTACCACGACTACCGCGAGCTGCTGAGCCGCGAAGACGTGCAGATCGCCGGGGTGTGCGGCACCGATGACGTTCGCGCGGAAGTGGCGTGCGCGTGCGCCCGGCGTGGCATTCACCTGATGACCGAAAAGCCGCTGGCAATGAACCTGCCCGGCCTGCAGCAGGTGCGTGCGGCGGTGGAGCAGGCGGGCGTGCGGCTGACGATGATGATCTCGATGCGCTACGCTGCGCAGTTCATCGCGATGCGCCGGGCCGTGGCCGAAGGGCTTGTGGGCGAGGTGTGCCAGATGTCGGCGCAGAAATCGTATCGGCTGGGCCAGCGGCCGGAATGGATGAAAAGCAGCAAGACGTTCAGCGGGATCATACCGTTCATCGGCATTCACGCGCTCGATCTGATGCGGTGGATTTCGGGGCGCGAATACGTGCGCGTAGCGGCCCTGCATGCCAACGTGGCGCACCCGGAAATCCGCGAGCTGCACGATTCGGCGTCGCTGCTGCTGAAGCTGGACAACGGCGGATCGGCCACCGCGCGGCTGGACTACTGCCGCCCGGCCGCGGCTGCGTCGCACGGCGACGACCGCGTGCGCATCGCAGGCAGCCGCGGCGTGATCGAGGCGATAAACGACGAGGTGCGGCTGATAACCGCCGACCAGCCCGAGCGCCTGCTGCCGCTTGGCGCCGAAGAAAACCACTTCGTGGACTTTGTGCGCGCGCTCGAAACCGGCAGCGAATGCCTGATTCCGGCGGGCGATTGCTACCGGATGACGGAGATCGTGCTGCTGGCAAGAGCCGCCGCCGAGCAGGGTACGATCATGGAAATACCGCCGGGCTGAAAGGGTCCAAGGTCCAAAGTCCAAGGTCCAAGGTCAAGAGGGTGCAAGGTGAACATGGTGCAAGGTGCAAAGTGCAAGGTGCAAATGACGCTTTGCTTGTTTGGCCCAGTTGCTCAGGGAGAAACGTCAAAAGTCCAAGGGCCAAAGTCAAGAGGGTGCAGGGTGAACGTGGTGCAAGTGGCGAGGTGCAAGAGGGGTCCAGGGTCAGGGGTTCGGAATGCAAGGTGAAGAGGACGGAAATGCCTAAGAATCTGCAGCACCACATGATAGTCCGGCAGGCGCACCTGAACCAGTATGGCAATCTGTTCGGCGGGCGCGTGCTGGCGGTGATCGACGAGCTGGCTTTCATCACATGCTCGCGCACGTGGCCGGGCCGCAATTTTGTGACCAGGGCGGTGCAGAATGCGGAGTTTACCGCGCCGGCGCGGCTGGGCGATATCTTGGAGTTCAACTTCGGCATCGAGCGCATCGGCCGCACGTCGGTGCACGTGCGCGTCGAGATGATTGTGCGCGACTCGCGAAGCGGCAAGGCCACCAAATCGTTCGACGGCCTGGTAATAATGGTGTGCGTCGACGCCGCCGGCCAGCCGGAGCCCGTGCCGCCGGTGAATACTACCTGAGCGGACGGCGGTGCGATGCCATGCGCATAGGGGAGGCACTTTTCGCTTGATTTTAAGCCGAAACTGGTATAGAATGTCAATAATGATACCCCGGGGTGTGGCGCAGTTTGGCTAGCGCGCTTGAATGGGGTTCAAGAGGCCGGAGGTTCGAGTCCTCCCACCCCGACCAGCCGCCGCTCCGCTTTCGCCAGAAAGCGGGGCAAGGCTGTCCGCCGAAGCATTAGCGAAGGAGGACGACCTGCTCTTCCACACGCGGAGCTATGGCTGGCAAGCCGGATTCCTCACACGACGTATTTGGGCAATAAATGAAATACGTCTACCTTCTCAGAAGCATCCCCTTTCCCAACCAACGCTACATTGGTATTACAGATAATTTGCAGAAGCGTCTCGACAACCACAACTCAGGTGGTTCGCCCCACACATCCAAGTTTCGTCCTTGGAAAGTAGTTGTGGCTATGCGCTTCGAGGAAGATTCCAAAGCTGCGGCCTTTGAGCAATATCTGAAATCCGGTTCGGGAAGAGCTTTCGTCAATAGGCATTTTTGGTGAGTTATTGCACTTGAAAGAATAGCCTTGCATGGCCGAGGAAAACGGATGAGACTGCCTGGATTACACATGGACTCGCTGCACTTGTTTGAATATTTCCAAGCGCGCATACGAACGAGCAAGCTCAGATGTGAATGATCTTGCGAAGGGATCGAAGGGACACCTGCCATGGCTTTCATGTTCGAGAGACTGGATGTCTATCAGAAGGCCGTAGATATTGCCGACCAACCGACCATTCCGAAGAAGCGCAGGATAATGACAAGTCCCGCGCTTTTTTCATGCAAAGTCCGGCAGTTCCAAACACTTGCAGTGGATCATGCGACGCATTCCATAAACGGCTAACGCGGCTGCCTTCCCGCTTGCGGCACGCCGCTGTCGGCCCGGCGGGAGACGTGCGCCCCTTCTTTGGAGGTGCGTGGGTGCTCTGCCGACCTGTTTCACGCAGCACTGTAACCTCCGCGTTGAGCCCCCGCAGGAGGGCACGGTCATGTTTGCGCCCGCCGTCATGCACCAGCCGCCCATTTCCGGTTCGCCCATTTCACGATTGACAACTGACTCCGAGAAGGCTAAGATAACGGTGTTGCGGTGTTTCGGCAGGTTGCCGTAGCAGACGCCATTGCTCAAGCCGAACGGGTGTCCGGGTTGAGCGTCGGAATGTGGTCGTCAGAGATGGTCGGCTCTGGAGTAAGGTTTGCGGGCGTTTCATGCCGATGCGGCCGACCTGTATTCTGCCACTTCTGTTATTCGCGCACAGCTCTGACGTCTACGAGGCGGAACTGGCGGGCGCTCTCGACGAATCCGGCGGCGCAGGCGCGGTATGCTGAGTTCGGCACGTGGTTGCAGCCGTAATCAAGACTGATCGTCTTACCGAAGAGTATTGAAGAGGAGACCAGGCTACTATGAAACCGATCCAGACCTTCATCGCCGTCCCATCTCTGCCAGCCCCGCTTGGACAACTCCGCGAACTGGCCCACAATCTGCGCTGGGCATGGGACCATGATACCATCGAGCTTTTCCGGCGATTGGATAGCGCCCTATGGGAGACGACGGGGCATAACCCTGTCCTCATGCTGGGGATGATCGATCAGGCAAAACTCGAAGCCGCGGCTTCTGACGAAGGGCTGCTGGCGCACCTCGGGCGCGCGGTGCGGGACCTCGACGCCTATAGGGCCGCTGAGTCCACGTGGTTCCAGCGGGTCCACGGCCCCGTGCAAGGCCCTCTTGTGGCTTACTTCTCGGCCGAATTCGGCCTGACGGAGTGCCTCTCGATCTTCGCCGGCGGGCTGGGTGTGTTGGCCGGAGACCACCTGAAGTCGGCCAGTGACTTGGGCGTGCCTCTCGTAGGGGTGGGGCTGCTTTACCAGCAGGGCTATTTCCGGCAGTATCTGAACGAAGTTGGCTGGCAGCAGGAAGCATACGAGGACAACGACTTCCACAATCTGCCTTTGGCTTTGCAGCGCAAGCCGACGGGTGCGCCGCTCATCGTGGAAGTCATTCTGCCCGGCCGGACGGTTGCCGCCCAGATATGGCTGGCACAGGTGGGCCGCGTGCCGCTGTATCTGTTGGACACGAATGTCGCGGCAAACCGGCCGGAAGACCGCGATATAACCGACCAGTTGTACGGTGGGGACGTTGAGATGCGCATCAAGCAGGAGATGGTGTTGGGCATCGGCGGCTACCGCGCCTTGGAGGCACTGGGTATCGAGCCGACTGTTTTTCATATGAACGAGGGCCACTCTGCCTTTCTGTCTCTGGAACGGATCCGCCGAATGATGGAAACTCACGGGCTGGCATTTGCCGAAGCACGAGAGGCTGCATCGGCCGGATTGGTTTTCACGACGCATACGTCCGTTGCAGCGGGACAGGACTACTTCCCGCCAGAGCTTGTGGATCGCTACGTGGGCGGCTATGCCCGTGCATTGGGCCTCTCGCATCACGATTTCCTGGCTATGGGCAGGCGAAACGCCGGCGACGACCGTGAAGCGTTTTGCATGACCATTCTCGCTCTTCGTCTGGCCGCGCGGAGCAATGGTGTGAGCCGGTTGCACTCCCAGGTAAGCCGCCGAATGTGGCAGGGGCTTTGGCCCGGGGTGCCTGAGCACGAGGTCCCCATCGCTCACGTCACCAACGGCGTTCATTTCCAGTCGTGGATCTCTCGCGAGACGAAAGAGCTGTACGACCGCTACCTGGGCCCACGCTGGCGTGAGGAAGTGGCCGACCAGACGGTGTGGCAGCAGGCAGACCACATCGCAGCCGAGGAGTTGTGGCGGACGCACGAGCGGCGGCGGGAGAGGCTGGTGGCGTTCAGCCGCCGCCATCTGCGCGGCCAGTTGGGGCGGCGTGGTGCGTCCCGGACCGTGCTCGATATGGCCGATGAGGTGCTGGACCCCGAGGCCCTGACTATTGGCTTTGCGCGTCGCTTTGCCACCTATAAGCGGGCAAGCCTGCTGTTACGCGATCCCGACCGGTTGGCGCGCATCCTCAATCACCCTGGCCGGCCGGTGCAGATCATACTGGCCGGCAAAGCCCATCCTCGCGATGATCCGGGCAAGGGACTGATCAGGCAGATCGTGGAGTTGAGCCGTCAGGATGCCTTCCGGCGGCGGCTGGTTTTCTTGGAAGACTATGACATGGCCGTCGCGCGGTACCTTGTACAGGGATGCGATGTATGGCTCAACACGCCGCTTCGGCTGCAAGAGGCTAGCGGCACCAGCGGCATGAAGGCTGCAGCAAACGGCGCTCTTAACCTCAGTGTCCTGGATGGGTGGTGGGACGAGGCCTATCAGCCCGACGTGGGCTGGGCCATCGGGCGGCGTGAGACATACGACAGCAGCAGCTATCAGGAGCAGGTGGAGGCCGAAGCTCTCTATGGCTTGCTGGAGCAGGAAGTGGTTCCCCTCTTCTACGATCGGAGCGGCGACGGATTGCCTCGCCGCTGGATCGCCCGAATGAGGGCGTCTATCCAGACCTTGTGCCGCTCCTTCAACTCGCATCGCATGGTAGGGGAATATACGGAGCGCTGTTATCTGCCGGCGGCCGTGCACTGCCGTGATCTCACGGCGAGCGAGATGGCCCGAGCCAAGGCTCTGGCGGCATGGAAGCTCCGTCTGCAGGCGAGTTGGTCTCGCGTGGGCATTGAGGCGGTAAGCACTGACCAGCCAACGGAAGTTCATGTCGGTCGCGAGTTTCATGTCCAGGCTCTGGTGCGGCTGGGCAACCTCACCCCGGACGATGTGGCAGTTGAGCTCTACATGGGCCACGTGGATGCTGCCGGAGAGATCGTGGGAGCGGACCCCACGCCGATGCGGCCCATCGAGCCGCATGGTAAAGGGGCTTACCTATACCGGGCAAGCAACGCGGCGTGCCGCAGCAGCGGCATGCACGGCTATACGCTACGGGTGCTTCCCCACCACCCCGATCTCACCACGCCGTTTCTGCCAGGGCTGATCGTATGGGCGCAGCCGTACGGGGGAGCTTGAGCATCAGTTGTAGAAGGGAATTGTGGTCGTCGTTCGTCAGCCCCTGCTATGTCTAGCTGAATCTCCAAGCCGGCCAAAAGCCGTGAGGCCAACGGGTATTCGCAGGCGATGCGGCGCTCTTGCGGAAGTATGGGAAAAACGGGGTGCAAAAATAATTCGGCGGGATGGGGATTTTTTTCTTGACTTTGGCGTGTTGCTATATAAAATTCAATTTATAAGTTGCGGCTTGCGCTTTACGTTTTCTATGGCGCAAACCGTAAAGACCCGCGCGGGTGCTCGCGGATTCGGCATCTTTGCCTCAGGTTCCGCCGCCCGTCGCGTTCTCCAGGGTGCCTGCCCTGCTTGTGCGAGGTATACGTCTGATGGCGGAAAAGCGACCTGTCAAACTCTATAAGATCGGCGAGTTGATGGAGTTCACCGGCCTGTCGCGCCAGACCATCCATAACTATACGATGCTCGGGCTGATCAAACCGGCCCGGCGCACCAAGACCGGTCATCGCCTCTATGGCGAGGAAACGTTTGAGCTGCTTGAGCGGATCAACAGCCTCAAGCGCGATCACACGTTGAGCGCGATCAGGGAACTGATGCACAAGGAAAGCCCCCAAGATGAAAAGCCTCAAGACAAGGATGTCAAAGAGAGTGAGAACGGACGAGGTGCCGACCGCTGAGCTTTGGGAGCACTACCGGCGCTCTCGCAGCAGCGAAATCCGCAATACGCTGGTTTCGCGTTACATGCACCTCGTGAGGTCGACCGCCGAGCGCGTGGTACCCGATCTGCCGGATATCGTGGACCGGGACGAGCTTCTGGGCGCCGGCGCGCTGGGGCTGATGCAGGCCATCGAGAAATACGACGATGCCCACGGTGCAAAGTTTGAAACATACTGCTCATCCAGAATCCGCGGCGCAATGCTCGACGAGCTGCGGAATCTCGACTGGATGCCCCGCCCGATGCGCAGCAAGGCCCACCGCATCCGCAAGATGTCTTCCGCGCTGTCGCACACGCTTGGCCGCATCCCCACCGACCAGGAGGTGGCCAAGAATCTCGGCCTCGCGCAGAAAGAATACAATATAATCGCGATGCACGCATCGGCGCCGCCCTCATGCTCGCTGAATGCGACCCGGGACTTTGACAACGATGAGCTGACGGCAATCGATATCCTCGAGGACTATCGCGCTCCGGAGCCGTCGGAGATTCTGGAGAAGCGCGAGGTTTCGCAGATCGTGATGGAAGTGATCCGCTCGCTGCCAAGCACCGACCGGCTGGTGATTCTGCTGTATTATTACGACCGCCTCACGATGAAGCAGATCGGGCAGGTGCTGCAGATCACGGAATCGCGAATTTGCCAGATACACACGGAAGTGATCGCGAAGCT
>DATLAR010000069.1:0-12667 GCA_035527355.1 Planctomycetota bacterium
CTGTAAGGGCGGCCTTACGTATACCCAGCACACAGCCGTATACTCCGCCCTTACAGGGCTTGGCGTCTTGCCGCACCGACTACCCAGGGCGTTGCCCTGGGCTGTATGGAACCTCGGCCCTTCAGGCCTTTGACAGGAGGGGAATAAGAAAATTGATGTCAATGCATTCGTGGGACACCGCGTCTATGCACGTGAGCTTCGTGGGCCCCCGGTATCTATGCATATGAGCTTGCCTGGCATCGGCCCGGCAAGCTGTGTGGAGCCCACAAATCGTTTACAGACCCGTTTGGCGGCTGGCTGTTTTTTTTCCTTGACATTGCACCGGCCATTGTGTATGATGCGAAGGTACGGCAGATGAACAGGGGGCGGGTGCGTGCCTGCCTGCTGAATATTGGTTGGCGAAGAGTGAAATAGCGGAGCTCTTGCTTGCCTTCTTTTTTGCCGCGTGCGGTGCTGAACGTGGGTTGACGGCGGTCCTTTTTCGGATGGCCGGTTGAAACGCAAGCCAGCGGATGTCCCGATGCGGACGCGCTGGCGTTTTATTTTCAAGCGGGCCGGCGTTTATCCGCGAAAGCGAGTGTGAGTGCGATGTTTGACAACGAAGAATCGGTGAAACGCAGCGTGGCAGAGGCGGTGGCGGCTTTTCAGAGAGAGCAGATGTCGGTTAATGGCGATTCGGTGTGGGTTGGCCTGCATCGCGAGTCGCTGGTGGTGATCGCGAGAGGGGCGGTTTGCCCGGCCGAGCAGAAATGTGCGCGCGACAGGGAGGCTCGCGAGCGGCTGGAGCGGTTCTACAGCGATTTGTTCGACGCCTGCAAGCGCCCGCTCGAGGTCCGTATCGAGTCGATTATCGGGCGGCCGATCAGCCGGTCATGGTTGAGCGTTGAACCGATGTCTGGAGATCACGTGATTCTGTTCACGCTTGGCGAGCCGGCCTGCCGTCCGGAATGTGGAAATGTGCTGGGAATGAAA
The DNA here is from genome assembly GCA_035527355.1 of Planctomycetota bacterium. Lineage (GTDB taxonomy): Bacteria > Planctomycetota > PUPC01 > JABMSA01 > JABMSA01 > DATLAR01. Next base: position 973 of record DATLAR010000069.1, read on the forward strand.
GGTGCGCAAATAATGCAGGAATGTCATCAGAAGGTTCTACAGTCGCGGATGGACGCGAGAAACTACCGGAATCTGGTCTGCCTCGAGAATCCCGCGTTGCATCGTTTTGTGGCCGACGTGATAAGCCTGTGCAATCCCTCGTCCGTTTTCGTTTGCGCCGATTCGCCGGAGGATATCGCGTGGGTTCGGCAGCAGGCGATAGCTGCCGGCGAGGAGCGGCGGCTGGAGATGGAAGGCCACACCTATCATTTCGACGGCGTGCAGGACCAGGGCCGCGACCGCGAGGTTACGAAGTATCTGGTGCCCAAGAGCGACAAGCTGAGCAAGGCGCTCAACCAGATCGAGCGCGAGGATGGCCTGGCCGAAGTTCGCGGCCTGCTGCAAAACTCGATGGCCGGGCGCACAATGATCATACGTTTTCTATGCCTTGGCCCCACCGATTCCGCGTTTAGCGTGCATTGCGTGCAATGCACCGATTCCTTCTACGTGGCCCACAGCGAAGACCTGCTCTACCGCGTGGGTTATCAGCAGTTTCGCAAGCTGGGAAACAGCGGCGATTTCTTCCGCTTCGTTCACTCGGCCGGCGTGATGAACGAGAACATGGTGAGCGTGGAGGCGGAGAAGAAGCGGATTTACATCGATTACACCACCGACACGATCTACAGCGCCAACACGCAGTATGCAGGAAACACGGTGGGCCTGAAGAAGCTGGCTCTTCGGCTGACGATCAGCAAGGCAGACCGCGAAGGCTGGCTGGCCGAGCATATGTTCATTATGGGCGTAAACGGCCCCAACGGCCGCAAAACGTATCTGGCCGGCGCGTTTCCGAGCGCGTGCGGCAAAACCTCCACCGCAATGCTGCCGGGCGAGACCATCATGGGCGACGATATCGCCTACTTCCGCATCATCAACGGCGAGTTTAGAGCAGTGAACGCCGAGGCCGGTATCTTCGGGATCATTCAAAACGTGAACCCCACCGACGACCCCGTGATCCATAAGGTACTCGCGAATCCCGGCGAGGTCATCTTCTCCAATGTGCTGGTGAAAGACGGCAAGCCATACTGGCTGGGGATGGACGGCGAGCTGCCGAAAGACGGCTTCGGCTTCACCGGCCCATGGCACGAAGGCAAGAAAGACGCGTCTGGAAATGCCATTCCGCTCGCACACAAGAACGCCCGGTATGCAGTTGCACTGCGGGCGCTGGACAACATGGACCCGGAGCTGGACAATCCCAACGGGGTGCAACTGGGCGGCATCATCTACGGCGGACGCGACGCATTGGCTTACGTGCCGGTTCAGCAGGCGTTTGACTGGGCCCACGGCATCGTGGCATACGGCGCTTCGCTGGAAACCGAAACCACCTTCGCCACCGTGGGCAAGGAGGGCGTGCCCGAGCTGAACCTGATGAGCATCCAGGATTTCCTGTCGATTCCGTTCGGCAAGTACGTCGAAAACAACCTCAAGTTCGGCAGGGATATCTCAAACCCGCCTCTCGTTTTCGGTGTCAATTATTTCCTGCGCAACAAGGCCGGCAAGTTCGTCAATTCGGTTCGCGACAAGGCCGTGTGGGTGAAATGGATGGAACTGCGCGTGAATGACGACATTGCCGCACTGCCCGCGCCCACAGGTTACATTCCGCTCTACGCCGACCTCAAGCGGCTTTTCAGCGAGGTGCTGGGCAAGGATTACACACGCGCGCAGTACGAAGAGCAATTCACCATCCGCACCGTCGAGAATCTGGAGAAGATCGACCGCGTGCTGAAGTTCTTCCACAGCGACGTGCTCGATGCCCCGCGGGCGGTGTTTGACGTGCTCGAGGCTCAGCGCGAGCGGCTGGGGCAGGCTCGCCGGCAGCTAGGTGATTACGTGTCGCCTTTTGTTCTGGCCGATGCATCCACGCGGAAGCCGGCCGGCGATGAGAACAAGTGAACCGGCAGCGGGCGTCTTGGCCTGCCTGCATGCGCGAATAACAGCATTGAAAGGAGTGCCTGATGGATATCAAACAGATTCTGGAAAAGGTAGAGAAGGCGGAGGTGCCGAAGGTTAGCAAAGTGGCCGTGGCATATTCGGGCGGGCTCGATTCCACGCTGGCCATCGAAATGCTGCGCCGCAAGTACAATGTGCAGGAAATAGTGCCCGTGTGCGTGGACGTGGGCCAGGGCGAAGACGAGATTGTCGAAGCCCGCCGCAAGGCCAAACTCATGAACTTCGACTTCATCCTGCTGGACGCGAAGCCCGAGTTTGTCTCCGAGTGGCTGCCCCGTGCCATCCGTGCAAACTCCGACTACAACGGCTACCCGGTATCGACCTCGATGACGCGCCAGCTCGTGGCGCGGATCGTGGCGCAGGAAGGCGCCAAGAACGGCTGCGACGCCGTGATGGAAGGCTCTACCGGCAAAGGCAACGACCAATACCGCATGCACAATACGTTCAAGCTCTTTGCCCCGCAGATGGAGGTGCTGGCATACGTGCGCGATTTCGACCTCACCCGCAGCGAAGAAGAAATGCTGTGCACCGAGTGGAAAGTGCCCGTGCGCGAGCAGATGACCGGCGGAGACGACAAGACGCTCTGGTGCCGCTCGATCGCATCGGGCGCCGTTGATCTCAACCAGGAACTGCCCGAAGACATCTGGCAGTGGCTCGTGCCGCCGCGCAAGGCCTCGGATGCCGGCGACGAAATTTCCATCCGCTACGTCAAGGGCGTGCCTGTCGAGCTCAACGGCAAGGCTTTGCCGCTTGACGAGCTGATCTCGAAGCTGAACGTGATCGCCGGCCGCAACGGCGTCGGCTATATCGACATGTTCGAGGACGGCATAATGGACCTCAAGAGCCGCGAGATTTACGAGGCGCCCGCCGCTCACGTAATACTCAAGCTCCACCGCGACCTGGAACAGCAGTGCCTGCCCAAGGAAGAAATCCAGTTCAAGAAAATGATCGACGCGAAGTGGGCGTACATGGTGTATCACGGCGAATGGTATCATCCGCTGAAGAACGACCTCGACGCGTTCATCGCCGAATCGCAGAAGCCGGTGAACGGGCTGTTCAAGGTGGCCCTCTACAAGGGCAACATCGTGATCACGTCGCGCGAATCAAAGACATCGCTGTTTACGCCCGAGATCCGCTCGATCAAATCGCGCGGCTTCGACCAGCGCTGGAGCGTTTCGGCTGCGAAGATTCGCGGGCTGCCGTTCGAGATCCTCGCGAAGCGTCGCGCGTTCCTTGAAGATTGATCGACGACCGAATGGCTTTGACTTGCTGCGTTGCGCACTGCGGACAACGTAGACACGGTGGTCTTGCCGTGCGGGCAAGGGCAACGGCGCCCTTGCCCTTGCCCGCACAGCCTGCGGCGGCTGAGACACATTTCCGGCACAAGGCTCTTGGCACCCGGCACCGGCCCTAAAAGGAGATTCCATGGCTGGCAATACGATACACATTCTCGACGTCACCAACCGTGACGGTGTTCAGACGGCGCGGCTTGGCCTCGCAAAACTGGAAAAGACCATGATCAACCTCTACCTCAATGATCTTGGCGTATTCCAGAGCGAGTTTGGCTTTCCTACCACCCGCCACGAAACCAACTATCTGAACGCGAACCTCGAGCTGGCCGAGATGGGCGTGATAAGCCCTATCGTGCTCGAGGGATGGATCAGGGCAACCAGCGAAGACGTGAAACTGGCCTTCGAGATGACGCGTGTGAGGCACCTGAACCTCTCGATCTCCACGTCGGAGCAGATGACGCAAGGGAAATTCCAGGGCAGGCGGAGCCGCGAAGACATCCTGAAAACCATGACCGATGCCGTGGACCAGGCCAAGGCGCTGGGCGTGGTGACTGTGGCCGTCAACGCCGAAGACGCCTCGCGAACCGATATGCCTTTCCTGATTCGTTTTGCCAAAGCCGCCAAAGAGCACGGTGCCGGCCGCGTTCGCTATTGCGATACGCTGGGCTTCGACGATCCGTTCAGCATATACGACCGCATAAAGGAGCTCGCGTCGGAGACGGGAATGGACGTGGAAGTGCACTGCCACAACGACCTGGGCATGGCCGTGGCGTGCTCGGCGGCCGGAGCCAAGGCGGCAATCGACGCCGGCGTCAACGTCTTCGTCAATACCTGCGTTAACGGCGTGGGCGAGCGTGCGGGCAACGCCGACCTTCTTTCGGTGATCCTTGCCGTCAAGAAGGCCGCAGGTTTTTCAGACAAATATACGCTGGACCCGCGGATCAACATCTCGAAAATGTGGCGGCTGGCAAAGTACGCTTCATATGCGTTTGAAGTGCCCATCCCCATCAACCAGGTGGGTGTAGGCGAAAACGCCTTCGCCCACGCCTCCGGCATCCACGCCGACGGCGTGCTGAAGGACCGCCGCAACTACGAGCTTTACGATTACGAGGAGCTCGGCCGCGGCGAGCCGCAGATCGTCGAAACCGGCCGCCAGGTCGTAATCGGCGAATACAGCGGCATCAAGGGCTTCCGCAATGTTTACGAGAAGCTCGAGGTCGAATTCCACGGCGACGATGAAGCACGCGAGATCCTTGAGCTGGTTCGCTTCGCAAACGTGACGAAGCAGAAGCCGCTGGTGGCCGACGAGTTGCGCTTCATCGCGAAGTATCCCGAGCAAACGCGAAAGCTCCTCACGCTGGTGCCGTAGAGCGTGCCGGGAAGGCGAGTGGCGGCCAGGCGGGCCGATAGTCAATGGCGCTCTTCTTTCCGCCCGATGTCTTGTTCATGCTATCGGGGCTTCATACGCGGGCCGCAAGGGGGAGGGGCATAGCATGGCGCTGAAGGAATACAAGCGCAGACGCGATTTCAAGAAGACGACCGAACCGGCCGCCAGGCGCAGGAAGGGCAAGCCGATGAATCCTGTTTTTGTGGTGCACAAACACAAGGCAACCAGGCTTCATTACGATTTCCGTCTCGAGATCGATGGCGTGCTGAAGAGCTGGGCGGTGCCCAAGGGGCCGTCGATGAATCCGTCCGACAAGCGCCTCGCGGTGATGGTGGAAGACCATCCGTTTGATTACAAGGATTTCGAGGGCACGATTCCCGAGGGCGAGTATGGCGCCGGCACTGTCATGATATGGGACGCCGGCACGTTCGAGCCGCGGGGAAATCCGGCGGAAGACCTGGAGCGCGGCGAGCTGCGCGTGCGGCTGGACGGCACGAAGCTGAAAGGCGGCTTTGTGCTGGTGCGCACAATGATGGGCGGAAAGAAGGAAAACTGGCTGCTGATCAAGGAGCGCGACGAGCAGGCCGACGCCGAAGGCGACATACTGATCGACGAGCCGGATTCCGCCGCGAGCGGCAGGTCGCTTACCGAAATTGCCGATCAGGAGCGGTGACGCGGGCGATGGGGTGCTACTTGTCCCGTTTCTTCATGCCTACTTCTTCGGCGAGTTCGTGAAACTCCTCGATGCTCACCGAATCGAGGGTCTTCCGGCGCTCCTTCAGTTTCTCGTTCAGCTTCATCGCGTGCTCCTGCATCAGCTCGTGCGTATCTTTCGAGCCGCCAAGCAGGTGGAAATTCTGGCCGTGCGTTATTCGTGTGTGGCCGTCTGAATTGTCCAGCCCCAAGCCTAGCAGTATCTTCTTTTTTGTTTCAGCGTCAGACATTATGTCTCCTCTTGCAGACCCTCTGCGATTCAATTGTAATACGTATCGTCGGCCAAGTCAACAGGAAAAATCCAGCGCCTGGGCACCTCGAGAGTCCTGCCCATAACACTGAAATAACAATCATAAAACGGTGCGATCCGCGAAAGGCCGGCTGCCCTGTTCAGCGTCTTCTGTGAAATGTGCGTTAAAATGCGGCGGTTTTCTTTTGACAATTGTCGCGCCTTGATATATAATCAGGGCTGAAGGTGCAGGAATGCGCGTGCCCGGCAACGAGCTTGCGCGGAGCCTGCGGCCCGCCCATTTCGGGCGGCTTTTATTTCCGATGGCAGAAGACGGGTAGAGAGTTGTGTTGGGATACACGGCCGAAATCATCGCAGTCATCGCTTTAGTGCTGCCGTTCGCGGTCCGTACGGGCCTTGCGGATGGCCGGCGCGGAGCTTCACGGTCCGGTCTGAACACAGGCTGGTTTGTGAGCCTGCCGGTGATTTGGCTGTTATTCGGGAAACACTTGACGCGATTGAAGATTGTTAAAGCTTTTCTGAGCCTCGTGTGTGAGCGGGCACTTCGCTTCTGGAAAAACCGGCTTAACCGGTTGGATATTGATCTCGCAGGGACGCTTCCAGCACTAGGTTGACGGAAAGCAGAGACGATCGCCCGCACGGCAGCGGGTTGCATCAGACTATCCCCCCCTCGCGGCTTCACTCCCAGCTTCCGGTCATCATTTTCCCAAAGTATAGCTTCATATCCGCGTGAGCGGCTGTGCAGCCGTGGTGCAACGAGAACAAATACTCGTTAATCTTTCTTCTCCGGCGGCGGGGCGCTATATGGCCTCGCGGATGCCGGTTTAGCAAAGGGGGTGAGACCATTAGCGCATACATTTTCAACACTTTCCTCAGCAGTTGGTACGCCCTGATTCCCATTGTCATCGTCGGGCTTGCAGGCTACGGCGTGTGCCACGTGATGAACGCCTTGCGAAGGCGTTCGGCGCGGCTTCAGGCGATGAATGTGATTGCCGAGGCGAAGGCCGAGGCCGAGGAAATCAAGAAACACGCCGATCTTGCCGCCAAGGCCGAGCAGCTCCAGATGCACGAGGAGTTTGAAAAAGAGACGCAGGAGCTGCGCCAGGAACTCCGCCAGTACGAGCGAAGGCTAGGCAAGCGCGAAGACGGGATCGACCGCAAGGCAGAGGTGGCGGCCAAGAAGGAAAAGCTTGTCGAAAACCTCGAACGCGAACTCGCGGCCCGCCAGAAAAACCTCGGCGAGAAGGAGCAGCAGCTCGAGGCGATGCTTCAGGACGAGAAAGAGCAGCTTTATAAAGTGGCCAATCTCACGCGAGACGAAGCCACCGAAACGCTGCTCAAGCGTCTCGAAACCGAAATGCAGCACGAGTGCGATGCGCTTGTAAACAAGCTGATCACGGCCGCGAAAGAGACGGCCGATCGGAAAGCCAAGGAGATCGTTACCACCGCCATCCAGCGCTGCGCCGTGGACCATTCATCCGACCTCGTAGTTTCTGCCATCGACCTTCCCAGCGACGAGATGAAGGGCAGGATCATAGGCCGCGAAGGACGAAACATCCGCGCGTTTGAAAAAGCCACCGGCATCGACGTGATCGTAGACGACACGCCGGGCGTGATAGTAGTGAGCGGGTTTGACAGCGTGCGGCGCGAAATGGCGCGGCGCGCGATGGAAAAGCTGATCCAGGACGGCCGCATTCACCCGGCACGCATCGAAGAGATCGTGGAGAAGGCTCGCAAGGAGCTGGACGAGGTGATCGAGCAGACCGGCAAGCAGACGGTGCTCGACGTTGACGTGCCCGGCGTGCCGGCAAAGTTCATTACGCTGCTGGGCCGGCTCCGGTTCCGCACAAGCTACGGGCAAAACGTGCTCAACCACTCGATGGAAGTGGCTTTCCTGATGAGCACGATGGCATCCGAGCTGGGGCTGGATATCCAGCTTGCCAAGCGCATCGGCCTGCTGCATGACATCGGCAAGGCGATGGATCACGAGATCGAGGGCGGGCACGCCGAGATCGGCGCCGAGCACGCAAAGAAGCACGGCGAGCGGCCCGAGGTGGTAAACGCGATCCTCGCGCATCACGAGGCCGCGCCGCCCGAAACGCTGTATGCGGTGCTGGTGCAGGTGGCGGATGCAATCTCCGCGTCGCGGCCCGGCGCACGGCGCGAGTCGCTCGAGAAATACATCAAGCGGCTCGAACGGCTCGAAGAAGTGGCCCGCACATTCCCCGGCGTTGAAAGCGCGTTTGCCATCCAGGCCGGCCGCGAAGTGCGCGTGATCATCCGGCCCGACAAGGTACTGGACAAGAACATGAACCGGCTGGCAAGGGACATTGCGGCCGAGATCGAGCGTGAGCTCACCTATCCGGGCGAGATCACCGTTACGCTCATAAGGGAGTCGCGCGTCGTCGATTACGCCCGGTAACGGCATTCGGCGCGCCCAGGAACAGAAAGGAACGCCCGTGGCCTTCAGGGTGTTGGTAATCGGGGATGTTGTCGGCTCGCCCGGCAGGGAGTTGGTCAGACATCAGTTGAAGCCTTACGTAAAGGCAAACGCGATTGATTTCGTGATCGTGAACGGCGAGAACGCGGCGGGCGGCCTCGGCATCAGCGCCGCCATAGCCAGCCAGTTCTTCGAATGGGGCGTAGACGTGATCACCACCGGCGATCACGTGTGGAAAAAGAAGGACATCATCGCCGCGATCCAAAGCGACATCCGCATACTGCGGCCCGCCAATTATCCGTCGGAATCGCCGGGGCGGGGCTGGACGTGTGTGAGGTCGATCTCAGGCGAGCAGGTGGGCGTGGTAAACCTGGTGGGCCGCACATTCATGCCGCCCGCCGAGTGCCCGTTCAAGGCCGCCAGCCGGGCGGTTGAGGAGCTGCGGCAGCAGACGCGGATCATTTTCGTGGACATGCACGCCGAGGCCACCTCGGAAAAACTGGGCATGGGCTGGCACCTCGACGGCAAGGTTTCGGCCGTGTACGGCACGCATACGCACGTGCAAACCGCCGACGAGCGCGTGCTGCCGAACGGCACGGCCTACATCAGCGACATCGGAATGGCCGGCGGGTTCGATTCGATCCTCGGCCGCAAAACCGAAGCCGTGCTCAAGAAGTTCATCACGAACATGCCCGAACCGTTCGACGTAGCCTCCGGCGACCCGCGGATGTGCGGCGCACTTGTTTGCCTCAACGCCACGACCGGTCGTGCGGAATCGATCGAGAGGGTTGTCATCAAACCATAGTCGGCGTGCAATGGGCGCTGCTCGGCGAGGGTATGCGCCCGCTGTGCGCTTTCTCAAACCGCCGCTTTTCAGTGTGCGCTGGTGCGCCTTTCCCTTTCACATTTCACGCTCTCGCGAGTCTTTCGTTCGCTGTACGGTGTTGACAAAACCTGACGGAGCTGTGCCGTGCGCATCCTGGCGGTTTCAATTGTAGTGGCGGCTGCGGTGCTCGTGCGCGTGCTCGCGGGCGGCGCGTTCACCGCGCCCGATCGCTTTCCCGACAGCGCCGATTACATCACGACCGCCGAAAACATCCTTGCCGGCAAAGGCCCGATGCTGAACGAGCATACGGTAGCAAATCGCGGGCCCGGCTACTCGTATTTTCTGGCCGGAGTATTTGCACTGGGCGGAGGATTCGCGGCCGTGAGCGCCGTGCAGGCGCTGCTGGGCGGGCTGACGTGCGCGGCCGTGTTCCTGATCGGCCGGCGGCTGTTCGGCGGCCGTGTTGGCCTTGCGGCGGCTGCCATTACGGCGCTGGACCCTGTGCTCACGTATTTTTCGGGGCTTGTGCTGGGGGAAACGCTATTTGCGTTCCTGCTGGCGGCCGGTATGCTGTGCATGCTTTACACCGAGCGCGGGAACGTTGCATGGGCGGCGGCCGGCGGCGCGCTGATGGGCCTGGCCTCGCTGGTGAGGCCGTCGCTGGTGCTGATGCTGCCGCTGCTGTGCGTGGTGTGGCTGCTGCTGCGGTGGAGGAAGCCGCACAGCCTGCGCACGGCCGTGATCGTGTGCGCGGTTGCCTTCGCCGTGATGCTGCCGTGGGCGGCGCGGAACCACCGGCTTACCGGGCGGTTTGTTTTCACCACGCTGTCGGCCGGTGCGTCCCTGTTCGAGGGCACGTATCCGGGCGCCGACGGCGGGCCGGCAATGGATCGCATCGAGCGCGAAGGCGCGTGGCCGCCGGAGATCGAGGGCAAGAGCGAGGCGGAGAAAGACTACATCCTGCGGCGGGCGGCGATCGGCTGCATCAAGGACGACCCGCTGCGCATTGTGATGCTGGCGCCGAGGAAGCTGTGGCGGCTGTGGAACCCCGTGCCGAATTTTTCGGAGTATCGCAGCGCCGGCTACATGGCGATCAGCGCGCTCTACATGCTGCCGGTGATGGCGTGTGTGCTGGGTGGGCTGCTGGCGGCACGCAATCGGATGCGTGCGGCGGGCGTGCTGCTGGTGCCGGCGTTCTACTTTTCGGCGCTGCACACGATATTCGTGGGCTCGGTGCGATACCGCGCTCCGGTGATGCCGCTGCTGTCGGTGTTTGCCGGCGTGGCGGTCGTGGCCGTGATAGGCTTTGTTTGGCGAGCACGCACAAGGCAAGGGGAGTGCAAGGTGCAAAGTGCAAGGTGCAAATGTCATCTTGATCGCCTGGGGCAGTTGCCCGGGCATCGGGGATGAAGGCCCGGAGTGTTGTGGATTTTCCGGCTTCGCCGGCTCGGGTTTCAAAACATTTTGAATCTGTTGAAATTATCTGTTATCATGCCGGTTTATAACGAGGAGCGCAGCCTGCGGGAGGCGCTGGGCCGCGTGCACGATGCAAGCGTGCACGAGATACTAGCGGTGGACGACGGCTCGGCCGACGGCTCGTGGGCGATTCTCGAGGCGGCGGCGGCCGCGATGCCGGAGCTGAAACTGCTGCGGCACAGGGAAAACCGCGGCAAGGGCGCCGCTATTCAAACCGCTCTGGCTCGTGTTACCGGCGACGTGGTGCTGGTGCAGGATGCCGACCTCGAGTACGACCCGCGCGACTATCCCGCGCTGCTGAAGCCGATCGAGGCGGGCGAGGCCGATGTTGTTTACGGCTCGCGCATACTCGGGCAGAACTCTGCTTCCTACCGCCGCTACTACTGGGGCGGGCGGGTGCTGTCGATGGCTACGAGCGTGCTGTTTGGCGTGCGGATCACCGACCAGCACACGTGTTACAAGGCATTCAAAACGCCGCTGCTGAGGTCGCTGCCCCTTCGCGAGGCGGGCTTCGGTTTTTGCGCCGAGGCAACCGCGCTGCTGCTGAGGCGCGGCGTGAAGATATTGGAAGTGCCTGTTTCGTACCGTCCGCGCTCGATGGCGCAAGGCAAGAAAATCCGTTGGCACGACGGCCTGCGGGCGCTCTGGATCGCCCTGAGGTGCAGGCTGGCATGCAGCCGGCGGAAAACGTTTCAACGGCAAGAAGCCTGATCCCCCGAGGGCGAAACATGTCGCGAACGAAAAAAACCGTCATCCTGTTCACCGTGCTCGCGGTGGCGGCGATAAACCTGCTGCTGCTGTTCCGCATGCACCTTTCGGACGAGAGCGTGAGGCGGCGCGTGGAGGATGCGCTTCGGCAGGCGTTGAAATGCAAGGTGGACATCGGCTCGGCCGAGGCCAGCCTGACGGGGCTGCTGCAGTTGAACGACGTGCGCATGTATCTGCCCGGCCAGGAGCGCGGCGAGCCGGCGTTTTCCTGCGAGCAGATCATGGTCGATTGCAGCCTTTTCAGGCTGCTGTCGGGCAAGGGCGGCATTGACGAGGTGGAGGTGATGCGGCCGCGCGCGCGTATCAGCCCCGCACTTGTCGACCTCGTGAGCAGCCTGCCGACCGGGAAGGAGCCGGCCGACGGCCGCTGGATACCCAAGAAGCTTTCGCTCAATTCGGGCGCCCTGCATTTCGACAGCGGCATGCTGTATTCAAACTCGCCTCCGGTTCTTCTAAGCGACGTTCAGATCGACGCCTCGGCCAGCTCGTTTTCGGGTTCGGGCATAGGCTTTCGCGGCAGCGCAAGGCAGACCATAGCCGGCCTGGTGAAGATCGA
>DATLAR010000070.1:0-2512 GCA_035527355.1 Planctomycetota bacterium
GCATCCCAATGGACGTGGAAGCGCCCAAGCCCGAAGCACCGGAGCCCGCCGCGCCGGCTGATTCGCCCAAGCCCGCCCCCGCGCCTTCTGCTTCGCCGGCACAGAAACCGGCGGCCGCACGGCCCGCAGCCGCACGCGAGCTTGTGGAGATCGACCTCGCCGCCATCCAGAATATGAAGACCTTCACGGAGAGGATTCGCAACGAGGTGCACAAGACCATCATCGGGCAGGACAAGGTCCTCGACCAGGTTCTCACGGCGATGCTGTCGCGCGGCCACTGTCTCATGGTGGGAATGCCCGGCCTCGCGAAAACTCTGATGGTCAGCACAATCGCGCAGGTGCTCGATCTGAAGTTCAAGCGGGTGCAGTTTACGCCCGATCTGATGCCGTCGGACATCACCGGCACCGACATCCTTGAGGAAGACGAAGGCACAGGCAAGAAAAACTTCAGGTTCATACGCGGGCCGATTTTCACGAATATCCTCCTCGCCGACGAGATCAACCGCACACCGCCGAAGACGCAGGCGGCGCTGCTGGAAGCAATGCAGGAATACCGCGTGACGGCGGCCGGCTACACGTATCCGCTCGAGATGCCGTTTTTCGTGCTCGCCACGCAGAACCCTCTCGAGCAGGAAGGCACGTATCCGCTGCCCGAGGCGCAGCTCGACCGCTTCATGTTCAACGTGTTTGTAGATTATCCCGAGCAGCGCGAAGAAGAGCAGATCGTGCATGCCACCACCTACATCAGCCGCACTCCTCCGAGCAAGGTGCTGGGCGCGGCCGATATCCTGAACCTGCAGACGACCGTGCGCCGGGTGCCCGTGCCCGACGTGGTAACGCAGTATGCCGTGCAACTAGTGCGCGCGTCGCGGCCGGGCCGCGATGATACCGCCGATTTCATCCACGATTTCGTCCATTGCGGAGCAGGCCCGCGTGCATGCCAGTACCTCATTCTCGCCGCCAAGGCGCGGGCGGTGCTCAACGGCCGCCGCGAAGCTACGTTCGAGGACGTCCGCGCGGCAGCCATTCCCGTTATGCGGCACAGGATATTCACCAACTTCAACGCCGACTCCGAAGGCGTGAGCACGGCGGACATCATAAACCGCCTGATAAAGCTCGTGCCTGAGCCGTCGAACCGCAGCTATCACATCGTGCGCAAGGCGCGAGCGGCCACAGCCGCGGCGCCCATCATGCTGCCGCCCGGCGTCGAAGGCCAGAAGGTAGACCTCGCCGCCATCCGCAAGATGAAAGAAGGCGCCGAGCGAATCCGCAGCGAAGTGGGAAAAGTGATCATCGGCCAGGAGCAGGTGCTCGACCAGGTGCTGATGTCGATGCTTTCGCGCGGCCACTGCCTCATGGTGGGCATGCCCGGGCTCGCAAAGACGCTGATGGTGCACACAATAGCCGACGTGCTAGACCTGCAGTTCAAGCGCATACAGTTTACCCCCGACCTGATGCCGTCGGATATCACCGGCACCGATATCCTCGAGGAAGACGAGAACACGAAGAAGAAGAACTTCAGGTTCATCAAGGGGCCGATCTTTACGAATATCCTCCTCGCCGACGAAATCAACCGCACGCCGCCCAAGACGCAGGCTGCGCTGCTGGAGGCCATGCAGGAATACAAGGTGACTGCGTCGGGCAACAGCTACGACATTCCGCTTCCGTTCTTCGTACTCGCCACGCAGAACCCGCTGGAGCAGGAAGGCACTTATCCGCTGCCCGAAGCACAGCTCGACCGCTTCATGTTCAACGTGTGGGTAGACTACCCCGACGACAAAGAGGAGGAGGTGATCGTGAAGCAGACCACGCGGGATATCGACAACAAGGTTCATAAGATAATGGGCGCGGACGAAATCCTGCGGCTGCAGGAAATCGTGCGGCGCGTGCCGGTTTCCAGCCACGTGGTGAGATACGCCACGATGCTCGTGCGGGCGTCGCGGCCCGACAAGGAGAACAACCAGCTCGGCTTCATCAACAACTGGGTGCATTGCGGCGCAGGGCCGCGCGCGTGCCAGTATCTGATCCTCGGTGCGAAGGCGCGCGCGGTGATCGACGGCCGGTGCAATGTATCGTGCGCCGACGTGCGAGCATCGGCCATTCCCGTGCTGCGGCACAGGATTTACACCAACTTCAACGCCGACAGCGAAGGCGTGGGGCCGGTGGAGATCATTCAGAAGCTGATTGACGGAGTGGAGGAGCCGTCGGAGAAGGACTACCGGTTGGCGTCTGCAAGGCCGGCGGCCGCAAGGCTGGCGGCATCCGCTCCGAAGCTGGCCGCAAAGCCGGCGCCGTCCGCCGCAAAACCGGCGGCGGCCGCAAGCGTGCCAATGGCCGCGGAAGTGCCAGCCGCCGTGCAGGCACAGGCGCCGATGGCGGAGGAAGCCGGCGAGGAGAAGCCCCGCTGGTTCCGCAAACGCAAGGAATGAGTTTTGCTCGATGAGTCGTCATCGAGAAATGCTTCGGCGGGAGCAGAAAGGATTCTGCACCCGCCGGTGCTGTTTCAAGCCGG
>DATLAR010000071.1:0-2950 GCA_035527355.1 Planctomycetota bacterium
CAATGAAGACTGCTACGTGAACATTCTGGACATGATCTTCGTCCGCAACAGGCTGGGCCAGGATGTGGACACGGGCGATAATTGGCGGGCGGACGTGAACTGGGACGGCCGGATCAACATTCTTGATCTGATCTTCGTGCGAAACAGGCTGGGTGCGAGATGCCAGTAGAGGCTTTGGCCTTTTGGGCTTTAGGCTTTGGGGCTTTGGGCTTTAGGCGTTTCAAATGCGGGCGATCAGTTTCTGGAGGCTTCGGCCAGGGCGTCGCCAAGCTCCACCTTCTTCAGCGCCTGCGCTACCTCGGGATCGCGCAGCACCTTCCACAGTTTGTCCACGCGCATCAGCGCGCTCATGTCGCCCTGCTGAACCCTCTTCTTCATCTCCGGGTCCTTCACCTCCGCCTTCAGTTTGTTTTCAATCAGCGAAAGCACGTTTGCCAGCTCGGGATTCCTCTTCATCCGCTGGAGCGCCTCGGGGTCGTGGGCGGCCTTTTCAAGGCTGCGAAAGCTGTCGGTGATCCGCGCATTTCTCACCGGATTCCATTTTTCAACCAGCGCCCCGATGCGCGACGCTTGCAGCATCGCGTGCAGGTCGGGCGATTTGTCGCGGAAGCGCGTGGGAAATGCCGCAATGATGCAGAGGATCACCCACGCCACCGCGAAGGCCTTCGAGCCGCCGAAGAACGCCCCGAACAGCCTGTTTACCAGATTCAGATCGGTGCTCTTGCCGCGAAGGAACTTGCAGGTGTAGTGAATGATGAGCTTGATGCCCGCGTACACGATCAGCAATGCCAGGAATGAGCCGAGCACGTAGGCTGACGAGCTGGGATGCTCGCTGTTTTGCGCAAGGATGCCGGCGATCGTTTTGCCCAGTGCCCGCGAAACCAGCCACGCCACCGTGAGCGCCAGGATCGACAGCACCTGTGCGATGAAGCCCTTTGCGAAACCGATGACCGCAAAGACGAGCACGGCGCCGGCCACGATCAAATCCATAGTTGCAGGTCCCATTGCAGTTCACCCGGCGGGATCAGCCCGCGGCGACCCCGCGTGCGGCCGGCGGCCGTCATTTCATCAGCTTCATCAGGTTCTTGTTGTTGTGGCTCTTCCGCTCCAATGCCGGCAGGGCCTTCAATATCTCGGCCATTGGCGCCACGCCGCGGCCCATGTCCACGTGATACGTGCCCACGGCATTGGCGAATTCAACCGCGCTCTCGATGCCCATGTCGGACTCGCACAGCGCGGCCAGAAATCCGCCCGCGAATGCGTCGCCCGCGCCCGTAGCGTTTGCACGGCCCACCTCGGCAAACGTAGGATAGTACATCCGCTTGTTGGCCCATAGTTTGGGATCGGCCGGCGCGATGCATAGCTGGCCGATGCGTTCGGCCGAGCCGGTGCACACGTATGCGCCGTTTGGCCCCAGCGTGATGGCCACGATGGCAATGCCCTCGCCCAGCAGCTCGTCGCCTATCGCCAATATTTCTTCGGGCTCCACCACGTCTTCGATGATCACCATGCCGCCGGTATGGCGCGAAAGCTGGTCAACCCGCCGCATCAGCTCGCACAGCCGCCCGGTAACGGTTGCTGCCTCGTCTAGATTCGGCACAAAAATGTCTATATAGGGAAATGCCGGCCGAAGCATCTGCCGGTGCTCTTCCTCGTTATTGCAGCACGTGGTGTCGAGCGAAACCGTGGCGCCGGTGCGCCGAACGGTCTTCATGCAATTTGCAAGGTTTTGCCCCTGGATGCACGGCATCAGCGGCGGATAGCCGAAATGCACCACCTTCTTGCTCTTGAGCACGCCGAGGTTGGCCTCGGTAAAAATGTCTTCGGATGTAACCACGCCGTTTGCGCCCAGGCAGAAGTAGATCGCACGCTTGCCGTCGGGGTAAACCGGCAGCGTGGAAAGCGAGGTATCGGTGTTTGGCAGCCGGCACACGTGGCGTGTATCGAAGCCGGAATCGCGCCACAGCCGCAGCAGCGTCTCGCCGTTTGCGTCGTCGCCTATGGCGGTCATGACGCTGGCGTCAACGCCGAGGCTATGGATCGTTTTGCTGACGTGCGACGTAGGCCCGCCGGCTCGGTACTCGCTCTTGTCGACGAGGGCCAGATCTTCGCGGTGCTTCAGATGGCCGCGACAGAAAAGAACGAGGTCGAGGCATGCCAGCCCGGATACGACAATGCCGCTGCGATCGGTTTTCTGCTGCATATTCAACGCCTCAAGGTGTTGGCAAATGTGCTTTGGTGCCGGTTCATATTATACAGCGCCCATGCCGGCGTTGCAAGAACGAAAGCGGTGTGATGACCTCCCGTGCGTTTACGGCGCTTGACTATGGCGCACCTCCGGTGTATAATTCTATGGAGACTAGCACTAGCGAGCCGGACGGCAACGCATCATGAGGAGTTGATTATGAAGAAGTTAAGGTTTTTGCAGATCATAGTGATTGCCGCGGCAGTGGCTGTTCCATTTGCCGGATGCAAATCGAAACCGAAAACCGAGTTGGAGAAACTCATAGACGAGGTGGCCACTCCCTTGGGCGAACTGAACATGGACGCCGGGCGCAGACTGTTGGAGATCGGCGAACCGGCAGTCGAGGCGCTTCTGAAGGCCTGCTTCGAGGAGAAATCGACCAAGAAACAGCTCGTGTATGCTCATGTGCTCGCGCGCATCAACGCCGAACCCGCCCGCATGGAAGCGTGCATCAAGCTTCTGAAGGAGCACAAGGATAAGGACGTGCGCGTTCGCGCAGTGGATGGCCTTGCGCGGCATGGGGCCAGCGATGAGGCCGTCAGAATGGCTATGGATATCGCATTGAACGATTCCGAGCCTCTGCTGCGGAGCGTGGCACACCGCATGATCAGTTTCAGTACCAACAAGAAGCTCGCCGCCGAGATATCCAAGGTGCTGCGAAAAGGCCTTTCGGACCCCGAACAAACTGTACGCGAGCACGCCCAG
>DATLAR010000072.1:0-3307 GCA_035527355.1 Planctomycetota bacterium
ATACAAGTTCGAAACGGTCCTCACCGCGGCACTCAAGCCATCGACCGGCACGGCGAGGGCATGGTTTCCCGACACCGCAAAGGAGCCGGCCATCGTTGAGAACACCTTCGGCAAGGGCCGGGCGATGCTCTGCGGTTTTCCCCTCGGCTTCGAATACTGGGAATGCGCCATCTACGAGCTCACCTACGGCCTCACGCACAGCCGCCACAGCAATTATAACCTCGAACAGAAGCGCTACGAGGCCTGGGTGCTCGCCGAGCTTTCCAAGCTTGGCATCACGCGGGCGCTCTTCCTGCCGAGCGGAAGTTTCCTCCGGGGGCAGCGCGGCGACGATCCCGACTGGTTCCACATCGCGCGCAACGGCCCCGAATACAGCGAGTATATGTTAGAGGAGGAGCGGCCGGTGCGCACGGTGGTCGCCTACTGCCGCAAACGCGACGGTATCGACAACACATACGTCGGCCTCGCCCACACGGAAGGCAACTACTTCTGGGAGCGCGCCCTCTTCCGCTGCATGCTATCCGGCGCGCAGATCGACGCATCCGTCGAGCCGCCCGGCGACGGTTCGGTCGTCTTCGACGCTCGCCTCGGCGTGCCGGTGCCGTCGTCGCTGAAAGACGGCCGCATCAATTTCAGCACGTGGCTGCCGATGTCGCAAGCCGCGGCGTTTGCCGTGGCGCCCGCCGGCAACGTCCGGCTGTTTGGCGACGCCAACCCCACGGGCATCAGCCCCGAAGAAGCCGCAAAGCTCGCCGCCGCATCCGCCGAAGGAACCAGCCTGGCCGAAATCGAAATACTCCAGCTCGACCAGATCGCGGCCTTCCTCGAAAAACTGAACGGCAGCAACATCGTCATCGGCTGCGGCGACACCCGCTTCAAACCCGTTGCCCAGGCCCTTGCCGATTGGCTGCAGAAGGCGCGCGGCATCACCGCGCGTGTTACCGTCGAAGCGCCGCGCACTTCGTGCAGGTTCGATTACATGGACAGCTTCGGCTGGCCGGACTACGGCGGCGATCCGGTGCACGCGGCGATCCTGATCGGCAACTGCCAGGACAACGGCCTGATGTGGAAATTCCTGTCGCTGAAAACCTGCGCGTGGCTGCCGCTGGAGATCAACCAGAACTTCCCGGGAATCGGCCGCGCGGTGGTCATGCTGTCGTCGCCTGTGATATCGAACAACACGGGCCAGATCAGCAGGAAGGACGCCGCGAGGCAGCTTGTGATCGGCGCCAGCTTCCCATCGGAAGCCCTCGCCGCCGTCAAGGCGCTTCAGGCGGCCTGCGGGCAGTAACTCGCCATGGCACAGCCCCGTGTCCTCACGGGCGCCCTCGGCTGTGTTCCTCTGGCGCATCCGGCCGGTATCTTTGAACCGAACGCGGCTTGGCGCATCAAACATGAAGGGGAGATTGCGCGCTCGAAGAGGTGCAGCCGATCCTGGTCTTCGCTTCATGGCTCCTGGTTTGAAACCAATGAACAAGTGCTGGCTTCTCTTCATCGCCCTTGCCATCGGCGGCTGCGCGTATGTTACGCCCACCCCCGATACGATAAAGCTCGTTGCGGTGGAGATTCTGGAAAAAGGCGTGTCGGCCGATGCTGGGGCCGCCATCAGAAACATCGGCTCCAGCGGGCAATCCGATAATCCATACGCCCCTCCGTCGCCGTGGGACACCCCAAACACGGTAGGGCTTATCTTCAGTTTTCCGATCGAGCAGCCCAAGCCACTGCCCGATAACCCGCTTTTGCAAAGCCCCCACGGATCGAGCTATGAGGCCGAGATGGAAAAACATCTGACCGCAAATCTCGACACGCAACTGCTCGCCACTCCGCGCCGGCACAGCATCAGGCCGTTCCTCAGCGACCGCAGCATTGCCAGCCTGCGCGCTCTGGCCATTGAGATCGTGAAGTCCGAAAGCATCTTCTGGCCCGATGCCGCCGCCGCCGCACTGCTGATCGAGCACATCCGCATCGACGAGCCCCGCACGCTCGAAAGCCGCTATGCCACGCTCTACTGGGCCAGCGGCCGCTGTGCGATCACACTGGACCTGCTCGACAACTCCGCCGATGCCGGCGCCGAAACCGGACGAGAAGGCATTTGCAGCGCCACCCTTGGCGTATATGCCGATCATCCCTCCAATCCCACACCGGAAAAGGAATTGAGCATCACGGCCCAGAGCCGCACCCTTCGCCTATATCGCGCCGACACCGGCGCATCAATCGGCACCGTGATATCCGGCCCCACGATCCTGGCAAAAGCAAGGCAATGAACGTTCACGGCCGCCGGGCGTGTTACCATTTTGTGGGCTCGACACAGCTTGCCGGGCCGATGCCGGCTAAGCCCGCGTTCACAGACGCCGTGTCCCACGAAGCTCGTGTGCATGGACTCGGTGCCCCACGATGCATTGACATCATTCTTCATATTCCCCTCCTGTCAAAGGCCTGAAGGGCCGGAGTTCCATAAAGCCCAGGGCGACGCCCTGGGTTGTCGGTGCGGCCAGAAGTCAAGCCCTGAAGGGGCGGAGTATACGGCTGTGTGCTGGGTATACGTAAGGCCGCCCCTTCAGGGCTCGGTTTTGGGGTGGGTGGCGCCCTCTCCCCAGCCCTTCGGACTGGGCTGTATGGAACTCCGGCCCTTCAGGCCTTAATCGGAGTTGAATGAAGAATTTGATGAAGAGAACGACAGCACCAGTCCAACCGAGAATGAATGATTCCCCCCAAAATAATAACACACCCCCGCCGGCTGTGTGTGCGAGCAGCGCGGCTGCGTCATCTGCGCCCCGCGAAAGTGGTAACCGACCGCGCCGGCAAAACGGCTTTACGGCCGTTCCACTTCGCCTGCTCGCAATTCTTTTTTTCGGTGGTTTCAAATCGCTTCCATTCACGCGCATCCGGCAGCCGCACCTCGTGTGCATCGTCCCGCGTATTCACCAGCACGATCACGCGTTGCCCGTCGCTGCCGCGAAACGCGCTCGCCAGCACGCCATCGGCGCCGGCCGCCTCGCAGCGCACCATCCCCGGCCTCACGAATTTGAAGTAGTTCATCGACGTGTAGAACTTCGGCGTGATCTCGAATTCCTCACACTCCGATTCCCTGCAATAGATCAGCGACTCCCCCTTCTTGTCGAAAAACAGCGCCCACCAGCAAACCATCTCCCAATGGCCTTCCACCAGCGCCCAATGGATCTTCTGCGCCCACACCAGCGCCTCCTCGTAACTGGCCGGCTCGATCCCGTGGCTCAGATAGTTTGCCGTCTCCATCAGCCACAGCGGCCGCCCGTATTTCACGGCCAGCTCGCGTGCCGCCCGCCAG
>DATLAR010000073.1:0-9317 GCA_035527355.1 Planctomycetota bacterium
CCTGAATGGAGCAATCACTGATGTACAGAATCGCAGTGCTCCCGGGCGACGGCACCGGCCCGGAAGTCGTAAATGAAGGGCTGAAGGTTCTGAAGGCGGTCGCGAAGAGGAAGAACTTCACATACGAAACGAAGCCGTACGATTTCGGCGGAGAGCGGTATCTGAAGACCGGGCACATACTGTCGGACGCCGACGTGGCGGAGCTGCGCACGTATGATGCGATATTCCTGGGTGCCGTGGGCCATCCCGACGTGCCGCCCGGCGTGCTCGAGAAGGGCCTGCTGCTGAAGCTGCGGTTCGACCTCGACCAGTACATCAACCTGCGGCCCGTGAAGCTGTATCCGGGCGTGGATTGCCCGCTGAAGGACAAAGGCCCGAAGGATATCGATTTCGTGGTCGTTCGCGAGAATACGGAGGACCTTTATGTGGGCGTGGGCGGCGTGGTGCGCAAGGGCACGCCCGACGAGGTGGCCGTGCAGGAGAGCGTGAATACGCGCAAGGGCGTCGAGCGATGCCTGCGTTACGCGTTCGACCTCACCCGCAAACGCAACAAGGCCAACAAACTGACGCTGTGCGCGAAAACGAACGTGCTGACCTACGCGCACGATCTATGGTGGCGGGCGTTCAACGAGGTGGGCGCCGAGTATCCGGATATAACGCGCGATTATGCGCACGTTGACGCGACGTGCATGTGGATGGTGAAGAACCCGGAGTTTTTCGACGTGATCGTGACGACGAACATGTTCGGCGACATCATCACCGACCTGGGCGCGATGATCCAGGGCGGGATGGGTATCGCGGCCGGCGGCAACATAAACCCCAACGGCGTGTCGATGTTCGAGCCGATAGGCGGCTCGGCGCCGAAGTACACCGGCAAGGGCGTGATAAATCCGCTGGCGGCGATCTGCGCCGTGTCGATGTTGCTCGATAACCTGGGCGAGACTGCCGCCGCCAAATCGGTGGAAGACGCCGTGATGTTTGTTACGGCAAACAAGGTCAAATCACTGAGCGCGGGCAAGATGGGCTATTCGACGTCCCAGGTGGGCGACCTTGTGGTTGAAGCGCTGAAGTAGCAGCGGCTTTCGGATGCTCATCGACTATAATCTATCAGGAATCGCCGGTGCGGACTCTTCCGTGCCGGCGTTTTTCATGCGGCGGCCGGGGCGGCTTGAAAATGCAAGGGACGCAGTTGGGTAGCGACTGATACATGAAGATCGTGAGGCTTCCGTTCAGGCCTTCGCACCCGGCGTTTCCACGAGAAACTGACTGCGTCCCCTGGATGCCATTCTCGGGGGAAGTGGAGCCCAAACGAAAAAAGCCCCACGCTGAAAGGATTGCGCGAGGCGGCCTTTTTAGCGTTTTTTTTGCGTGGCGCAATATGGCGCAAATTCCCACGAGGATCAATCGGTGAAAGAACAAAAAAAGCCCGTGCCAGTAAAAGCACGGACTTTGCGTTCTGATGCGTCCGCCTTTTTAGCACTCTCGAAGTGGTGCAATATGGCACAAATCCCACTGTCGGTAATGATACACCAAACGCAGGGGCAAGTCAAGCGATTTTTTCTCGAAATCTCCTTTTCGTGGCTTGTCTTTTTTCTCCTGCCTCCTGTCCTCCAGCATCTTTCTTTGCGGCGTTCACCATTTCATCTGCTGGAGGTATTTTTCGGCGAGAATTGCGGCGGCGGCGCCCTGCCCTGCTGCGGTTATTGCCTGCCTGTAGACGGGGTCTTGCACGTCGCCGGCGGCCCAAACGCCTTTGACAGAGGTTTCGAGGGAACGGCCGGTGACGATGTATCCGCGTTCGTCGGTTTTCACTGCGCCGCGAAGGAATTCGGTGGTGGGCCTCGTGCCGATGAAGATGAAGACTCCATCGATTTCGAGCTCGGAAATCTCGCCGGTTTCGATATTCCTGATGGAAAGGCCGGTTACTTTGCCGTCGCCGTGGATGCGGTCGACCACTGTATTCCAGATGAAGTGCATCTTCTCGTTAGCGAATGCGCGTTCCTGAAGCACTTTCTCGGCTCTAAGGGTGTTTCGCCGATGAATGACAAAGACCTTTCGCGCGTGGCGGGTGATGGCAAGGCCCTCGTCGATGGCGGCGTTGCCACCGCCGACTACGGCCACGCTCCGGTCATTGAAGAACGCGGCATCGCAGGTGGCGCAGTATGAGACTCCGCGCCCGACGTATTCCTCTTCGCCGGGCACGCCGAGCTTCATAGGCTTGGAGCCGGTGGTGATAATGACTGCCTTTGCCCGCAGCTCGCCGGACGGTGTTTTCAGGCGCTTGGGATTTTCGGCGGCCACCAATTCCGTCACTTCTTCGGTCTTGATCTTCAGGCCGAATTTCGTGGCGTGCAGGATGAGCAGTTCGGCGAGGTCGGGGCCGGCCACGCCATCGGGGAATCCGGGGTAATTCTCGATGCTTTCGGTGTAGTTGAGGTATCCCCCGCCGCCGGTAGGATCGAGCATGATCACATCGAGCCGTGCTCGGCCGGCGTAGAGGCCGGCCGTGAGGCCGGCGGGGCCGCCCCCGATGATCACCAGCTCGTGAGATACGGCCATACCGATCCTCACTTCACGATGGCGTCGATCCTGTTGGCAAGCTCGGCCTCGGGCACGAATCCGCTGATGCGATCCACCACGTCGCCGCTTCTGAAGATGATGGTGGTCGGCACGCCGAAGACGTCGAATTGCATGGCGATTTCCCGGTTTTCGGCGGCGTTTATCCTGAGGAATTTGACCGAGCCCTCGTAGCGGTCGGCCAGGGTTTCAATGATGGGATCAAAGCGTTTGCAGAATTTGCAAGTGGGTGTGTAGAATTCCACAACAACGGGCATGGTGGATTCGAGCACCTCCGTAGCAAAGGCATCGCCACTGATTTCCATAAGCTTCAGCATGCAAGGCTCCTTCCTTATCTGCCTGCGATTATGTTCCCTATCTGGAATTGTCGAAGCGTTGGAAGAACGAGACACAGAATTTTGGTTCGAAGCCGAGGCCATAGCAGGGCAGAAAAAACCCCCGCGGGCTTCGCGGGGGGGGCACGGTGGCTATTTGTGCAAGGCTGTTGCCAGCCTCGATGGCACTCTCTGCAACGCCTGCTGAACTCACGATCAGAAGCCGTGGACGATTTTCAGCCAGAATGCGTTTCCGTCGGGGCGGTTGTGGGCGTTCTGCTCGAACTGCGCCTTGAAGCTCAAACTGGTGTGCTCGTTGACGTCGTAGCGAACTATCGGGCCGATGGCAAAAACGCGTTCCTTGGAGTCGTCGATGGTATCGCGTCCCAGCTTGTCTTCCTCGCAACTGGTAAACCAGTAGCCGTTGATGCCGGCGCGGAGCTTCTCGGCAATCGGCAACGTGGCGGCGTAGTCTACGTGGAATTGGTTGCCGGTTCTCACCTGCGTCACCTCTTCCCTGGTGTGAATGTCGTACATGAGCTTCGCATCAAGGACCAGGCCGATGTCGGGGAAAATCCTGGTTGCAGCCAGGGCGGGTTCAAACGTGTAATGGTGGCTGCCGATGTTGGGGTTGGATGTTCCAACAAGCCTGCTGCGCTCGAATTCGCCGGTGGGCAGGATCATGTCGAGGCCGGCGATGATGTGCCATTCAGGCGAGAAGCTCCAGCCGACGAGCAGCGGTGAGACGTAGATGTCGCCCAGCCCCGAGAGCGACTCGTCGATGCCGGGAGGGGGCACCGTGATGTCCTTGTGAACCAGCGGGATTACGCAATGCCACATCGCGCGGCCGCCGAAGATGTCGATATCCGACGAGTAGACCAGCCTGACGGCATCGGCGATCATTGTGACCTTCGCACCGGGAATGCCGACGCCTTTGTCGTCATTGATCGCGCCGGCGCCGTAATACAGCGTGTAGTTCATCAGGTAGAAGCCCGGCGGCGGCTGAAAGCCGGTGTAGACATCCTCGACGCCGTTGAGGGCCGAGCTGGTGCCCGGATTTGCCAAGGCCGAGCCTGCAAGGCCCAGCACGCACAGAAATACCACAGCCACAATCACTTTCATCATCGCAATACTCCCTGTTCTCCATAACCTATGGCCGAGACTCGGAAAAAACCACCGGTTGCCCGTGTGGCTGACATTCTGCCTGCAAAAACCTCAGTCCCTGTGTGTCACGCTCATCGCGCCGTAGACACACGCCGGCACGCACAACTCGCAGAGGATGCACTTCTGCGTATCGAGCAGCACTTCGAGCGTAGCGGGTTGCACGTGGAGCGCACTGGTGGGGCACTGCCCCACGCAAACGCCGCAGTGAGTGCACTTTTCCATGTCGCGGTTGATATCGCGCGACAGCTCCCGCACGCGGACGCCCTGCTGCTGGAGGCGCTCGATAGCCTTGCCGAGGTTGCCCTTCACGCCCGAAAACTCAAGCGTGAGCAGGCCCTCCTCGTCTTCGGTTACCTGTGCGCGGAGGATATTGAACGAGACGTTGTAGTCCTTCACGAGCTCGCAGATCATTGGCTTTGAAACAAGCGCGGGCGGGATGTGAAGAATCACACGCTGCTTCACGAAAATCTCCTTTGCGGCACGTTTGGCCGCTCAACGAACGATTTCGAGCTCGCCCCAGGCGCCGAGGTGGCGGCCCATGGCGATCATCAGCCCGAGGAGCTTCTGCCGCTTCTTTTCGCTCTCGATCACCTCGCGGATCACATCCGGCTCGCGGATGAGGTTTCCTATCGCGGTGGCGGCGGCATCGGCCAGAGCAGCCGATGCGGCCAACACGACTACGGCGTCGGCTTTGCCGAAGCTTACGCTGTGGCCGACTGTGCCGGACGACGTGCACAAGCCGCGCGGGCCGCCGGCCGTGTCTATGCTGAGCTTCAGTTTCCCGCTGAAAGGCGACTGAGGCCCCGCATACAGCGAGACGATTGCCGGCTGAGCGGTCTTGATGAAACAATCGCCGCCGTTTTCCACTATGACTTCGGGCGGCTGGATTCCGCGGTCGCTCAGCAGCCGCAGGAGGTCCTCGCCTACGAGCTCGGCCATTGCGCCGGCCACGGCGGCCATCGGGCCCACGCTGTATTCACTGCCGGCTTCGGCCATCAGCCTGGCGATGCTCGGTGCATCGCTTTCGGTTTCCACCGGCTCGAAACTGGTGAGGAACCGCGGGTGGCTGCAGGCGTAGTCGGTGAGCTGGCGGCGATACTTCAGCACCAGCTCTTTCGTTTCTGCACGAACTGACGCCGAGGCTTTCACCGCGAGGTCGGTTTCCTCCACGTGCACGGCGAAGCTCTCGAGCCGGCTGCCACTGGCCCATTCGCGGTAGAATTTCGGCTCGAATACGTCTGCCATCAGGCACCCGGCCTGCTTATCTTCATGCTCTTGCATTTCATTCCGGAATCGGCCGACGGCAGCAGTTGAGCCGGCTCCGAAAGCAAAAATCTGCCCTCACTGATCCATTCCTTGAGGATGCCCGCGATTTTTCTGGCAGCCGGATAGCTGGAAATGGAGGCGGTGGGCACCTCCCTTCCGCGGATGGTGATCCGCCCGCTGCGAAGCTGCTTGTAATTCACCTCGCCCAACGAGTTCGAGACGCAGTTTGGATAATCGTGCGAGTAGTCGACAATCTGCGTGCAGATGTCGGCGTCTTTCACCGCGGTGAACCGGGCCATCTGCTCGTCGAGGATCGGGATGGGCACGCCGATGCCGACGGCCATCGAGCAGCCGTAGCCGCGGAACGATACGCCGCGCAGGAATTCGCGGCTCATCGTTTTCAGGTCGCCGTGCACGGCGAGCGTGCCGGCGCCGCAGCGAACCACGCCGTTATCGGTTCGCGGCGCGGAAGGCGTGTGCTGTGTGCCGTGCCAGTATACATAGCCCACGCCGCCGCCCAGGAAGATCCGCGTGCCAACGCCGATCGTGCGATAAAAGGGGTCGTTCAGCAGCGGGCTGAGCTGACCGGCCGAGCAGTAGTTGGCATTTCCGATGTTCGGTTTCAGGATGCCCATGTAGGTGTAGATGGCCCGCGGCGAGTTCGCGTTCACCGCCACGTTGTAGTTCTGGTAGCAGTTCCGAGGGTTCAGCAGGTATGCTTCGTTCAGGTCGCTCAGCGTAAACGATGTGGTCAGCTCTTTCAGAGGGTAACAGTCGGTTCCGTAGGAGGAGGCTTTGAGCTCGAGCTCTTTGCCGGCGACGAGGTCCTCGATCACGTGGCCGCCGCCGTAGCGAAACCTGCCGGGGAATTCGGCATTCAGGGGATCGTCTGCGCGCGTTTCGGCGGCGCCGATGTAGAGGTCGACGGCCGCGAGGCCGCCGTATGCCGGCACGCCGTTGACGGTGGCGCGCTGGATGCGGATGCGAGGCTTGCTGTGGCCAACGTTTATCACCGCGCCCGACGAGCACATCGGCCCGAACGTGCCGGTGGTCACTACGTCCACCTCTTCCGCCGCCTTCTTCGCGCCCTTCTCGTCTACTATGTCGATCATCTCTTCGGCAGTGACGACGACAACGCTGCCCTTGCGAATTCTCTCGTTTATCTCGGCGTAAGTCTTTGGCATACCAGCCATGATCCCCAAAACACTGAACGGTCGCTCACGAACAACTGAAGAAGTTTACCAACTCGAGCGGCGGTAGTCAACTGAAAACTGCCCATTGACGCGGGCGAGGGGAAACTTTTCTCTTGAACCGCCGCCCCGTTTGTGCTACGCTTTCACTAATTGTGCTACTTGTTGATACGCTTGCGTTGAGTGGAGGCGGCCTTATGAGTGCTCTCGTGCGTTTCGGGGTGTCGATGGAGAAGAAGCTCCTCGACGAGTTCGACGGCAAGATATGCAGCCGCGGTTACGATAACAGGTCGGAGGCGATCAGAGACATCGTGCGCGACAAACTGGTGGAGCTGGCGTGGGAGTCGGGGGCGAGCGAAGTGGTGGGCACGCTGACGATCGTGTATGACCACGAGGTGCACGAGCTGACGGACCGGCTGACGGACATCCAGCACAAGTATCACACGAGCATCGTTTCGAGCATGCACGCTCACCTCACGCCGCACACGTGCCTGGAGGTTATCATTCTCCGGGGCCGCCCGAGCGCGATCCGCACGATAGCCGATGCGCTGCTGGCGGCGAAGGGGGTGCGGCACGGAAAGCTGGTGACGACGACAACGGGAAAGGAATTCTGACATGCATATGCCTGATGTGCTGGTATCGCCGGCGGTGGCGTTGCCTGGTTTGGCGGCGAGCGGCGCGCTGCTGGCGTGGTCGTGCCGCAAAGCGGCCCGCGAGATGGATGACCGCCGCATTCCGCTGATGGGCGTGCTGGGGGCGTTTGTGTTTGCAGCGCAGATGATAAACCTGCCGCTGGTGGTGCTGCCGGGAGTGTCGTGGCACCTGGTGGGCGCGGTGCTGATGGCCGCGATGCTGGGGCCGTATGCGGCGTTCATCGTGATGGCGGCGATCCTGACGATCCAGGCGCTGCTGCTTGGCGACGGCGGCCTGCTGGCGCTCGGGTGCAACATCTTCAACATGGGGGCCGTGTCGTGCTTCCTGGGATACGCGGTCTACTCGGCGGCGACGTCGTGGCTGGGCGGCGCACGCGGTCGAGCGGCGGGTATCGTGCTTGCGTCGGCGGTGTCACTGACGGCCGCGTCGCTCGCGGCGGTGATTCAGATTCACCTGTCGGGCAAGAGCCCTGTGTCGCTGGCTTCGGCCGCGTGGCTGATGGGATCGGTGCACGCGCTGTGCGGCATTGGCGAGGGCGTGCTGAGCGTGGCAGTGCTGGCTTTCGTTGCGAAGGCGCGTCCGGCGTCTGTGCAGGAGCGCTCGCCGGCCGAGCGTGCCGCGATGCGCAAATTCGCGCTGGCGGGGCTGGCGGTTTCGCTGGTGATCGGCGGGTTCGTATCGTATTGGGCAAGCAGCTTGCCGGATGGTCTCGAGCACGCAGGCGAAGTGCTGCGCTGGCCTTTCGTTGAGGAAGCCGAGGAGTCGGCATCGTTTATGTCCAGCGTCATGACCGGCCTGCTCACCACGGCCATCGCATTTGCGGTGTCGCTTGTGCTGGCGGCGGTGATGAGCCGCGCAAGGCAGGCGGTGCCCGAGAGGAGCTGACGCAGGCGGATGCATCACGCGTATATCGACCGCCTATCATTGATGAACAGCCCGGTGCATCGGCTCGATCCGAGGACGAAGCTCGTTTGCACGGGGCTGTTTTGCATGCTGGTGGTTTCGTGGCCGCAGGCGCGGCTGGGATGGATTGCGCTGTGCCTGCTGCCGCTGGGCGCGGCGGTGGTGATTTCCCGTTTGCCGCTGCCGTATCTTCTGAAGCGCTGCGTGATGCTCTCGCCGCTGGCGGCGACGGTCGCCGTGTTCTTTCCATTTACGCACGCGAGCGGCCAAGTGCTGGCGAGCGTGGGGCCGCTGAACCTTTATGCCGACGGCCTGCTGCTGGCGGGCGGCATACTTGCGAGATTCCTGCTTACAGTGCTGGCGGCAACGGTGTTGGCGTGTTCGACGCCCTTCGCCTCTCTGCTGAAAGCGATGGCCACATTGCGCGTACCGCGGCTGTTCATCATGGTGCTCGCGTTTCTCTATCGCTACCTTTTCGTACTGGTGGACGAGGCCGACAGGATGCGGCGTGCGCGCGACTCGCGCACCCCCAGGCCGGGCGGCCTTGGCCGGTTCATGGCGGCGCGCGGAATGCTGGGCATGCTGTTCATCCGCGCATTCGACCGGTCGGACCGCATCTATTCCGCGATGCTCGCGCGCGGCTTTGACGGAAACGTGCAAACGATGCAGCAGCTTTCCTTTGGCCGAGCGGATGCGGCCGCGGCGGCGGCGTTTGCCGTTTACCTTTGCGGCGTTGTCGCCGTTCTTCGGATGTAGCATGCAAACAGCCATAAACTGCCGCAACCTCTGCTTTTCGTATCACGACGGCAGCGCCGCATTGCGCGGCGTTTCCATGCAGGTAACAACCGGCGAACGACTGGCAATCGTCGGGCCGAACGGCGCGGGCAAGTCGACGCTTCTGCTGCATCTCAACGGCATCCTCCAGCGGGCATCGGGGCTGCTGGAGGTGTGCGGGCGCGAGGTGTCGAAGGCGAATATCGGCGAGATACGCGCGAGAGTGGGGATGGTTTTCCAGCACGCCGACGATCAGCTATTCATGCCGACGGTTTTCGACGACGTGGCGTTTGGCCCGCTGAACTCGGGCCTGCCGGCCGAAGAGGTGCGGCGACGCGTGGCCGAGGCGCTCGAGCAGGTGGGCCTGGCCGGCTTCGAGAGCAGAGCGCCCTACCACCTTAGCGGCGGCGAGAAGAAATCAGTCGCCATCGCAACCGTGCTGTCGATGTCGCCCGAGGTGCTCGTGATGGACGAG
>DATLAR010000074.1:0-2653 GCA_035527355.1 Planctomycetota bacterium
GCGGAAGGCGCCGCCGAGGGCGCCGCCGAGGGCGCCGCACCGCCCGAACCTGCCGCGCCACCCGCCGCCGGCAAACCGACGAAGGTCTCGGTTGCTGCAATCCTGCTCGGGGTGCTGCTGATCGTGGGTCTCACGATCCTCGTGGTGGTGCTGAATAAATTTCCCTGAACCCAATGACGAATCTGCACGAAAACCAATCATGCTGAAAAGGAAAACTGTCGCTTGCACAAGGTTGTAATTCACACTGACGGTGCGTGCCGGGGAAACCCCGGCCCCGGCGGCTGGGCCGCCATTCTCCAGCACGCCGAACGCCAGAAAGAACTGAAAGGCGCCGAGCGCGATACCACAAATAATCGAATGGAAATCCTTGCCGCCATCGAGGGCCTGAGAGCGCTCAAGGGTGCCTGCATCGTGGAGGTGTGGACCGATTCGCAGTATCTCAAGAAGGGCTTCACCGAATGGATGCCTTGCTGGAAAGCCAACCAGTGGCAGCGCAAAGAAGGAAAGCAGCTCAAGCCCGTGAAGAACGTTGACCTATGGCAGCAGCTCGATCGGATGGCTGCCATCCATAAGGTTACGTTTCACTGGCTGCGCGGGCACAACGGCCACCCGCTGAACGAGCGCTGCGATCAGCTTGCCGAGCAAGCGATCGACGATCTGCTCGCAATGCAAGGCTAACCACAGCCGCCGGCCCAGGGAGAGCTTTATGCGGTTACTCAAGTTCCTGCTCGGGCTCGTCATCATCGCAGGCAGCGGGTTTATGATGCTTGGCTCCAGCTATGCGTTGATGGAGGCCATCAATGAAGGCAGCCGCGGCGTGATTCTGTACCCCGCGCTGTTCCTCGGCGGCTCTGTAATCGGCATGCTCATCGGCCTGCGCGTATTCCTGCGGGCCATCTTTCCGTCGTTCACCTTCACCAGGCTGCTTTTGGTGGCCGCGATAGTGATTGCTTGCCTGCATTTCGGCGGCTACGTGCTGCCGTCGTCAAACAGCCTCAAGGCTGCTGCCGAAAAAATCCAGGCGAAGATACAGTCGATCGGCACAAAGCTGAACACGTTGACCAAGCCCCGCGAATAACCTGATCGCGGACCACACGCACCGCATTACTTCAGCCATTGCATTTGCGCCGCGCGGATGTATAATGATCACGCGTCCCGCGCCGCGCAAGATTTTCGCCGGCGGGTTTCATCGCTTCGGCTTTACGGAGATTTCACCCATGGCTGCCTTCCCCAGGACAACCGTCGGGGGCTTGTCGCTTTCCAGAATGATCGTCGGCACAAACTGGTTCCTCGGCTTCAGCCACACCACGGCCGCCAAGGATGCCTTCATCAAGGAGCATATCGCTCATAGGAAAACGGTCGCCGATATAATCGAAATCTTCTTCAAACACGGCGTCGACACGATCATGGGCCTCGTGGAATACGCACCAATGGTCGACGCGGTGAAAGAAGCCGAAGACCGCACCGGTGTGAAAGCGATCATTATTTCCACGCCCGGCATCCCCAGCGGCCCCGAAACCCCTGAAAAGGGATTCGACCTCGGCCTGGTGGAGCAGATTCTGGACCGCCAGGTGAAATGCGGCGTTGCCGTCTGCATGCCCCATACCAGCGTTACCGACAACATGGTCGACCGCTGCACGCGGAAGGTTCGCCGGATGGAGCCGGTCCTCAAGATGATTCGCGAGCGCGGCATGATACCCGGCCTCAGCACGCACATGCCCGAAACCATCATCTATGCCGACGAGTCCGGCCTCGACGTCGAGAGCTACATCTCGATCTACAACTCGATGGGCTTCCTGATGCAGGTGGAGGTCGACTGGGTGGCAAAGATCATCCGCCACGCAAAGAAGCCGGTCATGACTATCAAGCCAATGGCCGCCGGGCAGCTACGGCCGTTCCAGGGGCTCACTTTCGTGTGGAACAGCATTCGCGACCATGACATGGTGACCGTGGGCACAATGACGCCCAAGGAAGCCGAGGAGGATATCCTGCTTTCGCTCGATATCCTCGCGCGGCGGCAGCCGGAAATGAAGCTGCAGGAAACGCGCTCGAAGGCTTCAATAAAACCCAGGCAGGAAAAGTAGCATTGCCGGCGTTCGCCGGCCTTGCAGGTGAAGATGAATGAATCCCATCATTGTCGACGCAACACCATTTCATATCGACCTTGACCATCTGCTGAAGGTGCTGCACATCGAGCATGATGACGACGACGATGCCGCAAAGGTGAAGCACCTGGCTGCCGAGGCGCAGGCTGTCGCGCGGCCGCGGGGCATGTTTCGCGAGGCCTACGTGGAAGCCCGGGGCGACGATCACATTGTCGCCGGCGGCATCACGTTCACCAGCCGCGTGCTCAGCGTAAACCTCGCCGGCATTCACCGCGTCTTCCCGTTCATCGCCACGTGCGGCAGCGAGCTCGACGACTGGTCGGCCTCGATCACCGATATGTTCCACCGCTACTGGGCCGACAAGATCAAGGAGACCGTGCTCGGGCACGCGATCCGCGCGGTAAACGAGCGCATGGCCGAGCATTTCAATCTGAAAGCCACCGCTACGATGAATCCCGGCTCGCTCGAAGACTGGCCCATCTACCAGCAGCGGCAGCTCTTCGAGCTCCTCGGCTGGCCGGCCGACGCCATCGGAGTGCACCTCTCCG
>DATLAR010000075.1:0-23245 GCA_035527355.1 Planctomycetota bacterium
CGAGGTCGTGGCCGAGATGGTAAACGACAGCTTCCGTCCGCTCGTTACAGGCATTAAGCTCGAGTTCGAGGGCGTGGAGGTGAGCGACGTTTTCCCGCGCGAGCTGCCAAACGTCCTCCTCGGCGGGCAGCTCATCGTAACTGGCCGCTACGCCAAGGCCGGCACCGGCCGGCTCGTCCTCAGCGGCACCTGCGAAAACGAAACCTATCGCCGCGAAATCGACGTCGCCTTCCCCGCGCAAAAGAACGACAACACGTTCGTGCCGCGGCTGTGGGCTCGCCGCTCGATGGACGACATGCTCTACCGCATCGGGCGCGGCGACAAGAGCCTGGCGCAGAACGTCATCGCGCTCAGCCTCAAATACAAGCTGATGTCCCCTTACACATCCTTCCTCGTACTCGAGACGGAACGCGACTACGAGCAATTCGGCATCGACCGCCGCTTTGCGATGGAGCAGTGGACCGGTGGCGAGAAAGATGCCCCTGCAACCAGAGACCGTGCAATCAAGGAAATTGTGGAATCCAAGGCCGAGGCCGTAGAGGAGCTGGTTTTCGATGAGGCCGACTTCAAGAAGAAGGGCGATGCGCTCTTCAGATTGGGCGCCGCGAATCGCGAAGTCGCAGCAAAGTCTGCGATATACATGCCAATGAACTACTCCGGCCCTGTCGTGAACAGGCTTGTAGCCCCCCGCGACAGCTTTGAAATGCTGGCGGATATGGCGCTTCCCAGCCGGTCGCCGCTCCGCGAACGCTCAAGCTACATAGACAACCCCGGCAGCAGCATCTACCCGTCTGTTTACATAGGGCAGGAAACACCCGAGCCGCCGCCTCCCGTCATCGACCCCGATGTGCGCGCCGTGATCGAGCTGTTTGCTCGCGGCCCCGTCGATTTCCAGATGCGCATGGCCACCAAGCATCTCGATGAAAGAGGCGCCACCCGTTCAACATCCGAGACAACCGCTGTCGTGATCGGCAAACAATGGCGCCACGAGAACGTTTACGACAACATCAGGCAGCGCAGCACGCGGACGTGCGACGGCAAGACCGTTTACAACTGGAATGAACAGCTTAACTACGCGAACGCAAAGGAAGCTTCCTTAAGGGAACAGAGCACCATGTACGGCGGCCTGCCCGGCATGTCCGGCAACACCCCCGAGGGAATCGTCCGCCAGGGAAGCGCCGTGATCCAATCGCGCGAGGGCGACATTGTGGTGCTCGCCATCGAGTCAGGCAACAGCCGCAGCTTGCACACGGTCGACACCGCAAAGAAAGCCCTTCTCAAGATCGAGCGTTTCTACCGCAATGATCCGGGCGCTGAATTCAAATCCAGCGGCACCAGTGTCTTTGAGGACTTCAAGGAAATCGGCGGGCGGATGCTCCCGATGCGCACGCTCCAGTATTCCACCGAAGTCAAGCTCACCGGCGAGTCTGTGGTGGAGCTGCTCGAGGCAGGCGTGGTTAAAGGCGAGTTTGCCTTCACGCCGCCGGCTGATGCCCTTGTCGCGTTCTACCCGCTGCCGCCGTCAGCCGAGGCTCGAAAGGCCGCCGCCGATGACGATCCGGCATCCATGTTTCGGCTTGCGTTCTCGCTGGAGATGGACAGGAGATTTGCCGATGCGGCCAAGGCCGTTGAAAAGGTGATCGCCGCGCGGCCTGACGATCCCTACCCGTTGCTCTATCGCGCCATGCTGCTCGCGGCCGGCGGCGACAAGACGGCATTGTCCGACGCCGCACGGCAAGCTGTTGAGATCGTTGAAAAAACCAAGCAGGACAAGATGTACCTCTACCGCATCATCCAGGGTGCTATGTCGCGCATCAATATGCAGGATGAAATGCTTCCGTACATCGAGTTCCTCCTCGAAAACACGCCAAAGATCAACGAAAACGAACGCGTGAATTTGACGGATCAACTGGTCCGAGCGTACGTGAAGGCAGGCAACCTCCAGAAGGCTTTGGACCTGTGGAAGGCCGCGCTGGCCGAGATGCCGGACAACGGCTACGCGTGGATGCAGGCCGGGCAATTCTACCGCAGCCGGAACGGCATGGAAGATGAAGCCATCGCCGCATACCTCAAGGCACGCGAGCTGAAGGGCAATGTGGGAGATCAGATTGCTTTGCTCTACCAGAAGCGCGGCGAGCATGACAAGGCAATCGCCGAGTGGAAGCTCTACCTCGACAAGCAGTTTCAGTCCTGGAGCTTCCGGCAATTCCTCTCTTCCGTGGCCGGCGGCCTGGGATGGGAGGCCGCAATCAAAGAAGCCGAGACCTTGATCGCCGCCCAAACCGACGACAGCCGGCGCAAGCAGGCAATGCTCGGCTACCTCCAGTTTTTCCAGAACAGCGAAGGCGGCGGGCGCGACAGCACCGACATCTGCCGCCGCCTCCATGAAGCCTATCCCGACGACCCCGAGGTGCTCCAGCAGGTGTTCTCGGCCTTCAGCAACGGCACGAGCAAATGGGACCCGATGCCGGCCATCGAGAAGCTCTTCACCACGCCCGCAAAGGACGCCGCCGACGCATCCAAACGTGTGCAGTTGCTCGCCAACCTCTCGAATCATGGAGCAAACAGAGACAAAGTGCTCAACCTGCTCGGCGACCTTGCCACGCCCCCGTTCGAGATGACCCCGCAAGAAGAGGCAAACTACCTGGCCAATGTCGCGCGGCTCCAGCGAAACGCCAACAGCGACGAAGCCTTCAAGACGTACGAGCGCATCATCGCGCTCAAGCTGCCGGAAGGCGACCACCGCCAAAGCGAGGCACGCAGCCAGGTCTTCTCGATGCACCTGGGCAAGAACGACCTCGACAAGGCCGTGGATATCTTCATCGAGGCCGCAAAGGCAGCCAAAGACGACGGCTACCTCCGCTCGATGTTCCGCCAGTTGACCGACCGCTTGACCCGCGATAAGGACACGCCGAGGCTGCTGACGCTCTACAGCGGCCTGTTGCGGGCGGTGCCCCAACGCGAGCTTTTCTACAGGATGCAGATCGCAATGCTGCACGGCGAGCAGGGCAAAACGCAGGAAGCCTGCGACGAGCTTTGGGCCGTGATGCAGCTTTCCGACGCCGCCCGCCTGACCGAGCCGGAAAAGGAAGAACCGAAGAAACCCGCCGATGCCGCCCCCGCAGCGCCAGTGCAAGACCACCTCTACTACCTGCAGGAGGCAGGCACGGCGCTCATCCGCCACGCCGCCGCCGATGAAAACCTCAAGGCGAAATTCGATGCCGCCATCGCCGCACGCGCCAAAGATGAAAAATCCGGCGAGGAAATGCCCTGGAATGTGCTTTTGGCCGATCTGCTGGCGGCACGCGCCAACCACGCCGAACTCACCGTCGTGCTCGCCCGGCTGGCAAAACAGGAAAAACCCGCAGGCTACTGGACCCGCCGCCATGCTTCCGCGCTGGCCGCCACGCGCAAATACGCCGAAGCCGAAGCGCTCTACGAGGCCATCCTTCGCGAAACGCCCGATGACGTTCACGCGCTCGAACAGCTCTCCAAGCTCGCAGCCGCGATGAAGCAGCCCGAAAAGGAAAAGCGATACTGGGACGCCTACGTCAAAACACTTCCAGAGGATGAAAACTACGTCAGCCAACTCAGCCGCGAGCTCGCGCGGAACGGGCAGACGATGAAAGCAGCGTCGCTGCTGGAGAGGCTGATCAGCTTCAGCCGGTATCCTTTCAACTATACAAGCGAGCTATCGCAGATGTATCAGCAGCTAGGCCGCAAATTCGACGCCGCCATGGTGTCCGTGAACGCCGTACTCGCAAAAGGACGCCAAGACAGGCCGTTCGACCGCTTCAATCAGTTGTCGCCGGCGGGTATCTGGAAGCTAATCACCGAAGAGGAGGTTTTCAACAAATACATCACTGCGGTCGAAGATGCGCTGCGAACGGTCGGCGACGACCCCCCAAGGCAGGCCGCACTGATGGCCCTCCTATCCGACGCGAACTACCGGCGTGATGACAAGCCCAAGGCCGCCGAATGGGCCGCGAAGGTCATGGCATTGGCCGCCGCCATGGATGAGAACTCCTACGATACGCTTCACGGCTTGCTTCGCCAGGCGCAGCCGCCCGGATCGCTGGCGCCGATGCTCGAAAAAACTGTTGCCGCGGCCGATGCGGGCGACAAGAAAGCGCCGGACTGGTTGCGGATCAGGCTGGCACGCGAGCTCTTCGCAGCCGGCCGGGCCGACGACGGCGAGAAGCTCTTCAAGCAAGCGCTCGAGACGGTTACAGCCTCCAACCGGTCCGCGAAGCTGATCGAGATGGGCGACCTTTTTGCATCCGCACCTGACGGCAAGGCCGACGCTGCCCGCGCCATCGCTTTGTTCGATGAAGCACAACAAAACGCGACGCCGCAGACACTGGCCAGGGCGCTGAGACGCAAGGCTGAGGTCATGGCCGCTTCAAAGCAGTTTCCCGACAAGGAGGTCCTCGACGCCTTCCGCAAGGCGATAGCCGCTGCAGACGTGAATAGCCGCCGCGCTGCGATCGATGCGATGGCCAAGTACGCCGTCGATGCGAAGCTGCACGACGTGGTGATTGAAGCCTACATCGAGCTCTGCAAGAACTCGCGCGACTCTTCCGTGCGGGACACCATGCGCCGGCTCTGCGAGTACATGCGCCAGCAGAAGCTCGAAGACCGCGCCGAGGCTGTCTTACGCGAATGCATCCAATACGCCCGCGTCGGCTATGAATCTGAGGCAGCATGGAACCAGTTCGGCCGGTTTTACGCCGACGGTGGCGACCCCGTCAAGGCAATCGATATCTGGATCGAAGGTCTCTCGGCTCCTGCTTCCGACGAGAACAGCTCGCGCCGCAGCAATATCTGGAGCAACATCCTCCGCACCGCCTCGCGTGAAATGGACAAGGGAAAAATCGACAAGGAAAAGGTGAAGAAGCTGCTGCTGGACGAGACGGATTTATATCTTGCGAAAGGACAGCGCGAGGGAAGCTATTGGCCCGGCTCGTTCTGGGATGCCGCACAGCGCATGGGCACGATCGACCTGATGGTCGCCAAGTTTGAGGCGGTGCCCGATGGCCAGAAGGAATTCTTCGACGTCTACCGCCTCATCGGTCAGGCTTACCAGATGCACCCGCTGAACAAGCCCGACCTCGCGATCAAGTATTACAAGATGGCCCTCGAAACCGGCACACTCGAAAAGAACAGAGAAGTGCTGAGCCAGCTCGTGTCGATCTACCGCAACAGCAAGGAATGGCAGAACGCACTCGATTGCATGGAACAGAACAAGGAAAACTCGTGGAACTGGCATTCGCAGCGGGGGCTGTTCCTTGCCAAGCTCGCCCGCAACGATGATGCTCTCAAGGCTTACGAAGAGGCCGCAGCCATCCTCGGGCAAAATCCCGAGCAGTACTCCGGCCGCCGTGAAATGTGCTCGAGCGCCGTGGAAGCCGGCCTCTACGATTTTGCCATCAAGGAGCTTACACTCGCTCTCCGCCTGCACGATGCCGTCCGCCGCGATCCCAACAACCGCGACAGGTATCACGTGCGCGAATGCTACAGGCTCCTCGCACGCTGCTATCGCGAAAAGGGCGAGCTTGACAAGGCGATCGAGCAGCTTCTGCTCGCACAGGCCGCCGAGCCCGCAGAGCGCTACCAGATACAGGAAGAGCTGCGCGCCCTGTTTGGAGACCCCGCCAAGCTGGATGAATACATAGCCCAATGCGAAAAGCAGGCCGCCGAGACGGGCCTCGAGCGGCCATCCCTGCGCGTGATATTCGGCGACATCTTCCTGAGGCAAAACAAGATCGACGAGGCCATCAGGCACTTCAACATCGCTCTGGAACTCGAGCCGAACCGCACCGACGTGCGCGAGCGCCTGATCGACGCCCTCCGCCGGCAAAACCGCACCACCGAAGTTCTGCAGCAGTTCCGCGAGCTTGTGAAATATGACCCCAAGCGCCTGCAGAGCTACCGCGAAATGGGCCGCCTGCTGAAAAACGCAGGACGCGAAAGCGACTCGATGCGCGCATACACCACGATGCTCGAAGCCCTGCCCACCGAAGCCGACAGCCACCGCGAGATGGCCGGCGTTTACACCGAAATGAAACTGCACGCCGACGCCGCCAAAATGTGGCAGAAAGTGGTGAAATTCCGCCCCGAAGAACCCCAAAGCTACTACGGCCTGGCCGAAACCTACATTCGCAACGAGCGGCCCGAGCAGGCCGTGGAGGTCTACAGGGGCATGCTCGCTAAGACATGGGATGGTCGCTTCGGCAACGTCGCCAAGGAGGTTGAAGGGCGGTTGGAGAAGCTGAAGCTGGACCAATGAAGTACGGCGCTCACATCTTCCTCTGGACAAATCGCTGGACTCGCGAGCAGTTGCCGCTGCTGGCCCGCATGCGGAAGCTCGGGCTGGATTGCGCCGAAATCGCGGTGGGCGACGACGTGACATTCAACGCCGCCGAGACCGGCGCTCATGCACGCTCGCTTGGCATCGAGCTGGTGCTCAGCCCGGGCGCGCTATGGCCGATGGAATGCGACATCTCGCACGACGATTCCGCCCTGCGCGCCAAAGGCCTCGCGTGGCACCGGCACTGGATCGATCAGGCGGCCGACGCGGGCGCCGCGGCATACACGGGGGCCATCTACGGCCACCCCGGCCGCGTCTGCCGCCGGCCTCAGCGCGAAGACGAGCTGCAGTGGGCCGCCGAAAACCTGCACCTGCTCGCCGAGCACGCGGCCGGG
The DNA here is from genome assembly GCA_035527355.1 of Planctomycetota bacterium. Lineage (GTDB taxonomy): Bacteria > Planctomycetota > PUPC01 > JABMSA01 > JABMSA01 > DATLAR01. The sequence continues at coordinate 6,706 of DATLAR010000075.1, forward strand.
CTGGGCGTGAAGCTCGTGCTCGAACCCATGAGCCATTTCCGCACGCACCTCGTAAACACGCCCGCGCAGGCAATGCGGCTGCTCGCGATTGCCGGCCATCCAAACATCAGCATCCTCTTCGACACCTACCATATGATCACGGAGGTGCGCGACTATGCGGCGGCGATCCGAACATTCGGCGGCCGCCTCTGGGGCGTGCATGCCTGCGAAAACGACCGCGGCGTGCCGGGCGGCGGGCTGGTGCCCTGGCCGGCGATAGCGGCGTCGCTGGCCGCGATCGGCTTCGACGGCTACATGATCATGGAAAGCTACAACTCATCGCTGGGCGAATTCGCCGTCAGCCGCGGAATGTTTCACAATGTCTGCCCCGACGGCGACGCCTTCGTGCGGCAGGGGATGGAGTTTCTGAAGAAGCGAATCGGGTAAGGATGTATCTGCCGGCGTGCTACGCGCGAGGGCACCGTGCCCGCAAGCTGTCGTAATACTTCTTGCTCTCCTCCAGCGGCAGGCCGGGGATGTTGAACAGGAACCGCGATTCCGGCCGGGCCATGTCGAGGATGCTCAGCATCGTCTGCTCGTCAAACCATGCGTTCATCAGCACCGTGTGGCCGGCAAAGGCATCAACCGCCGGCTTCGGACCCGGCGATTGAAACACGCGGTTCAGCCCGCGGAGGTTGGGAATCTTCAGGAAGTTTCCATATTGGTGGTCGGCCGTGGCGCAGCAGTGCATAAACAGCCCGCCGAAAGCTTTGCTGAGGTCGACAAGATTAGGCAGGCAGAATTCCTCGAACGTCGGCGACGAGATCGCCCCGGCCTCATCCTCCGACAGCCAAACGCCAAGCTCGGGCGGCGCCCACGCGTAAGGGCAGTGGCAGTAGTTGATCTCGCCGAAGCTCCTGCCGAATTCCGCCAGGAATGCCTTCAGCAGCCGATGGCATTTCCCCACCAGCCGCTTCACGGCGTCGGGGTCGTCGCATACCGCCACATACATATCCTGCTTGTTCCACACGAGCGCGGCGATGTCGAAACCGCTCTGGATGTCGGGTATGCTGATGGGCACTGCCGGCCCCACGCGATTGCGAAGCAGCCGGATGAACTCGAAGATGCGGCCGAATACCGGCCCATCGAGCTCAGGCTCAGGCAGGCGGTCGGCTTCGGCGGCGGTGAAAACCAGCGGCCGGGCGACCGGCGGTGTGTCTTCAAACACGTGCACCTTGCAGCCGATGGCGGCGGCGAAAATCTCCGTGCCGGTCCACGCGCGTGCGTAGGGCACGGCATCGTCGTCGAGCGCCTCCGAGCGGGCCGCCTTGGCTTCATACACGCGCGTCTCCCAGTCCACCCATTGGCTCAGCGGCCGGTCGGTGGTGAACAAGTCGCCGGGGCCGGGCGCGGGAATGACTTCGGGGTCTGCTATGATCGCGTGCCCGCGAAACGGGCCTGAAAACAAATCCCTGAGGAATTGCCTGTTGCGTTCGATGCGGTTCATGTTGCCCCATCCTCTGGAATCATCTTGCGCCTTTCAGCGAATACTCCTCGAGCAGCCGCAGATACACGCGGTATTCGGCCAGCGACACGCCCGGAGGCGTCTGGTGATCCACGCCGGGTATGAAGCCGCCGCTGCGCATCACGGGCAGCAGCCGCTCAAACTCGGCCCGCATAGCGGCCTCGCCGCGAGTCATCGTCATCTTATCGAAGTGCCCGATCATGCGGAACGTCGGAAACGCCGAGCGCAGCTTCGCGGCGTCAACGCCCGCCTGGCGTTCCAGCGGCAGCACGCCTTCGAGCCCCACGCCCAGCAGCCACGGCACCATCTCGGTCACGTCGCCGTCGGAGTCCACTATGGTCGTCACGCCCATCTCCTGCAGCACGGGCACCACCTGGCGGTAATAGGGCGCGATGAACTCGTCGAACAGGCCCTTCGACAGCATCGGCCCGTGGTTGTACGACATGTCTTCGCCGAAGGTCATGAACGTGGGCCGGCAGATTTTATCGAGGGAGCGCAGTACGCGGATGTGGCTGTCGGCCAAGTCCTGGTTTATGCGGTGCATCAGCTCCGGCTGGTCGTAAAAAGCATAGAGGTGCGGCTCGATGCCGAACAGCGTGCGCGGAAACCAGAAGAAGCCTTCGAGCGTAATCCATACAACCGCGTCGCCGCGTGCCTGCTCGGCCGCCCACTCGCGCATCCGTTCCAGATTGTTGTCGTGCGCCGGGAAAAGGTGCTGCCTGATTCTTGTGTAGTCGTCGTTGCTTGCAATGAGGCCCGCCCCGTGATGTGACGGCGCCGGCAGACTATCTTTGCGCGGGCTGAACCACCACTGCCGGTAGGTGTCGAGCCCGAAATACTGCAAGAGATCGGCCTCCTTCGGCACGCCCTCGCTTCTCCAACGCTCCACTGTCTTGTCCCACCACGCGGCCCACTCGATTCGCGGCAGGCGATCAACCGGCTGAAAGCTCATGATGGCTTTGAAACGCTCAACGTGATTCACGGCTAATCTCCACGGGCGCCAACGGGAAATCCATTCCTTCTGAGGATCATACCACAACACGGTTTCTGAAACAAGCGTGAGAAGCACGAAAATGCCCGGGCGCCATCCGCTTGCATCCTCGTTTCAGCGAGCCTTTGTTGTTGATTCGCGGCGTGCAATGGGAGTACAATGAAATTATGATTATGCGTCAAGAACCCGGAACAGGAAGCCAACCAATGAAGATCCTCGTGCCTGAGCCGCTATCCGAGAAAGGCCTCGAAATCATGCGGGGTGCCGATGGCATCGAGGTGGACTTCCGCCCCGACGCCACGCCCGAAGAGCTGCGCCATGCCATCGCCGATTGCCATGCGCTGGTCATACGCAGCCGCACAAAGGTGAACGCCGACCTGCTGGCCCGCGCCCTGAATCTCAAGGTGATCGGCCGTGCAGGCGTGGGCATTGACAACGTGGACGTGGAAGAGGCCACGCGGCGCGGGATCATCGTCATGAACTCGCCCGAAGGCAACACCATCTCCACCTGCGAGCTTACTATGGCCATGATCCTCGGCCTTAGCCGCCGCATCGCCGAAGCCTCGGCCTCCACCAGGAAAGGCGAATGGGATCGCAAGCGCTTCGCCGGCATGGAGCTGATGAACAAGAAGCTCGGCATCGTGGGGCTTGGCCGAATCGGGGGCGAAGTGGCCGCGAGGGCGGCCGCGTTTGGCATGAAAATCATCGGCTATGATCCGTTCTGCACGCCCGACCGCGCCGCGAAGCTCCAGGCGAGGCTCGTGCCGCTGAAGGAACTGCTGAGAACCGCCGACATCATCACTTTCCACGTGCCGCTCACCGACGAAACCCGCGGCATGATCGGCCCCGACGAATTCCGTCTGATGAAAAAAGGCGTGAAGATCGTGAACTGCGCACGGGGTGGAATCATCGACGAGACCGCCCTCTGCAACGCGATCCGCAGCGGCATCGTCTCCGGCTGCGGCCTCGACGTTTACGAGAATGAGCCGCCCGTGGGCTGCCCGCTGCTGCTGCTCGACAGCGTGATCAGCACGCCGCACATCGGCGCCATCACCGCCGAAGCCCAGGCAAACGTGGCCACCGAAATCGCGCGGCAGGTGATTGACGTCCTCAACGGCCGCCCCGCGCGCAACGCCGTTAACCTCCCGATGATGGACGGCGAGGCGTTCGACGGCCTGCGCCCGTACGCCGCTCTGGCCGAAAAGCTGGGCATGCTCCTCGTGCAGATGATGGGCAGGATCGGCGGCAAGCTCTCCGTGAGCTACTGCGGCGAGATCGCGAAGAAAGACCTCACGCCGGTCACAAGATCGTTTCTTTGCGGCCTGCTGCGGCCTGTTCTCACGCAGCCGGTAAACATGGTAAACGCACCGGCCATTGCCCGCGAGCGCGGCATCGAAATCACCGAAATCAAAAGCCCCGCCGCCGAAGCCTACGCCAGCCTCATTACGGTCGAAGGCAAATCCGGTGCAAAAACGACATCCGTCAGCGGAGCGCTGTTTGCCGACGATCAGCCGCGCATCGTGCGGATCGACGGCCTCGACGTAGACGTCGCCCCGCAAGGCCCGGTGCTGATCGTTCGCAACCAGGACAAGCCGGGCGCCATCAGCCACATCGCCAGCGTCCTCGCCCGCAGCCAGGTTAATATCGCCCGGATGACCGTCGGCCGCGACAAGCCCGGCGGCAAGGCCATCACCGTGCTCAACATCGACGAGCCGGTGCGCGACAACGTGCTCGACGAGATCAAGCAACTGAAGATCATAAAAGACGTGCGGCTGGTGCAGTTGTAGCAGAGCGATCTGATCGTGGGGGAGTTGCCTGCGTTGCGCTGGCCCCGTGGAACAGGAATGTTTGAAGTGATGGGAATAGAAACAGCAAGCTCATCGGGGCAGTTTGCCTGCAAGCCCGGCATTTACATGTGCCATTCGGCAAGAGTCGGCTCCAAAAGGATTTCTTCTGATGAGAATTGAATCTTTTCGTGCAGGTCGTTGGGAGAAGCAGTTCAGATACAAGAGCTTTCTTCCTGAAACCGTCAATCATGGTTGGGAATGGGAGGACCCGCGCCTCAACACTCTGTTGGAGACCGCCTCGCGACGTCTTGCGGAGCTGGACGCATTTTCTCTGATTGTGCCAGACATCGACTTGTTCATCCGATTGCATACGGTCAAGGAAGCCAGCCTGTCCAGCCGGATCGAAGGAACTGAGACTGAGGTGGAGACGGCGGTACTCCCAAAGGAAGAGGTGCCGCCTGAGCGCAGGAACGATTGGATAGAGGTGAACAACTATGTGATGGCAATGAATCATGCAGTCAATGCCTTGGAAAACCTCCCGCTGTCGAACCGTCTTCTGCGTGAGGCTCATGGCGTCCTGATGCAGGGTGTTCGCGGCGAGAGCAAGACGCCCGGTGAATTTCGCCGCAGCCAGAACTGGATAGGCGGTTCGGGGCCGTCTGACGCTGCGTTTGTTCCTCCGATACATACGCATGTGCCAGACTTGATGGGGGACTTGGAGAAGTTCTGGCACAACGAAAACCTGGAAGTACCTCATCTGGTTCGCATTGCGATCAGCCACTACCAGTTCGAGACAATTCACCCGTTCCAAGACGGCAACGGCCGCATTGGGCGGCTCATGGTGCCGCTGTACCTCATCGATAAGAAGCTTCTCCGCAAGCCGTCTTTGTACATCTCAGCCTTTCTGGAGAAAAACCGAACAAGCTACTACGACGCCTTGAGTCGAGTTCACACGTCAAACGATCTTGGCCAGTGGCTGCGCTTTTTTCTGAATGCAATCACTGAGTCAGCACAGAGCGGCATCGAAACATTCCAGCGCATCTTGGTCCTGAGGAAGGAAGTGGATGAGAAGATGATTGGTTTGGGAAAACGGGCTGCCAATGCGCGACGGCTGATGGAATGCCTTTATCAGTCAGCGGTTCTTTCGGTGAACGAGGCTGCCAGACGGCTTGATGTGACGCATCAGACAGCCAATGCATTGATCAACGAGTTCGAAAGGCTAGGATTGGTGGAGGAGATCACAGGCTATCAACGCAACAGATTGTACCTATTCCGCCAGTACGTGGACCTGTTCCACAGGTGACCGCTGCTTACGCATGTGTTAGAGTAGGCGTATAAGTTTACATATGGATTTGCATATCCAAAGTTTCCTGCAGAAGTTTACATAAGTCCACACGAAGCTGCCCGCTGCTGCTTTCGCGTATAAAACGCGGCTCCAGCCCATTTCACCGAAAAAACAGGACTATGCAGATTTTTCGCCTGCGCCACAACAGATTGTGGTTCCTCCGCGCAGTCCTATCTCATTTAACCACAATATCTTGGAGCGGAACAAAAAAATTTCCCACACTTAGTATAAAATTTTCTTGACATTTCCGTCTTTTACGTTAATATAAGGACGTATGGAATGCTATGGCATTCTGTAGCATTCTGTAGTAACTTCGGAACCGGATTATCTTTCACGGCTACCTGCCGTCATCCAACTCGGGACCTTCAACGCTGGCGGCTGAAAGGATTCAGAAAATGCAAGTAAGCGAGTTCTTCTGGAAAGTAGAAGAAGATCCCGACCTTCGCGGAATCGATCTGCAAACCGGCGAGGATCCCAAAGAGGATTTCGCCGTCGTCGAAGACCTGCGGTCGGGATACAAGACCCGCTTTTCGATCCCTGCGATACTCGATTGCGACTGGGAATCGCTGCGCGAGATCGCCTTCGGCCGGAAGAATATCGCGCCTCTTTACCACGTGACGCGAATCGTCGGCTACAACAGCCGCATCGAAAACTGGAATAAATCCAAGCTAGGCGAGCTCGCGGACCGCCGCATGGGAAACTACGCAATCGCATCGTAAGAGCGAAAACCGGCCGATAAAATGCCGGGTGCTCCGGCATTCGCGATACTGTCGTGGAAAGGGCGGGCGCCCAGTCGAACGACAACGTTCGAGCCCGCCCCGTTCTATTTCAAGGGCCAACCGATAGGCGGCCGAGCATGCTCCAGCGTCTGCTGAAACTCCTTCATCTGTCGCGCGCTGCGCCGCAGGCCGACGAATCCGCCGCCGATGCGCGCAAAGGCCTCGGCCGGCGCGGCGAGCAGATTGCCGCCGAAGCACTACAACGGCGCGGTCTCAAAATCCTCAAACGCAACTACACATGCACGCGCGGCGAGATCGACATAATCGCCCTCGACGGCCGCGTGATCTGCTTCATAGAGGTCAAGACCCGCCGCCCCGACGCCATGCTGCCGCCCGAACGAAACGTCGACACCGCAAAGCGCCGCCAGGTGCGAAGGGTGGCCAGGAACTACCTGCGCAAAAACGGCCTGCAGGATCGCGTCTGCCGCTTCGATATTGTGTCTGTTGTTTGCCCGGAAACGGGCGAGCCAAGCTTGCAGGTTTTCACGAATGCGTTCTGAATGGCGGCCGGCTCACGGCTTCTTCACCACGATCACCGGGCAGCAAACCTCGTCGAGGATCAACTGCTTCTCTTTCGCCAGCAGGTCGCGCTGCACCTGCGACATGCGGAAGGCGCTGAGCACGATGGCGTCGGCGCCCGTCTTCTCCTGCACCTCCACCGCCACCGAGTGAATGGCTCCCTTCTTGTGAATCGTTTCCACCTTCACGCCCGCCTTTGCGGCCTGCTCCTCGACGAGCGCAAGCTGTCGCCTGCCGGTCTGCTCGAGGTCGCGCTCATACTCCTCCATTTCCTGCGAAACCATGATCCTGTACGTCAGAAGCTCCTTCAGCGTTGCCGTGTCCACCACGGCTATAGCCATCAGTTTCGCGTTGCAGGCTTTGGCCAGCGAGATCGCAAACTCGGCCGCCGCACCCGACGCCTCGGTTGAGTCGACAAGGAGAAGGACTATTTTCAGCATTGCAGAAATCCGTTCACAATAGCCCGGTGGATCAAACGGTAATCGCTATTCCTTGCGCTTCTTCAGCATTTTCATCACGATAAACGACTCTCGCTCGCGCTCTTCGAGCGTGCCGGCGATATACGCCAGCGTCTCCTCGTAGTCGGGCAGGAAAATCTTCTCCAGCGCGTTCACGCGGCGCTGTGTTTTCTTCAGCTCGCGTGCCACGCGAAACACGACCGTTTGCACCTCGGCCAGCCTGCCGATGGTGTCGAGCGCTTCATTAAACCTTTTCAGCACCTGGTCGCTTGCGGCCGTGCTGCCCAGCATGCCGAATTCCAGCCCCGGCCTCTCGTGCTGGGTTTCGATCTTCGGAATGCGCAGGCCCATCAGCGGGTGCGACTCGATCGTCAGCTTGTGCTGCAGCGCCACGGCCAGCGCCCCGCGTGCAAGGGCCTCGCTGCCCACCGTCAGCACCGCCCGCCGCAACGCCGCATATGCTTCTTCAAGCTTCTGATCCACCTCCGCCTGGAGCCGCTTTGCCGCATCGATCCTGCTCATCAGCTCGATCACCAATATCTGGCGCTTCTGCTCCAGCAGGTCCGATCCTTCACGGGCAAACTCAAGGCTCCGCGAAATCTCCAGTTGGCTGCTCTTCGTGGGGGGCACGTTCAGCTTCGCCATCTATTACGCCACCTCCTCGGTAAGCCTGCCACGGTAATGCTGCTTCAACTCCTCTTCGCTCATCCGGTGCAGCTCGCTCTTGGGCAGCAGCGAAAGCACGTCCCAGCCGATCTCCAGCGTCTGCTCGATCGAGCGGTCTTCATACTCGTCCTGCGAAACCAGTCGCTGCTCAAACTGGTTGCCGAAGTCGATGTAACGCTTGTCGAGCGGCGACAGCTCCTCCTCGCCGATAACGGCCGCGAGGCCGCGCACCTGCTTCACCTTCGAGTACGCCGCGAAAAGCTGGCTGGCCAGGTGCGGGTGATCAGGCCGCGTGTGCCCGGAGCCGATGCCATCCTTCATCAGCCGCGATAGCGACGGCAGCCCGGCGATGGGCGGGTATACGCCGCGCTGGAACAGCTCGCGGTCCATCACGATCTGTCCTTCGGTGATGTAGCCGGTGAGATCGGGCACCGGATGCGAGATATCGTCCGACGGCATCGTAAGCACCGCCATCTGCGTGATGGAGCCTTGCGAGCCTCTGATGCGGCCGGCGCGCTCGTAAAGCGAAGCAAGGTCGCTGTATAGGTAGCCGGGATATCCTTTTCGCGCCGGCACCTCGCCGCGTGCCGAGCCGATCTCGCGCAGCGCCTCGCAATAGTTTGTCATATCCGTCATCACCACGAGCACGTGCATTCCGAGGTCAAACGCGAAATGCTCGGCGGCCGTGAGCGCCACTCGCGGCGTGAGCAGCCTCTCCATCGAGGGAGCATCGGCGAGGCTGAGGAAGAACGCCACGCGGCTGAGCACGCCGCTCTCCTCGAAACTGTGATGGAAGAACTGCGCCACGTCGTGTTTTACGCCCATCGCGGCAAAAACGATAACGAACTCTATCGATTCGCCCAGCAGCTTCGCCTGCCGCACGATCTGCGCCGCCAGGCGGTCGTACGGCATGCCGTTGCCGGCGAAGATCGGCAGCTTCTGCCCGCGCACTAGGCTGTTGAGGCAGTCGATGGCCGACACGCCCGTCTGGATGAACTCGCGCGGATACTGCCGCGAGAAGGGGTTGATCGGCTCGCCGTTCACGTCGCGCGCCACGCCGCCCAGCGGCGCCGGCGCTCCGTCGATCGGCCGGCCCAGGCCGTCGAACACACGCCCCAGCATCTCGCGTGTTACATACAGCGACAGTGATTCGCCCAGGAATCGCACGCGAGTGGTCGCGTTCGACAGTCCCTCGGTTCCCTGCAGCACCTGCACTATCGCGCGGTTCAGGTCGCTTTCGAGCACCTTGCCCACCCGCACCACACCCGACGTGTCGCGGATCTCCACAAGCTCGTCGAATGCCACACCGCGGACGTTCTCGACGATAATCAGCGGCCCTTCCATCTTCGACAGGCCCACGTATTCGAGGCTGGAGCGCTCGTTCATCCCTTGCTCCTTTCAAGCTCGTCGAGCTCGGCCATTACCAGGCGCTCGAGCCTCTTCATCGCATCGAGGTCGTCGTTGCGGATGGCAGATTTCGCCCGTACCACGTCGCCGATGCATCTCATGCCGCTCACCTGCGTCCACGCGGCACCCTTGGCTATGATCTGCGTGCCGCGGTCGTTGATCATCACCAGGATGCGCAGCAGCGATGCCTGCTTCTGCGGCGACGTGTAACGGTCGTTTTCGTCGAACGCGCTTTGCTGCAGGAATCCGTTCTTGAATATCTCGGCCACAAACAGCACCAGCCGCTGGCTGTCGGGCAGCACGTCGGGGCCTACCAGTTTCACGATCTGCTGCAGGCGGCTCTCGCGCTGAAGAATCTCCATCGCCCGCGCACGCATAGCCGGCCAGTCGGGGTCGATCTTCTCCCACCAGTTCTGGATAAACGGCACGTATTCGCTGTAGCTGGTCAGCCAGTTGATCGCCGGGTAATGGCGGGCGTTTGCGAGCTCCTTGTCGAGCGCCCAAAAGCAGCGGATGAATCTTCGCGTGTGCTGCGTTACCGGCTCGGAGAAATCGCCGCCGGGGGGCGACACCGCGCCCACCACACTCACCGACGCATCGCGGCCCGATAGCGTGCGAACTCTGCCGGCGCGCTCGTAAAACTGAGCGAGCCGCGTGGCGAGGTACGCCGGGAAGCCTTCCTCGGCCGGCAGCTCTTCGAGGCGGCCGGAAAGCTCGCGAAGCGCTTCGGCCCAGCGAGAGGTGGAGTCGGCCATCAGCGCCACGTGATAACCCATGTCGCGGTAGTATTCGGCGATTGTGATGCCGGTGTAGATCGACACCTCGCGCGCCGCCACCGGCATGTTCGACGTGTTTGCGATCAGCACCGTGCGCTCCATCAGCGATTTGCCGGTGCGCGGGTCCTCAAGCTCTGGAAACTCGCGCAGCACGCTTGTCATCTCGTTGCCGCGCTCGCCGCAGCCCACGTAAACGATGATGTCGGCATTGGACCATTTTGCGAGCGCGTGCTGCATCATCGTTTTGCCTGTGCCGAATCCGCCCGGTATCGCGGCCGTGCCGCCCATGCCCACCGGGAAGAACGAATCAATCACGCGCTGCCCCGTAACCAGCGGCGTATCGACCGGCTCGCGCCGGATGAACGGCCGCGGCTTGCGGGCCGGCCAGCGCTGCACCAGCTTTATGCTCTCGATGCCGTGGGCGGTTTTCACCCGCGCTACCGTTTCATCCAGCGTGTAATCGCCTTCGGCGGCGATGAAATCCAGCTTGCCCGCCACGCCCGGCGGCAGCATCACGCGGTTGGCAATAATCGACGTCTCCTGCACGCTTCCGATGATCTGGCCGGCCGCAACGTTGTCGCCGATCAGCGCAGAAGGGACAAAATGCCACTTTTTCTCGATATCGAGCGGGGGCACTTTCTCGCCGCGTTTCACAAAAGCGCCGCTCTTGCGTGCGATGCCCGGCAGCGGCCGCTGAATGCCGTCGTATATGTTTCCGATCAGCCCCGGCCCGAGCAGCAGCGAAAACGGCGACATCGTGCGGAACACTGGAGCGCCGGGCGCCACCATCGATGTATTCTCGTAAACCTGGATGGTAGCCCGGTCGCCGGTTACCCGTATCACCTCGCCCACCAGCCGTGCCTCCCCAACCTCCACCAGCTCGTACATCAGGGCGTTCTGCATCCCCGACGACTCCACGATCGGGCCTGAAATCCTCGTTATTATGGCTTTTTCGCTCACGTATGTTGGCCTTGCTGCGATTTTTCGTCGAAAAGAATTTGTGCCACCTGCCGGCGTAGCTCCGCCCGCATGCGCTCCTCGCGCGCTGCGAATGAATTGTCCACGAGCCGGCGGCCGTCGGCGCTCAGCACAATGACGCCGCCGTCGATCGGCGCAGGCGACGGATCGAGCGCCAGCTCCACCGGTGTTCCCAGCTTACTCGATACCTGCTTCTGCAAGCTGCCGATGTCGGTTGAGTGGTCGTCGTTTCCGAGGTGAATGTGGAAGCTGGTGCCGCCTATTGTTTTCGCTGCAGAAGCAATCAGCGATACAAGCTTTTCCCGATAGTCATACGACCGCCTGTCGGCGGTGCGTTTCTCGGCGGCGCGAAAGATGTCCGTAAGCAGCGTTTCCTTCGCCTCGATCTCGGCCCGCCTGGCCTCGAGGTCGATGGTGGCAAGCACGATAAGCTTTTCCTTTTCGGCGCGAGCCGCCGCCGCTTCCGCTATGCTTCGGCGGATTTCCTGTGCCTCGCGCTCGGCCTTCTCGATCACTTGCTTCGCATCCTGCTCGGCCTTGCGTATGATGCGAGCGGCCTTCTTGCTCGCGTCGGCCAATATTTCGCTCACCAGCGCATCTTCGCTCGCCTGCTGGCCTGCCGCTTTGCTCACAGCTTTATCCCCACGGCTTCCTGGATCAGTTGTTGAAGGCTGCGCCTGCTGGGCAGCGGGCCTTCCGGCCCCGGAATCTGAACGATCACCGGCCGCGCCGACTGATACATGATCTGCTGCACCTCGCCGCCCACCGTTTCCGCCGCGCGTTCCGTCATTATGATTATGCCCACGGCGGCATCGGCCACCTTCTCGCGGAAAACACGCCGGGCCTGCTCGGGGCTTTCCACCACCGTGCCCTCGATGCCGGCATAGTGGAAGCCCAAAACGGTGTCTTCATCGGCTATCACGTGGTATTTCATTGCTCACATCCGCATCAGCATTATGCCGATGATCAAACCATAGATCGCGATGCCTTCGGCCAAGCCCACAAACACGAGCGCGCGGCCGAACATCTCGGGCTTCTCGCTCACGGCGCCGATCGCGGCCGAGCCTACCCTGCCCACCGCCCAGCCCGCGGCCAGGCACGAAATGCCCACCACCAATGCAATAGCCAACGGGCGCGTGTCGGTGCCCGTGCGAGCTTCCGTCAGCGCCTTTTCCGGCGCCGGGTCGCTCGCCACCGCCTGCTCAAGGAAAAGCAGCCCCGTCAGATTCGCCACCACCAACGCCACCAGCGAATACTTTATGAACTGCACCATTACCTTCTTCATCGGCTGTCCCTTTCAAGGTTCGGTTCGCAGGCTGAAGGGCGTGAAAGGTTTGCCCTCGCCTTTGAAAAACTTCGCGAAGAACTCGTAGTATTCAAGCCTTATGCACTGAATGGAGACCACCAGCCCCTCGAAGGCGATGATCACCACGTTGCCCGTTATCACGATCAAAGCCGCAAAAACCATACCCAGCGCCGAGCCTGTAACCATCCCCGCCAGGCTGTATGTGGCCGCGCCCAGCCCCGCGTGCGCCAGAGCAAAAGCACCCACGCGCACGTACGATACCGTGCTCGACATGAACCCGATCACCATCTCGAATACGTCCATCCCGGATTCGATATACGCATCGGCGCCGCCGTGGCTCTCTTTGTGCAGCAGCAGGCGCATCAGCCGCGGACGCAACACGATCGCCGCCGCCGGCACTACCAGCAGCGGCACCGCCTCCAGCAGGCTCGGCCCGCCCGCCGGCACGCCCACGGCTGACAGCACGCCCAGCCCACGCGCCGCCATCCACAAGGCGCCCCAGTAAAACACCATGCCGGCCACGCCAAACTTGTCGAGGATTCCCTCGGCGTACCTGCCCCGCCGGAAATGGTTGACAACGTTCAGCACCATGCCCATGCTGTTCATCACCATACCCAGCACCACGCACCACGCCAGCAACACCAGCGGGTCGTCGCCCTTCAGCACTTCCATCCACAGCGGCGGAAACAGCTCGTATCCAAAAAACTCGCCGAACAGCAACCCGCCTATTGCGGCCGCTATGCCGGCAAACACCGCGATCGTGCCGAAGCTGCGGAACCGGCGGGGCAGCTTCGACCGCGACATCAGGAATCCGCCGATCGCCAGCACCGCCCCTTGGCCCACGTCGGCAAACATTATGCCGAACATCACAAGGAAGCTCGCCGCCACGATTATCGTCGGCTCTATCTCGCGATAGCCCGGCAGGCCATAGTTTGACACGAGCAGCTCAAACGGCCTGATCAGCCGGCCGTGCTTCAGCAGGATGGGCACGTCTTCCTGGCCGGGGTCCGGATCGCGCATCTCTATCACCATACGGGAGCCGGTGATCTCGGTCAGTTTGCGGTTCAGCTCGTCGGCCTTGTCTTGCGGAATCCAGCCCGAGATGGTAAACGTGGCCGACGTGCGGCCGAAACTCTCCTCGGCCTGCAGCACACGCTGTTCGATGCGCAGCCGCCGGCGATAGCGGGCCAGCTCGTCGCCATACCTCGCCCCCGTAGCCTTAAGCTCCGCCGCCAGCTCCTCCTTGCGCCCCTGCAAGGCGTCCAGCCGTTTGATCGCGTGCTCGTAGATTTCCTCAGGCACGCCATGAAACCTCTCGTTCAGCGCCTCGGGCCGAAAGCCCTGTTTCTCGAGGATCGACTCCATCGCCCAGCGGCCCTTCTTGCTCGTTACGGCCACCAGCCACGCGTCGCCCTCTTCGGTTGTCTCGAGCCTTACGATCACCACGCCCGGCCCTGCCTCGGCTTCCACGGCGCTTAGCTTCTCCGCCGGCATCCGCCCTGTCGCGAAATGCAGAAACGAAAACGCCGGCATCTCCTCCACGGCCACGTTCAGGCGGCGGAAGGCCGATATCTGGCTGATCGCATCGTTCAGCGCGTCGACCTCCGCATTCACGGCGTCTTCATGTTGGAGCACCGGCCGCACGCTCTCATCGATATGACGCAGCCGCTCGCCGATCATCTCCAGCGGCACGAATTCCGTTTGCAGCGGCTGATCCTGCTCCTCCACGTACAGCCGTTTGCTGAGATTCGCCGCCTGCTCCAGCAGCACCGAACACGCATGATACAGTTCCGCTGCCTGCGGCTTCTGCAGCAGTTGGGCCTGGTCGTCGTGGCGGGCCTCGGTGAAATGCACGGCCCCCAGCTCGCCCAGTGCTTCGGCCACGCGGTGCGCATCCTTCTCCAGCACCAGGATGTCCACCTTCTTCATTCGAGCAGGGGTAATCATTCTGCGGTCACTCCGCCGGCGGCACCAGCGTTCTTTTCAGCTCGGCCGCGCTCAGGCCGTAGCGGTAGCCTTCGACGAGCCGGATCAGGTTTGCCAGCTCGATCCGTTTCAGGTAATAAAACGCGACAACGACAGCCATCGTGATTCCCGACGTGATGAGCGTGGCCTCGGCCCTTGCGTGGAAGTATGTGATCATCGCGCGCTCGATATCTTCCGGCGTGGCGAAGCGCTCGCCGAGAGCGGCGCCGAATTTCTTCGGCAGCGCCTGCACCGCCGCGGTCACGCTCTCGGCCGAATAAACCTTTTTCAGCGTTGCCGGCGGCAGCGCGCCCGGCACGTGCAGCAGCGGCGCCACCTCGTCGAATTCGATCCTGTAGGTTGTCTTCAGCCGGATCGCCATCATCGCAAGGTGAATATCCGCATCGAGGGCTATAAGCTTGGTGCCGGGTCCAAGGCTCAGGTCGTCGGCCAGCGACAGCAGTCTTGTGAAGTATTCGCGGTCGACCGCCGTGTCGAAATAGAACGGTTTCGCTTTCTTGCGGTAGGCCGACACGCCGGCCTCCACCAGTTCGCGCACGCGTGCATCGGACACGGTCTCGGCAAATGCCGCTGCGTCGCGCGCAGTGATCATACTCTCGGCGGGCAGCTCGAAGATGACCGGCATCTTCACAAGGTAGGGGATCACCTCCGATAGGCCGAGCCTTGCGTGAAATCCGCGGAACAGTACTTTGATGTTCTCTACCTGGTAGCGCTTCATCAGCCAAAGGAAAAAACCGTGCTCGGGTTCTCCCAGGAAATCGCCGATCCACGTGAGATCGGCCACGTGGTCGTCGGTCAATCGCTTCTGAAACTGCTGCGGGCTCTGGATTCCCTGTTCGGGATAGATTTCGGCGGCGAGATTCGGCAGGCCCTTCAGGCTGCACAGGCCCAGCAGCCTGCCCTTTTCGCGGATGGCGGCGCGGCGTGCGCGGATTTTCGCGTAGATGGTGTCGATGTTTGTATCGGATGGGATCTTCAATGTCATTGCGATATCAGCCGATCCGGCCGTCATGCATCGCTGGAAAGGAAGGCCTTCACCAGCAGGTCCTCAGCCTTCTCTTTTCGAGCGGCGGGAATCTGATCCGGCAGGCTCTGCAGCTTGCGCCGGATTTCATCCAGCCGCCGTTCCTTCTGCGCGCGTGCATCGGCCACCGCGGCCTCGATGGCCGCCGCGGCCTCGCGATGCGCCTGCTCCCTGGCGTGCAACACCAGCTCGGCGGCCTTGCGATGCGCATCGTCTACTGCTTTGCGCGCCTGTTTCTCTGCCTCGTTCACGATGCCCTGGGCCTGCTTTTCGGCCTGCAGCATCTTCTCGAGTGTACGCTTGATTTCCGTCATTCTTCCGCTCGTATGGCTTCCAATACGTCCTTCGCGCTGGAAGCATTAATGAGGCGGCTGTAGAAGCCGGGCAGTTGAAGCAGGCGGGCGATCTCGGCCAGGCACTGAACGTGCGGCCCGGGGTTGTTTGCCTCGGCGAGAACCAGGAAAACGAGGTGAACCGGCTCGCCGTCGATCGCGTCGTAGTCGATGCCCTCCTTCGAGATTCCGAGGGTGGCGATCAACTGCTTCACCGATTTGTCCTTGCCGTGCGGGATTGCGATGCCCCGGCCTATGCCGGTGGTGCCCATGCTCTCGCGGTATTCGATGGCCTTGATGGCCGCACCGCGATCAGACACCTTTCCGCTGCGCACGAGCAGCTCGATAAGCTCGGCAAAGGCCTCTTCCTTGTCTTCGCTTTCGAGGCCCGCCTTGATGACGTCTTCGCTGAGGAGATCCGCTAACCGCACCATGTGTCCTTTCTGCTGCAGACGCGCGTCGCGTTGGTTGTTGGCGTGTTCGTGTCGATTCTAACAATGCCCCGCCGCGAAGTCAAATGCTTTTTGTGTCTATGGGCCGCAGGGGTCTGTAAACGATTTGTGGGCTCCACACAGCTTGCCGGGCCGATGCCAGGCAAGCTCATATGCATAGATACCGGGGGCCCACGAAGCTCACGTGCATAGACGCGGTGTCCCACGAATGCATTGACATCATTTTTCTT
>DATLAR010000076.1:0-3540 GCA_035527355.1 Planctomycetota bacterium
CGCTGGTTGATCTGGTGATCGGCGTGGTAGTGGGGCAGGTGGTGGACATCGGCCTGCCGCGCGACGCAGCCTCGGCCATTTTCGGCGGTGGTCTGTTTGTGATCTCATTTGCGGGCGGCGCCTGGTGCGAGCGGTCGCTGCACAGGCGCAAACCGGAGCGTCCGAAAATCATCAGCGGCGACATTCCGGCGGAATGAAGCACCGGTCGGTCCGGGGGCGCCCGACGCGGCATCTGCCCTCCCCAATCAGAATGCCTCTTCAAACGCACCCATTTCGCCCAGGATCGATTCTGACAGGTTGTAAGTAGGGGAGGTAGCCAAAAACATAGCCATGCGTTTGTACGCGAGATTAGGCGGCTCTACGGGGCAGGCGCATGCGCAATAGCGTTACTCTATGCGCAGGCGGCATATCTTGCCGCATGCAAATCTATGTATGGCATCCGGGGGCGAGGCAGCGCCCTCGCCATCGCGCCGTGATTCTGCCGGGGCCGATCTACCCGAACAATTCAGCCCCAAAAACCGCACTTGACATCCGTAGGAAATAGGATAAAATCAAACAGAGGAGTCTTATGATTACATTCAAGTGCAGAGAATGCGGCAAACGCTTGTTTGTCAAAAATGAGCTGTCCGGCCGGCGCACCCAATGCCCGCGCTGCTTCAAGTACTTGGCGGTGCCTGTTTGCAGCGACAAGAGCTATCATCTGCGGGGAATCGCGGCGGTCGTGCTGGCTATTGCGATAGCGTTTGCCATCGTGCGTGTGGTTGCTTTTTTCAAAGCCGGCGGCTGGCGATAGCCCTGGGTGCGGCTACTTTCCGTCGATGTAGTACACGACCATCCGAAGCGAGTTGTTCAGCACGTGAAAAACCGTGCAGCTCACGAGCGAGCCGGTTTTTTCGTATAGGAAAGCCATGCCCACGCCGAGCACCAGTATGGGCAGAAAATCCACGAAACTCACGTGGATCAGCGAGAACAGGGCGGCATTCAGCAGCACCGCGGCCGCCACCGGCATTTTCCGCCGCATTGCCGGGTAAAGAAATCCCCTGAAAAGCACTTCTTCAGCAAACGGGCCGAACACCGCCACGATCACTACGATAGCCCATTGCAGCCAGGCGCTGCCCGCGTACTGCAGGGCGTCGATGATCGGGTTTTCCGGCGCCTCCACCCGCAGCACGTCCATCAGCAGCCTCGATACCAGCACTGCACCGTAGAAGATCGGCAAGATGGCCAGGTAGCCGAGTATTCCGTGCAGCAGGCTCGGCAGCCAATGCCGACGCGTGAGGCCCAGGAGCCGCGGGCCTGCGCCGCGTGCCTTCACAAAAGCAGCCACCGCCACCAGCATCGCCACGTGGATGAACAAAGTGCTGAGCACTGCCAGCGAGGGTTCCTCGCCGCCTTTGCCGGCGAGCGTGGCAACGGCATGTGTGGCAAGGCCCGCGCCCAGGTAAGAAGCGGCCGCCGCCTTCGCCACGTCCCATAATGTCCACGGCACGGGCGGAAGCTGTGCATCGGGAAAAATGCGCAGCCGCATCGACAGCGCCAGCACGTATCCAACGAGGGCGATCAGCCCGGCAATGAGCATGATGAGCGCCAGGCCCGCCAGCAACTGCTCGGGCTCTTCGGGGATCGGCGGGGGGCCGGGTTTCTCGAAGTGGCGGCGAATGAGGTGGCCGAGTGCGGTGAGAATAAACGATATTGCGGCCACGATTACGATCACGGCCCAGATCGCATCGTGCCGCCATTGTTTTTCCGGTTCGCCTTCCAATGCTTGTTCCCGGAGTGGTTCGGAGTGTCAGTAGGGGCAAGGCACTGCCCTTGTCCTGGGCGGGGACGGTGCCCCGCCCCTACGATTCTTAATACGACAGCGCGGCCCAGATGGCGTCGTCGGCCAGGCGGGCTTCCACGTCTACGCCATAAGCTTCGGCGATAGGCGCGAGTATTTCAGGATGATTCTGCCACACGGTGCGGGCGGCGGCGCGCACTACGTTCACGCCGTTGGCGGTCATTCTGCCTAGTGGCGCGCGCATAGTGCCGGCCGGCATTCCCAGGCCGTTCATCAGCGCCTTCACGGCGGCGGGATTGCGGAACTTGTCTTTCACGGTTCGCACGGTGCCGTCGGGCATTTGCCGTTCCTGTTGAATAGTTACGGTAACTACGCCGAAGAGCGGCGCAAGCTTGTCGCGGATTTGCCGGGCTTTGGCGGCGTCGCCTTTGAGGCAGGCCTTGACCATCGATGCAACGGCCGCGGGCGCCACGTTGCTCATGACGGAGATCACGCCTGATGCCGTGATTGCGGGGTCGGTCATCATCGTGTGCGTCAGGTCGTCGTCGCCCGAGAGAATGGAGAAGCTGCTTCCGGCGAGTTTGCGCGTGAGCTTCATTCGTTCGAGGTCGCCGGTAGCTTCCTTGACGGCGCAAACATTTGGGCATTCGGCCACGAGGATCACGAGGTCTTCGGGCGACATTGCGCAGCCGGTTCGGCCGGGGATGATGTAGGGGATGATATCGACCTGCGGGCAGGCCTTTGCCACCTTGCCGTGGTATTCGTGGCGCAGCTCGAGGGATGATGGGCCGTTGTAATAGCAATCGACCAGCAGCAGCGCATCCACGCCGGACGCGGTGGCGTGCTTCGAGGCATCGAGTGCTTCTTCGGTAGAGTTGCTGCCGGTGCCGGCGATAACTACGCACTTGCCGCGTGCCATGCGCGTGGATTTGTCGATCACGCCGTTGTGCTCGTGCCAATCGAGCGTGGGTGATTCGCCGGTAGTGCCCACGGCCACGATGCCGGTGATGCCCTGCTCGATCTGGAACTGGAGGTTGCGTTCGAGGCCGTCCCAATCAACGTGGCCGTCGTGCCGCATAGGGGTGACGATCGCAGTGTAAGCGCCTTCGTACGAGAAGCTTGTCATTCATCGATCTCCGGCAAAGTCCAAGGGCCAGTCAAGGGTCAAAAGTCCAAGAATCGTTTGAAGAAGGCATTATAGCGCCGTGCCATGCAATTTGCAAGCGCAGGCTCGAGGCTCGGAATGCAGCGGCTGTTTCAGGGGGGTGTGTAAAAGATTCGTGGGCATTCGCGTATAAAAGATAGCCTCGAACGCGCAGAGGTCGCCGTCTGCATTCTTCATCCATTCTTCATTCAACTCCGAATAAAGCCTGAAGGGCCGGAGTTCCATAAAGCCCAGTCCGAAGGGCTGGGGAAAAGCCGCCACCCACCCCAAAACCGAGCCCTGAAGGGGCGGCCTTACGTATACCCAGCACACAGCCGTATACTCCGCCCCTTCAGGGCTTGGCTTTGCGCACCGACTAACCCAGGGCGTTGCCCTGGGCTTTATGGAACCTCGGCCCTTCAGGCCTTTGACAGGAGGGGAATATGAAGAATGATGCCAATGCATTCGTAGGGCGCGTTCATGCACACGAGCTTGCCTGGCATCGGCCCGGCAAGCTGTGTGGCGCCCACGAATCGTTTACGGACCCTTTCAGGGCCGGCCCGCCGTTTCCCGTTGAAATGCAAATCGGTTTCTCCGACAATTAAGCGGCGGGCCG
>DATLAR010000077.1:0-2708 GCA_035527355.1 Planctomycetota bacterium
CGCGGATCATCTCCGCCACCTCGGCATCGCTGCTGCCGGCTCCATCCGCGCGGATGACCGGCGAGTGCGTGCCCACGATGTGCAGGCCGGCGTAGCGGCTCCGCAACGCGTCCGCGGCCCTCTCCGCAACGCCGGGCGCTCCGCCGAGGAGGAACAAGCGGAGGCCCTCGGCCGCCGCGCGCCCGCACAACTCGTAGAACAGGTCGCTGCCGCTGACCTTGGCTTTCAGCGGCCGGCCGAGCAGCCTGGCCGCCCACACCACCGGCATGCCGTCGGCGAGCGACAGACCGGCACGCTCGTAGATCGAGCGCAACGCCGGGTCCGTGCGCGTGTGCATGAAGTGATCGACGTTCGGCGTGACGACGTACGCGGGCCGGCCGTCGCGGCACATCTGCACCACGGCGGAGGCGGCCTCGCCGAACGCCAGGTTGTCAACGTCCAGCCACAGCAGGCGCACGCGCGGCGCCCCCGCAGTCGAAGCAACCGAACTCGCCGCTTCGGCAACGCACGCGGCCGGTTCCACCTCAATCGATTGATTCGGCACAGTGATGCTCCTCATGCGGTGCTGCGGGCTTCCGCTCGATAGCGGAATCGCGTTCGGTGCGGACCCACGCCTTCTCGCGCCGGACGATGAAACTCAGGTAGATCGGGATCTTCCAAGCCATGTACAGCGGCACGGCAAGGAGCCGGCCGAGGGGCAGCGTGTTTCTCGCGAACACAGCCCACACCGTGAGGATGCTGCCCAGCAGCAGCACGGCGCCCGCACTCAGCAGGATAGCCGGCAGCATCCACAGCCCGCACGCGGCAGCAGCGGCCGCCAGGGTTGTCCCGCCCGTCATCAGCAGTGCGAGCAGCGACAACGGCGGTACGCTCAAGTCCGCCGCGAGTGCAACGAGCGCCAAACTCCGCCGTCGCAGCCCGGCCGCGGCCAGCCGGGGCACCTCGTGCAGGAGCGTCTGGAGGTGCCCGTGCTCCCATCGCGTGCGCTGCTTCGACGCGGCCGACGAATTCTGCGGCAGCCGGCCGGTCACGCGGGCCTCGCTGCAATGGACCGTCGTGAAGCCCCGCATTGCCAGATGAATGCCAAGCTGCATGTCTTCGACGATGTTGCCGCTGGCGAGCGGAGCCTGCCGGACGACGCTCCACGGGAATGCCATGCCGGTGCCCGTGAGCATGCACGGCAGCCCGACCCGGTGCAGCCCGCGTGGCCGCACCAGGTTTTTCATGGTGAATGCGAGGGCAGACAGGCAATCGCGCGAGCCCGACTCCGACGGCTGCTCCAACAGGTTGGTAGCCTGCACGGGCCGCCCCGTGCTAGCAGCCGCACGGGCGAGCGTGTTCACGGCGCCCGGCCCGGTGTGGCAATCGGCATCGATCATCACCACCACGTCGGGCGGATCGGCAGCCAGTGCATTCAGGCCGAAATCGAGTGCGTAGCCCTTGCCTCGGCGGAGGGGATCATTGCGTTCGATGACGTCGGCACCGGCTGCCCGGGCGACGCGCGCAGTCGCGTCCGTGCAGTTGTCGGCCACCACCAGCAGGCGGTCGCCATCGAGCAACTGCGGGCGCAGCGCCGCGATAGCGGACGCGACGCCGGTTTCCTCATCGTGAGCAGGAACGAGCACGGCCACGCGCGGGCGAGCGGCGGGCGGCTGCGTGCCGGAGCGGCGCCGCGGCATCAGCGCCGCCACGCATTCAACGCACACGATCGCTACGGGCACGAGCAACCCGACCGCAAGTATTACCAACAGGATGTTGCAGATCAATGTCACTCAGGAATTCCTTTCAGATTCGATGCTGATGCGAAACAGCTCGGCGAGGTTGCGGGCGTTTGCACGGGCGTCGTGCCGGCGAGCGACGCGGTCTGCGCCTGCCCGGCCCATCTGCTCGAGCGTGGCCACGGGCAGGCTAAGGGCGTCGCGCATGGCGGCCGCGAGGGCGTCCACCGAGCCGGGCGGCACCAGCCAGCCGCATACTCCTGGTTCCACCAGCTCGGGAATACCAGCGGTGAACGTGCTGATGACGGGCCGGCCGAGTGCGAGCGATTCCATCAGCACCACGGGCAGACCTTCGGCGAAGCTCGGCAGCACCAGTGTACGAGCCGACTCGACGTGCGCGGCCACCTGTTCGGCGCTGGCCCAGCCGGTGATCGTCACCCGGCCGTGGAGGCCGAGGCGTGCTATCAGGGATTCGATCTCGGACCGCATCGGCCCGTCGCCCACGAGCACCAGTTCGAAATCCACGCCCTCGGCAGCGAGGCGGCTGGCTGCTTCGAGCAGCAGCAACTGGCCCTTCTGCTCGCATAGCCTGCCCACGCAGACCAGTCGCGGCTCGCGGGGGACAGGCACGTGCGGCCGGGCCAGCAGCGGCGAGTCAACCCCGCACCGCACGATCCTGATCTTGGGCCACTGCGCGTGCTCGCACCAGCGATACAACTGGCTGCGGCCGAACTCGCTGATGGCGACCACGAACGATGCGTTCCGGATTTTCTCGCCGAGCGACAGCCCCTGGGGCTTGTCGAACTCCTCGGGGCCGTGCACCGTGAAGCTGTAGGGCGGGCCGCCCAGCATCCTGCACAGCATCGCCACGGTGGCGGAGTTGGTGCCGAAGTGCGCGTGGAGGTGCCGGCTGCCCGTTCTCCTCAGCCATCGCAGCAGGACGCACGCCTCGGCCACGTAAACCAGGTGGCGCACGATGCCGCGGTCGGA
>DATLAR010000078.1:0-2781 GCA_035527355.1 Planctomycetota bacterium
GCAGTGCGACCAGCGCGTGCGCAAGGGGTCGCAGTTTTGCCCCAAGTGCGGAGCACCGGCGCCCAAGGGCCTCACGAAGTGCGGCCGCTGCGGGTCCGAAGTGCGCACGAGCTCGAAGTTTTGCTGGAAATGCGGTGCGAATACCGCCGACATGGCCAAGCCGCCGGTGCTGGGCGACCGCTGGGTGAGGTCGTCGGATGATTTCGCGGTGCGCATCGACGAGCAGGATGTGAAGGGCTGGCTGACGAAGCCGCTGACGATAGAGCACGGCACGCGGGCGATGCTGTTTCAGGGCGGCAGGCTGAAGGGCGAGCTGCACGAGGGGCGGCACGATATGGGCGGCTTCCTGAAGACGCTGAACCATTTCATGATCGACCAGGCGGCGGCCGTGGTGCTGATCGACGCGGGTGATGTTTCGATCGAGCTGCGAACCGGCGAGCTGTGGACGGAGGACAAGTATGAGGTGGAGTCGGTCGAGCGGATCGTGCTGCGGATAAAGGACGCGGACTCGATGTTCGTGAACCTGTTCAAGAGCTGCAATCGGGTGCGGCTGAGCGATCTGGAGGCGGAGCTTGCAGACGAGGTGCAGATGCTGCTGGGCGGGCTGGTGGGCCGGTATCGGGTGGAGGAGCTTTTTTCGAATCTGGAGCTGCGTAACGAGCTGGAGACGCGGCTGCGCGACACGCTGTCGGCCACGCTCGAGCGGCTGGGGCTGGAGCTGGCGCAACTGCGGTTCGTGAAGTTTGCGTGCGAGGCGTATGAGGAAATCCGCCGCAAGGAGGCGGAGATCGCGGCGGGCGAGGCGCGGACGGACGTGGCGGAGGATCGGGTGAAATTGAACCGCCGCATCCGTGAGGCGCTCACGCAGGACAAGATGGACGCCTTCAAGAGTGCGAACGACTTCGAGCAGTTTGTGCGGCAGACCGAGCACGAGATGGGGTTGAAGGAGGTGATCCGGCAGGACGAGATGGAGCGGCTGAAGGATCGTTTCAATTTCGAGCGCGACCGCGAGAAGATTTTGCGGCGGATCGAGATAATGGGCATCGAAAACGACGCGCGGCGCGATGAGGCGTGGAAGGCGCTGTCGGCCGACGAGGATCTGCTGGACGAGCGGCGCCGGCGCGAGCTGGAGCGCAGGATCAAGGACGCGAAGAGCGAGATAGATGTGCGCAAGGCACAGATCGACCTCGACGATTACGAGGCGAAGCTGGGAATTGATCGGCTGATGAGGATGAAGGATATGGAATTCCTGGAAGACCAGCGCGCCCAGAAGCTGGAGGAAGAAAAGCTGAAGGTGCGCGGGCAGGCAACCGTGGAGGCGTTGCTGTCGATTGTGGACGGCCCGGCGGCTGACCGCATAGTGCAACTGGAGGAGCTGCGGCGGCGCGAGAAGATGTCGCCCGAGCAGATTCTGGCGCTTGCGGCGGGGGCGTCGCCCGAGGCGGCGCGGACGCTGGCGCAGCGATACCAGGCGGATGGGCAGCTTTCGGCCGAGCGGGCGAAGCTGCTGGAAAAGCAGCTTGCCGATCAGCGGCAGACGTATGAGAGCTTTGCGGACCGGACGGAGCGGCTGATAAAGATTTCGCTTGAGCAGATGGGCCTGGTGGCGGGCGCGCGCGAGAAGAAAAACCACGAAGGACACGAAGGACACGAAGAGGCACGAAGGAAGGAAAAGGACTGAGAAGAAGAGGGAACGGAGTGAACATCGAACATCGAACGAAGGATTGCGTGAGAGAGGTGACTGTGCGAAGAATGGTTTTGACCTAAAAGGCTAACAGCCCAAGAGGCCAAGAGGCTAACGAGGCCCAAAGGCTAACGAGGCTAACAGCCTAACGCGGACGATCCGCAACCAATCAGGCCTGCTTTACGCAGCAACTCTGTAGGGGCAAGGCACCGCCCTTGCCCTGGGCGGGGACGGCTACCTGCGCGCCATAGCCGCTCCCGCCTGCCGGAGCCATGCGGCGGGCAGGTCGGCGGCGGCACGTGCCCCGCCCCTACGAAGACGCGCGGCGGACGCTGTGAACGCGCGGGGGACGTCATTGCACGGGCGTGGCTGCCGGCTCGTGCGCGTTATGGGGATTTGACATGGATGAAATCACAGATCTCAAGCCCGAGGATTGCGGGCGTCCTGCTTCTTCGCCGGCCGGCGATTGCGTCGATGATCTTGCGCGGTTCCGGCGGACGCTCGATAGCGAGAAGCGCGACGTGGAGCTGCGGCGGTGGCCGGCGGGTACGGCGGTGCTGGCGAACCCGCTGGAGCCTGACGAGTTTATGCCGGATACCGAATCGAGCCGGCGGCGGTTCCGCGAGCTTGATTTTGCGTGGTCGGCGGCGACGCGCCAGCGCGTGTGGTTTGGCGAGCCGTCGGCCGAGCTGAAGGCGAAGCTCTCGGCGGCACATTCGGCGAAGGAGCGGTTTATTGCCGCGCTCGACGAGAACATGGCGGCAATGCGCGGCCAGCCGATGCCCGACGTGAACCTGCCGTATCGCACGTTTCTGCTGCCGTGGGAGCCAACGGTGCGCGTGGTGGAGCATTTCGAGGAGGACATGACGGCGGCGGTGGCGAAGGGCTTGCAGCGGCTGGCCGGCGCGCCCGATGGCGTGGCGTGGCCGAGGCGGTGGGATGAGATGCTGGGCGGGGCGTGCTGCGTGAAGGCGTATTGCCTGAAGGGCACGTGGGCGCGAGTGCACGTGGTGGCGGCGTTTGTGTCGCCCCTGCACGTGGAGCCGGGCCGCGTGTGGCTGCTGCAGCCGGGGACGGAGGTGCTGGAGGTGGTGCGC
>DATLAR010000079.1:0-45588 GCA_035527355.1 Planctomycetota bacterium
GGCGTCTTCGAGCTTGGCAAACCATTCGTCGAGCAGCACCACCTCGTGCCCGCGTTTCTGAAGGCTGCGGATGGTCTTTTCGATGGTTTCGACGGTCGGCCCCCACGGCGTGTGATGGATCAGCAGGAACAGCGGACGGAAGCTCTCGCTGTCCAGCGCCTTGTCCACGCACGCGAAGTCGCCCCCGTGCCGGCCGGAGAGTGCCGTGGCGCAGACGTATGGCGTTTTGCCGGGCGGCAGCGAGTGCGTTTCCAGCAGCCCGCCCCCGCCGTAATGGCGGATCACGCCTTTGGCGCTTGGCACGTGTTTGCGATAGAGCTCGGCGATCCGCTCGACGTCGCTATCCAAATCGCGCCAATAGTGCGCGCGGTACGGATCGGATATGCCGCTGTAGATGTAGTGCAGCCCGGTGAGCTGCATGTATTGCTCGGTGAGCTTGAAGTAGCTCACGGGATCGGGATGCAGGTTTGGATACGTATAGCCGGCGCCGGAAACGGACGCCAGCGGGTAGCCGTTTGGCGGGATGTTTTCGAGGTAGTATTGCAGGATGCCCGGTGCCAGGTGGTATGCCAGCATCTGCACCTCCCAGTTGATGGGCAGGCTGGGCCGCTTCTTGTGAACGAACACGCCGCTGTGGAAGTTCTCCAGGCACCAGAGGGCGTCGCCGTCGCTCATCACGAAGGTCACATACACCTTGCGTTCTGCCACCCTCTGCGGCGGCGTGAGCGTGCGAAGCTTTGCCTTTGGTTTGGCGTCGATGCCGGCGTGCACGGTGAGGTTGGGGCTGCGGCCGTTGCAGGTAACGAAGCATCCGTTGCGGGCGATGCGTGCGGTATACTCGAGCTCCTGCGTGCGGTCGTCCAGCCAGCCCATCACGTGGCAAGGGCGCTCGGCCGCCTGGTAGATGCGGTCGACCAGCGCCGACTCCAGCCGGTCTTTCATCGAATGGCAGCAGCAGAACAGGAAGAGGTTTTTTGCGACGACGATGTCGTAGTTGTGGGGACAGTGCCCCGGCTGGTGCATGAGGATGTGGCGGTGGCAGGATGGCTGGAGGTTCTGGTGCGACCACAGCGCAATCTCGTAATCGGTTGCGAAGCGCCCGCGGAAATCGTCAACGACGTTGGCCGCCCAGCCGTATTTCTTTTTCAGCGAGCGCTGCATTGCGGGCGTAACGGGCAGGCAGTTCTGCCGGCCGGCGATCATCACGGCGGGGTTGACGGTGTTCCGCATCTTTGGATCGTAAAGCACCACGCCTTTCACGTAATCGCCGAAGCGCTCGAGCAGCAGCCGGGGGTCCTTCAGGCGTTCCACCTCGACACCAAACTGCTTGCGGTAGTAATCCAGCCAGAGGAATTCGGGCGAGCGCTTGAATGCAGCCTTATGATAAGGGTAGCAGATGTATATCTGCGGTTCCACGCGATTCACGAGGCCCTGCAGCACGGCAAGCATAGTTTGCTCGGGTCCGCTGCTGGGCTGGCCGCCGAAGATTTTCTTCGGGCCGGGGTCCATGTCTTCGGGAATCTCAGCGGCTATCAGCCGCCGGACCTTCGGCATCTCGCCGTAGAGGTTCACGGGGTCCGAGTCTGCTTTCATCCGATGTATCCTTTTCAACATGTGTCCTGTGTATTGCCGGCGTTTCATGCGGAGAACCAAAGGAGCTAAATATACTCATTACCTTGCGCTGTTGAAAGCGGAAAATCGGATGGGCGTCTGAGATTGTGCCGATGGTCCACTCCCCCACCGCTCGCAGTCCCGTGGTGCTGGTATTTCCGGCATGGCGCGTGAGAATACTGACCGCTAAACGCTTTCGGCAAACGCTTTTCCCTTGACTATGGGCGATTGCAGTGGTATATATGAAACCATGGATACTGCATTCTCCACAAGCAGAGGGCGAATAGCGGCGCTTTGTGCGTGCTTTCTGGCTATGGCCGCGGTATGCGCTGCCGAAGGGCGGCCTCGGCCCGCCAAGCCGCTGATCTACCTGGTAGAGATGCACGGCGAGATCAACAGGGCGATGATGGCCTTCATCCAGCGCGGGATCAAGGACGCCAAGAACGACAAGGCCGATTGCGTGATTTTCGATATCGACACGTTCGGCGGCCGCGTCGATTCCGCTATGGAGATCACCACGCTCATCGGCTCGGTTGACCCGGCGCTCAGCGTCGCCTACGTTACAGCCGATCCGGGTGCCACGGGCGCGGCGTGGTCGGCGGGCGCGCTGATCTCGTTTTCGTGCAAGAAGATTTACATGGCGGCGGGCACGTCGATAGGCGCCGCCGCACCCGTGCTGCAAACCGAAGCCGGCATGGAGATGGCCTCCGAGAAGGTTGTGAGCGCCGTGCGGGGCTCCGTAAAAGCCCTCGCCGAGAAGAACAAGTATCCCACCGAAATAGCGCTTGCGATGGTCGATTCCGATATCGAACTGTGGGAGGTGGTGATCGACGGCAAGGTTCGCACCGTTATGGCCGAGGAGCATGAGAAGCTCCAGGCCGAGGCGAACAGGATGAATGAGCCGATTGACTCGAAGCTCATTTCGGCCAAGGGCAAATTGCTGACGCTCACCGCTGAGGAAGCGGAGAAGTATGGGGTGTCGTCGGGCACACTGTCGCGTGAGGCCCTGCCCGAGGCGCTCAGGCTCGCAGGCGCCGAAATGAAGGTGGTGAAGAAGACCTTTTTCGACGAGATGGTGGGCTTGCTCACGGCGCCCGTGGTGGTAACGCTGCTGGTGGTGATAGGCCTGGTGGCGCTTTACATCGAGATCACCACGCCGGGCTTCGGCGTGCCGGGCACCGTGGGCGTGCTGTGTTTCCTCACGATCTTTACCAGCAATTTCCTGCTGGGCCGCGTAGGCTCGGTCGAGATCGTCCTGTTTGTTCTGGGGCTGGCTCTGCTGGTCGTCGAGGTGTTTCTTATCCCCGGATTCGGTGTGGCGGGTGTGGCCGGCATCGTGCTGATCATGTCCTCGCTGGTGCTTGCCATGCAGGGATTTGCCGTGCCGGAGTTCTCCTTCCAGTGGGATATCATGATGCAGAACATTCTGGTGGTGATGGCCGGCTTCATCGCGGCGCTGATAATAGTGATAGTTCTGCTGAAATACCTGCGGCAGGTGCCGCTGCTGAACCGCCTCGAGCTTCGCACCGAGCAGCTTCCCGAGCAGGGCTACGTGGTGCAGTCGCAGGACGAGGCAAAGGAGCTTTTCGGCAGGCAGGGAGTGGCGCTCACGAAGCTCCGCCCCGTAGGCAAGGCCGAATTCGGCGAGCGGCTGATAACAGTGGAAACCGACGGCGAGTTTCTCGAGGCCGGTTCGCGTGTGCAGGTGATCGAAGTGAGCGGAAACAGGGTGCTTGTACGGAAGGTGTGATCTATGCAGCTTTGGGCGTCGATACTGCTGGTATTCCTTGGTTTTCTTGCGATCTTCATCGAGCTGTTCATTCCGGCCGGCGGGCTGGTGGGCGCGGCCGGTGTGGCCGGAATGGTGGTGGGCATCGTCTTCGCGTTCAAGACGAACTCGCTTGCAGGGGCGCTGCTGCTCGTGCTTGCGGCGGCGGGCACACCGGCGTTGATTGCCCTCGGCTTCAAGGTTTTCCCGCGCACCTACGCCGGCAAGCGCCTGATCCTCAAAAAGACCCTGCAGTCGGGTTCGGCCAGTGACAGATTCGAGTCGTTGATGGGAAAAGAAGGCGTGGCGCTTTCGGCGCTTCGGCCATCGGGCACCATAAGAGTGGGCAACGAAAAAGTGAGCGTAGTGACGGAAGGCGGCATGATCGAAGCCGGAACCACAGTGAAAGTGGTGGCCGTTGAGGGTGCACGCATTGTAGTGCGCCAGGCGGCGGCTCCGTCGCACGAAGCCTAATGGTCATCGAACCGGATTTACCGAAACAGCAAAGGAGTCATGAAAATGCATGAAAGGATGATTGCCTACGCCGTATCCCGTGCGGCGGGCACTGCGCAAAGCCCGGCAGACAACAATCAGATGTGGATTTGGATCGGCCTCGGCATCGGCTTTGTAGCGCTGATGATTGTTATCGCGCTCGCGCGATACTTCGGCCTATGGCTGCGGGCGTACCTGTCGGGCGCGCACGTTGGCCTGCTGAACCTTATCGGCATGTCGCTGCGCCGCGTGAGCCCCAGCGTGATCGTCGATTCACGCATCATGCTCACCAAGGCCGGCATTCCGATCGAAACCGACCTGCTCGAAACGCATTTCCTCGCGCAAGGGCACGTGGGCCGCGTTTGCCAGGCGCTCATCGCAGCCAATAAGGCCAATATCCCCCTCAACTTCCAGCGTGCGGCGGCCATTGATCTCGCCGGCCGAGACGTGCTGGACGCCGTGCGAACCAGCGTAAACCCGAAGGTCATCGACTGCCCCGACCCCGCAAAGGGCAGGCAAACGATTGACGCCGTGGCGAAAGACGGCATCCAGGTGAAAGCCAAGGCCCGCGTAACCGTGCGTGCCAACATCGAACGACTCGTCGGCGGCGCCACCGAGGAAACAATCATCGCCCGCGTGGGCGAGGGCATCGTTACCACCATCGGCTCGGCTGATTCCTACAAGGCCGTGCTCGAAAACCCCGACGCGATCTCGCGTCGCGTGCTCGAGAAGGGCCTCGATGCCGGAACCGCGTTTGAAATCCTGTCAATCGACATCGCCGACGTGGACGTCGGCGAGAACGTCGGTGCGAAACTTCAGGCCGACCAGGCCGAGGCCGACAAGCGGCGCTTCCAGGCCGAAGCCGAGAAACGCCGTGCCGCCGCACAGGCTCGCGAGCAGGAAATGCTCGCACTCATCCAGGAAAACCGAGCGAAGGTTGTGCTGGCCGAGGCTGAAATACCACAGGCCATCGCCCAGGCTTTCCGCGCCGGCAACTTCGGCATCATGGACTATTACCGCCTGAGGAACATCCAGGCCGACACCGATATGCGCAAGAATATCGGCGGGCAGGACAAGCGCACCGAGACCTGATCGGGCGTAGACTGAAAGCACCGTACTGATGCAGACGCGCCAAGGGCACGTCGCTTCCGAGCGCAAACGCAACTGATCCGAATCTGACGGAGGGGTGGGCTGCCCCGCCCCTCCCGATTGAAAGGCTACCGTGGGCTTCGAAGAAATCATCGCCATCATCGTGGCCGTGCTCTTCATTCTCTTCCGCATTTTCGGCCGGCCCGCCCCCAAAGGAGAGCAGCCGCAGCAGCAACGCGCTCCGCGCCCGACCGGGCCGATTGAAAACGACCCCTTCGAGGAGCTGCGCCGCCGCATCGAAGAGGCCGCCCGGCGCCGCAAGCAAGAGGAAGAGCAGCGGACAAGCGAGCGCGCGCCGGCCGCCGAGGCCGAACGCCAGCCGCCGCCCCTGCCTCAACCGCAGCCGCAATATCGCCCTCAGCCTCAGCCGCGCCCTCAGCCTATGCCGCAGCCGGAATACCGCCCGCACCAGCAGCCCGCGCCGCGCCCTGAGCAGCAGTACCGTCCGCAACCGCAACCTATGCCGCGGCCACAGGCGGCCAAGCCTGTCTTCATCGAGCACGAGCCCGCACCGTGGGCGCCGTTGAAACTTTCGCAACCGATACGGAGGGCACAGAAAGCTACCGGGCTGGAACGAATCGAGCGCCTCCCCCCGCTGCAGAGGGCGATCATTTTCAGCGAGGTTCTCGGTCCGCCGGCCGCGCTGCGGTCCGGCGAAAGCAGACAACCCGGCCTCTGATAGCCGGGCTGTGGCATATTCCGGCGCCGTGCGCACCGGCCCCCGCGATCCCACTACACTCAATCGAGGTCCGACGGCACGTCTTCCACCGCCTGCATCTGCCGCGTCTGCGAGCCGCTTTCCCGTTGCGCCTCCGCCAGCTTGCCGATGCAGGCGTCGATCAGGGCCTTCAGGCCCGCGACCTTTATGGTGCTGAAGTGGATCAGCCCCTCGCTCCTGGCTTCTTGCAGCGTGAGCGTCAGCGGAATGTCCAGCTCCTGAAAATCGATGAGTGTAAACTCCTTCGCTCCGGGCTGCGTCGATCTCACCACTGCCCTCAGTGCCGCGTCGATCTGCTTCACGGCTTCGGCATTGGCGCCTTCAATCGACAGATCAAGAACGGCCTCGTCATTCGAGAGCAGTTCGAGGCTGAACGCGATATTCTTCACGTGATGCGGGTCCAGCATCAGCTCGGAGGCCATGTCGGCACGAACCTGCGGGATCTGCTCGAGCGGCAGGAACGCGGCCAGCAGCACGTCATCCTCATTCAACAGCGCGCCGTGGATGAACCTGGTGGAATCAGCGCGCCGGTAAACCTGCATGAACGGGCTGTCGGCCGGCGGCTCTGCCCCGGCAAACGCATCGAGTCCGGCCTTCACGCCATCGGCCTCGCGGCCGGCGAATACGCAGGAATGCGCCGCGCCGACCATCAGGTCTTCAACCCAGTTCTGCTTGTCTTTCGGCAGCTTCACGCCGGATGCGGTCCAGCCTTCCATCACACTTCTTGCGGGCCTTATAGCGGCGCCGCGGTATCGCGGCGTGTCGGCCGCGCCCGCGTCGAATACGCGCTGCACCAGCATCCTGCCGATCCGCGGGAGCTCGGCGAACGTCAGCGAAAAGAACACGCGCAAGTTTTCCGGCGAGTGCCCGCGATACGACGCAACCGCCGTGAAGGCGCCGATCTGCACATTTTGCGGCTCCTGCAGCTTGGTCAGCGCGCTGATGTGCTCTTTTTCAGTTGTGAGCTCGTGCCGAAGCGCGGATTCCGCCATGTATGCGATTACCTGGCGATAACCCTCGTTGGCCGAGTCCGCCCGCAGCACCGCGATGCCCGTGGTGTCGCCGTCAACAAACTGCAGCGGCGGAATGGGTTTGCCCCACTGGAACAGCCACACGGCGCCTATCCCGCAGAAGAGGCACGAAATTCCCAGCAGCACGCCGATAGCCACGAGCAGCTTCTTGCGGGTAGACCACTTTCGCCTTTCACGTTGAGCTTCCGGCAGGGGTTGTTCGTTCTGGTCGTTCATATCATCTCCAAATCCTTATGTCGGTCATTCAAGGTCGAAAGACTGCTGAATGTCGTGCGATTGGCCGCCGCCGGCGCTCACCTGCTGCAAGAGCTCGGCCACCGAGTGCACGGCGAGCGCGCCGGCGCGGATGGCGGCGAGGTTGCCCTCGGGCGTATCGCTGCTGAACAGGACGGCCATCGCGTGTGCGCCGAGCTTCCGCGCCGTGCCAAAGGTGTGCATCGAACCGTCGTCGGGCTGGGCCTCGACGATCAGCAGCTTTTCGCTGAGGGCGGCGGTGATCCTGTTGCGCGCGAGCGCGCCCTCGGTTTCCCAGGGTGCCTCGGGCGGGCGCTCGGAAACAAGCACCCCGAGGCGCTCGAGCTTGGCCGCCGGCATATCCGCATGCCGGCGGAAATTCAGTATGCCTTCGGGCAGCACGAAAACAGTGCGTCCGCCGCCGTCGAGCGCGCCCATGTGCGCCGCGGTGTCGATGCCCTTGGCGTTGCCGCTCACTATGGTGTAGCCGCTGCGCGCGAGTGCCGACGCACTGCGAAATGCGGTGCGAAAACCGCGCGCGCTTGCGTGCGTGCTGCCCACGATTCCCACGCTGTGCAGGTCGGCCGCAAGATATTCGCCCTGGACGTACAGCAGGCCCGGCGGCCAATGCAGCCGCCGCAGCGGCTCCGGAAAGTCGGCATCGTCGTACGCTATGATCCGCACGCCCCGGTCGTTCAGTCTTTCTATGAGCTTTCGGCAGTAGTCGATCCGTATTGCCGCGAAAACAATCGACTCGAGCAAGGCGGCGTCGGCGCCCGGCATGCCTTGCAGTGTTTCGGCGGAAGCCATTGCAAGAACCTGCCTGGGCGAGCCGAACTTCCTGACGAGGCGGTGGAACGTGGCCGGGCCCACGTGCTCTGCGCTGTGCAGGGCCACCCAACAGGCCAGTTCATCGGGGGTTTTCGACCGGGAGATCATTGCAGGCGGCCGCCTTCATTTGCCGAGTTTCACGCAGTTCACCTGGATGCCTTGCTGCGACCAGCTTTGCACGCGCTCGCTCAGCAACGGGCTGTGCGTGAGGTAGATGATCTGCCTGCCCAATCGGGCGAGTTCGAGAATGGTGGCCACGGCTTCCTCGAATCGGTCGGCATCGAAGTTTACGAACGGATCGTCGAGTATCATCGGGAGGAACGTTCGGCCGCTCAGAGCGCTTGCGAGGGCGAGCCTCAGCGAGAAATAGAGCTGGTCGGCCGTGCCGCGGCTGAGCTTGTCTACATCAACCTGCCTCTCGGTGCGGTCTACCGCGGTAATGCGCTGCGGCCAGCCGTCTACGAGGTTCACGGCCAAATAGGCGCCGGCGGTCATTCGCGAGAAGAATTCGGAAGCCGCTTGCTGCATCTTGGGCAGGTAAAGGCTGTGGTGCTCCTGGTCGATCTCTGCAAGGACCTCCGACGCGACGGAGCAGGCGGTGACCACGAAGTCGCCTAGTGCCACCTCGGCTTCGATGTATTGCTTCTCGCCCTCGAGCTCGGCCAGCGAGGGGCCGGCGTGCTCATCGAGCACGCCAAGCTCGGTACGCGCGGCGGTCAATTTGTCCGACAGCTCGGGGATTTCGAATTCAAGGCGTTCTTTCTCTTTGCGCCAAAGCTCGGTCTGCTCGACGCTGGGCTCGAAGCCGGGGAAATCCTGTTCGAGCCGCGCCATCGCCAGCTTCAGCTCGAGCGTGATGTCGAGCTGCTCGCGTTTCAGCTCGTCGAGCGTTTTGCCGCCGGCGTGAGCTTCCATAGAGGCGGTGAGCTTGTCTTTCCGCGCCTGAAGCACACGCAGCTTTCTGGTGCGCTCGGCGAGCTGCAGGATATCGTCGCACGACGTTCTCTGCAGGAAATCGCTCTCGTGCCTTGCGAGGTCCATCTGGTCTTTCTCGATGCGTTTTTTCTCGTCGCGCAGGTCTACCAGGGCGCTGCGTGCCGAGATGAGCATCTGGTCGCGCGCGTAAACCTTATCCTGGCCAAGGATGCCGGCCAGCCGCTCGCTCAGCCGCTCGACATCCAGGCGCTTGTCGCGCAACTGGTCGATCTTGTCGCGCAGGTCTGCGATGTTCGGAAAACCGAAGCTCTCGGCTAGCTGCCGTCCTTCCTTCTCGCATTCCTCCTTGGCTGCCAGGGCGTTGTCGCGCTCGTGAACGCATTGTTCATGCTCGCGCCTCAGCGACTTCAGGTCGCTCTGGTTTGTGCGATACTCCTCGATGAACGACCTCACGCTGTCTTCGGGCAGGCCGATCTTCGCGGTGAATTCCGCGATGGAGGCGGTTGTCTCGTCCAGCAGATGCTGGGCTTCGAGTTCCTCGTTCTGCAGCTTGCGGTGCTCGCCGCGCCATTGATCGCGGCGGCTGCGGCGCTTGGTTTTCCACACCACCCACCACACGGCCAGCGCGAAAGTGATCGCGGCGCAGGCGCTGTCGAAGATCGCGTTCTTCACCTGCAGTGCTATCAGCGTGGGAAGCATGACCATGATTATCACGGGCGCTTCTACCCAGATTTTTCCGAACGTGGGCGGAAAGCGCTTCGCCTCGTGCCGCTGAAGGTTGTCGTTGGCGTGGTCGTGCATCCGCGTGTGCTCGTCTTTGCGCAGTTCGAGCCTCTGCCATTCGGACTGCAACTGCCATGCGTCGCCGAGGTCGGGATGCTTCTTGGCAAACTGATCGAGGCCCCAGAGGCTGTGCTCAACGTGCTCCAGCCTGTCGCTCATCGCCTGCACGTGCTCCTCGGCCGCCTTCAAGCGGTCGGCCACTTCGCGGCGGCGTGCGTCCGTCTTGTCGAGGTTTTCGCGTGCGAGCGAACCGTACTCCACCACCTGCTGCTCGATAACTGAGATTTCCTTCGACAATTCCTCGGCCGCGCGCATCCTGTTCTGGAGCGTCTGCATGCGGTCGGCGCAGGCAGAGCTTTTCGCCACGAGCTCGGCACGCGCGCGTTCGAGATCGAGCCGCGCTCCATCGAGCTGGTCGGGATCGAACAGCGTGATAGGCCCGAGGTCGTCGAAATCGTGTTCGAGTTCCTCCAGCTTGCGGCTGCACTCCTCGATGCTGCGGATTCTGTCCTCCATCTCGTGGAAGCGCCGCCGCTCGGCGTCAAGCTTGTCTTCGATCCGCCGTTTGGCCTCGCTCTTGTCGAGGAATTGCCCCAGCTCGGCGAGCCGATCCTTTTTGCCCGGCAGGCGTGCTTCGAGGCTTTCGATGCGCTCGGCCAGCTCTGCCCGGCGCTGCTCTTCCTTGCGAACGCGCTCGATGTCCGAAATCAGAATCTCCAGCCGCTCGGTCAGCTTGTCCAGTTGGCCGGGCGATTCGTTCTTCACCTTGCGCAGCTTCTTGCGAACCTCCTTGTCGAGGAAAGCGATGGCGTTTGACGCGGTGATGGAGTCGGGGCCGGCGAAGGTCGATTCGATGTTGCCGGCGATTCGCTTGAGATCGGAGCCTTGGGCGAGGTCGTTCTGGCACACGGAGATCGTGCGGTTGAAGATGTATGGGCTTTCGATGCCGGTTTGCTCTGCGATGATCCTCTCGACCTCTTCGCGGCTCTCGCTGACGAGCGCCCGGAGGCCGTCGGCTGCTATCGAATGGAGTTCGAGTTTGCCGTCGGCAACATCACGCACAACGGCAAAACGGCTCTCGCCGATGCCGTATTCGATCTCGATGCGGCACTCGGAGGTCTGCTCCCACGAGCGAGCGTCGTCCTTCGAGCGAATGAGGCCGTCGTCGCCTCGGCCGCGCACGCCGTACAGGCCCGTGATCAGCGCCTGGTGCAGCGTGCTCTTGCCGGCTTCATTGGGGCCGTGAAAAATATTCAGGCCCGGCCCGAAAGCCATTACCGACTTCCGGTATTTCTTGAAGCCCGTCATCTTTATGCAATGGAAACGCATCGCGTATCCTTAAACGGTTTTGCTGATTCCTAATTCACGTTCCTGGCAAACGCCCGGATTCCCAGCTCGAGGGCCTTGTTCAGCAGCGGCTTTCTCTCGTCGCCCGCCTCGCCGATCCGCTCCTTCATCTTCTCCATGAACCTCTTCAGGTAAACGTTGTCGGCCGGCACATCGCCCACGCTGCTGAACGGGCTGTCGATGCGCAAATACGCGCACATGTCCGAAAGCTCCTCTTTCAGCCGTTCGAGCCCCGCGATCACGTCGACCGATGGGCAGCCCTTCAACTGTATCCGCACGTAGCACGACGGCGACAGTATACTCTCCACCTTGCGACGCAGCGAATCGTACGACTCGGCGGTGCAGTCGAACTCCTCGCTCACGTGCGACACGATGTTGATCTTGTGAAATCGGATATCCGTCTTGCCGTCGGCGATGGTGCCGATCACCACGTGGCGGTCTCCCAGGTCATTTCGCGAGAAGCCCAGCGCCTCGGGCGTACCGGGATATGCGGCGGGCACCGGCCCCTCGATCTGCCTGCACGCGTGGTAATGCCCAAGAGCCACGTATGCGAAAGGCAGATTTCTCACGTCGTGCGTGGAAAACGGATGGCAATCGGCGGTTTCGATGCCGAAGTTCAGCCAGCTTCCGTGGCACATCAGCAGCGACACGCCGGCGCCCTCCGGCATGCTGATCTGTGCGAGCTGGTTCTTCGTCAGATTCGAGCTGTCGGGGGCGATAGCCCACACGCTGATGCCAAGCCCGCGCAGCTCCTCCTGTTCGAGCACGGGATTCCGGAAGAATCTGGCGAATGGAAAGGCGGCCTTTGCCCAGAAGCTCTTCTCGCGCCACGGGTCGTGGTTGCCGGGGATCGCAAACGTTTTCACGCCGGCATCGCCGAGCCGCTGGAGCTGGCCGCGCAGGAAGCCGACGTCGCGCGGCGACGGATTCGCGGAATCGAACGTATCGCCCGTGAGCAGCAGCAGGTCGGCACGCTCTTGCGGCTTGATGGCGAGATCGACAATGCGGGCAAAAGTTTCGCGCTGGTCAGCGCGCCGCCGATCGGCCGCCTCGCGCGGCAGCATGCTGTACGGCGCACCCAGGTGCAGATCAGAGCAATGAACGAACCTCAGCTTCATCCGGCGCGTCTCCGTGCGGTATGGGTGCAGGAAGTCTTATCGGATGAAGATTATAGCAAAAGCCAAGGGCGGAGTCAACGTTAAGAAGTTTCCGCGTTAAACGCCCCCGAACCGATAGTCATGTTTGCCGAGCTTCAGCTCAAACGGCCCGGGCGTGGGCGCTGCCGCACCGGCCTCCGGCACGGGCACGCAAGCGGGAATGCTGCCGCTGAGCGATAGCGTGAGCACGAGCGATTCGGTGTCGAAGCTGGCCTCGAGCTTTTCCTGTCGGCTGGTGGCGTCGAAACCGTAATGCTCCTGCCACGCTTCGAGGTTCAGCAGGGCCGACGGAGCCGGCGTGTCGACGCAGAACGAGGTGGCGTCGTTGGCGGCGTCGAAGAGGTTTCCATCGGATTGGCAGCCGTCGGTGCGGGCGAGGAATATGCGCCTGGGGCAGCGCACGAAGATGTTGTTCAATACCTTGTGCTGGCGGCAAAGACCTGTTCTGCCGCCGACGACGCGGGCGGCCTGGCCGAGGTGGCAGTGCACGGCGTGGCGGTCGGGGATATTGCCGAAGAAATTGTTCGCCACTATCGATTTCTCGCCGGTGTCAACGTTCACGGCGGCGCCGCCCCAATGGTGGCTTGCCTCGCCCGACGTGCGGATATCCCAGAACAGATTGCGGTCGATCACGTTGGGCTGGTGGCTCACTTCGAGATACACTGCGCCATTGAGGCAGGTGATGTCGGCAAATACGTTCTGCGTTACGCGCGAGTTCTTGTTGAGGTAATCGAGCCACACGCCCGGAGCGTGGCAGACGTGGCGGAAGACATTGCGGCGGATGAGGACGGTATCGCAGGTGTGGAATTTGAGGGCGCCGGTTTCCCAGATGCGCTCGATGTTCATCCCGCCGATGCGTTCAACGATATTTCCATCGACGAGCGTGCCGGCGTTGTTGCCAACGGCCGCGATGCCGCAGACGCCGCAATCGGATACGGTATTCCGCCGGATCACGTGGTGGCCGGCGGGGTCGGAAGCAGGCCGCGCCGCATGCCAGGACTCGTTGCCGACGTCGATGCCGCAGGCGTTGGCCCAGCGAACGGTGTTGTTTTCGATGATCCAGTGATGCCCGCGCGAAGCGCTGAGCGCGGCCCGCTGCGGCACCGGCACGCCGTCGGCCGCGTGCTCGATGCGAAAGCCCGACACGCGGATGTAGCCTAGCTGGCGGGCAATCGGCGCGAACACCTGCTCTTGCGTGGTAACCTCGATCGCGGAATCGCGCGGGTCGGCATCGCTCCAGAGGCGGAAGTGAATGCGCAGCCCGGGATCCTCCACCCAGAAAGAGCCCTCTTGCGCCCAAAGCTCGGCATAGCGAAACACCTGCGTCAGAGGGTGGCCGCTTGCGAAAATCATGCCGCGGCGAAGCTGCATGCGAAGCTGCTCGTCTTTCGACCAATCGGAGGTGAAAGTGGTGAACTCGGCCGACATGTTATTCGCGATGAAGGGGTTGTAGCCTGTGAACCATTCCGCAGGCAGGTCGGCCATCCACACTTTCGCGGTCGCCGAGCTTCGGCGATTCCAGCCGGTGCTCGGGCTGAAAGGCCCCTGGCAGACGCGCGAGCCGCGGATGGATACGTCTTCGCGGGGCGCGGCCTCGTATGCGATCATCGAATCGGGTCCGTTACCGCCTCGCGCCGGGCGCACGCATTCGCGGTATATACCGCGGTGAACGACGACCTTCTGCCCCGCCTCGAGGATTGCGGCCGCGCGCCCTATCGTCGCAAACGGGCGGTCTTCGGTGCCGGGGTTGTCGTCGCTCGCGAGCGGGTTTTCACGCGCCACGTGGTAGACCTTCGCGTAGGCGGTTGTGTCGTCCCAGAATTCGAACGGCTTTCCATCCGGCATAAGAACGGTATCGTTTGGCATAACAAGCATCCTTTCCTGTGTTCCAAGTGCCGAGTGCCAAGGGCCGAGCAAGATGCACCCGCTGCAATCAGCCCTGTGCCACTTGCATCGCGATTTTTTCCCAGGCCCAGATGCGCTGCGGCTGGTTGCGCACGGTGCTCACGTCTTTCATTATGAACTCGACCCTGCATCCGCGCGTCTTCTCCATCACGCTCGTAAGGTTGGCGCGGGCAAGCTCGGGATTCCATTCTTCAGCGGCGAGCACCGCGGGATTGGGCTTATACGAGAAGATGAAATCGCCGCCTATTTTCGCGGCGGCCTCTTCCACCTTCACCCAGGTGCTCATCGAGATGCGGCGGAGGTTTGGAATGGTGCGCATCAGGTGTATTTTTTTGTGAAGCGGTTCGCAGCAGCCGTAGCAGTTCAGCCCGAAGCGTGCCAGGTATGGCCGCTCGTACTGCAGGCAGAATTCCTCGTGCATGTCGGGCGACACCTCGGAGAAAATCTGCCCGGTAGAGGTGCCCCACTGGTCCTTGGGGCGGACGTGTTTGCCGTCGAAATCCGGCTGGGGCAGCGTGTCGGTAATTCCCAGCCCGCCCGAGCCCACGCGATGGTTGCCGTTGCTCACCGCAAGCAGGCCCATCGCCTCCTGGCGGTTCAGCACGTCATGCACGCCGGCCATGAAACGCTTGAGCAATTTGTGAACCAACTCGGGCCGGTCCACCATGTCCATGTACAACTGCTCGATGCCGTACCAGTGGATCATCACGTCCCACGGGGCCATCCACTGGTGCACGATGCCGGTCTTCCGCACGGGCGCGATACCGTCGAATATCTCGCACGTCGCCTGGAAATTACGCTCGGTCGCGCACCAGTCCACCGTCACTTCCGGCGTGCGAAGCTTGTCCACGTCGCGCTCGTCGCGAATCACGGGCACGAATTTCGCGGAGCCGAAGCCATCGGCCGCGCGCATCGCATTCTCCTGGATGCCCCAGTCGGCATAGCACGACTGTGGCGAGCAGACGTACTGAGAGAGAAGCACCGGATCGACTACCATGTCGCCGGGCATGTGCCGCCACTGGTAGAGGGTCGTTCGCAGGCTGGCCTCGATCCACCGGCAGAACGAATCCGTGCAGCGCAGCGTAAGCTCGTCGTCCACGTTCAGTTCGTGCCAGGGCAGCTCGTTGATCCACACGAGCGGCCGCACGGGCTCCAGGCGGTTCAGCCGCCGCCACAGCTCGGCCTTCTGCTTGTGCACGGGCAGCGTGGCAACGGCCATGTACTGCCGGCCAAGTTCGCGCAGCACCTGTTTGTCTTCCGTGGAAATCTGCATATTCGTTTCCTCTGTCGGATGAAACTCTCGTAGCGCTGATTGCAGCAGACAAGTATAGCCGGAGCGGCTGCATAATTCAACTGGCAGATTCGATTGAAGGGCTTGAGATTCGCGAAGGTTGTTTCGGCCGAATCGTCAGGCGGCAGTTCAAAATCCCGGCCCCCAGCCGGACATCGCCCCGGGCATGGGCTGGTCGTCTTTGCCCACGAGCCGCAGGTAGAAGCCCCACGCGCGTCCCTCGTCCACCGACTTCACGAGCAGATCGTTCCAGCCTGCGCGCAACTGCGTTGCCACGGCAACCACATCCGGCTGGTCTGTGCTGAGAAACGGATCGCGGAAGATTTCGACGCCGTTGACCCAGATGGCTATTCCACCCTCGCTGCCGAGGAGCAGCTTGGCCTCGCCGGCTTCGGGCACATACACCTGCGCGTAGGCGTAGCCGGCCGCCGATGGCATCCGCTTCAGCGTGCCGCCGAGGTCCATAAACCGATAGTCGATGCCGTTTGCAACCGGCGCAAGCCAAGGGACTTTCTTCCACGACACGATCTCTCTGCGCTTGCCCGTGTA
This sequence comes from Planctomycetota bacterium, assembly GCA_035527355.1. GTDB lineage: Bacteria > Planctomycetota > PUPC01 > JABMSA01 > JABMSA01 > DATLAR01. Next base: position 15,803 of record DATLAR010000079.1, read on the forward strand.
GCGGTCGGCGAGGTCTACCGAGCGCTCCGGCGGAAACGTGAGCTCCATGACCCTGCGATAGCTGCCGTCGCCGAATGGGCCGATCGCGTAGAACTGCTTGATGAACGTGTTGTCGATCACGTTGTGCACTATGAGCTGAATCGGCACGCCCTCCCACTCGATTTCCGCTCGCACCGGAAAATCGACTTCCTTCAGCGGCACCCAATTGATGTCGATGGTGCTCTCAAACGACGCGCCCTCTTCCGGCCTGAGCGGGCCAACCGCCTGCACGGGCTGCCCTTCCGTTGAGATGGTGCCGCCTAAACTACCCCAGCCGTACTGCAGGAAGCTGAATTCATTGCGGAAAACCATCTGGCGGTACGGCGTGGGCGCCACGCTGCTGCTGAGCGAGAAGCCGAGCACGACGCGCATAAACTCGACCTTAACCGAGTCGTCTTCAATGCTCGAATTGGCCAGGCGTGCCAGCTCGCGGATTTCACGGCGCACGCGGGCCAGCCCCTGCTCAAGGTGCTTCGCAGTGTCTGAAGCCGGCAGGAGCGTGGCGTTCACCTGCTCGGCCAGCGCCTCCACCTCGCGCAGCTTGCGAACCACAGGCTCGGCGATGCCCTGCCGCTCCAGGAGGATAGCAGCCGACTCCAGCCGCGGCACCACCTCGCGCAGGCGGTAGGCCAGGCGGCGGCTCTCCTGGGTGAACCGGCCGCGAAAGGTTATCTCTACCGGGCTCGAAACGGGAAACGGGGCAGTTACCGCAATAAGCCGGCCACGCGCGGGGAAGTATTTCCAGCCGGGATCGCGTGTCAGCTCGCCCGCCTGCGGAATGGGAAAGCCGTTCACCTCCACGCTTTGCACCGGCAGCGAGGTGTTGAGATGAACCTGGTAGCTGCGCTGCCTGGGCTGCCCGGCATAGCCGCCGGTCGTCTCGCCAACCAGCACGGTCATCGTCCGCTCATCTTCTTCGTAGGTGATCCTGCAAAGCGTATGCTTGCCGTTGCGGTAGTCCAGGCTCTCGCCGTCGTCGCCGTAAAGCATGAATTCGCCGGGCGAGCCGGGGTAGACTTCAATGATGTGCCGCTGGGCCGTTTTGCCGGGGGCCTGGCCCGGCGGCGCAAGAGGTATGATGCTGCCGGAGCGTGCAAACACCGGCATCTGGTCGGGTTTGGACGGGTAGTTCAGCACGGCCGGCCCCTCGATGATCCGTCCGCTGAAGAAGTCGTTCCACGCACCGGGCGGAAACCAGATTTCCCTGGTGCTCTCGCGCGTCGATTCCTCCGCGGCCGATCTCACGATAGGCGCGACCATGAGGCTCTCGCCCAGCAGGTACTGATGCTTGAAGTTGTATGCCTCGTCGAACGCTCCGTAATGGAGGTACATGGGCCTGCACAGCGGCAGCCCCTCGGTATGAGATTGATATGACAGCGAGTAGAGGTATGGAATGAGCGACTCGCGCAGGCGCACGAATTCGCGAACGATGGAGAGCGTGCCGGGCTGGTATATCCACGGCCGCGCGTTCAGCCGCATGATCGGGCTGAATGTGGCCAACTGAACCGCCCGCAGAAACAGCTCGTCGTCGGGCGGCGTATTCTTCTCGCTGCCGATGTCAAACGACCAGTACGGCATGCCCGTATTGCCGGCGGTTGGAATGTAATAGCACAGGTATCTGAGCGTTGCCCATTCTTGTCTGGTGCGGCCGCTGTAAACGACGGGACACCGGCCGCTGCCAAGCCCTCCGAAGCGGCTGAGTATGAGGCCGCGTTTGTTTTCGGGCTGCCTGCTTCCCGCAAAAACCAGGTGATTGGTCCACAATTGTTTGTTCATCCAGCGGATGTTTGCCGCTGCGGCGCCGTCCACCCACCAGAAATCGGCGCCCTGCCGTTCGATCGGAGCGAGCAGCACGTTCACAAACGCCTCTGCCTCCTTCGGGCTGGCGAGGTCGAAGAATATGATGCCGCGTTTTTCAGGGTCCCATCCGACCGTTTTGCAGACCTCGGGGTAGACCGATTCTCTGGGCAGGAAAGCGCCGCCCGGATGCACGCAGAAGCCCAGCTTCACGCCCAGCGAGTGTGCCTGCTTTATGAAATCGTCGGGATCGGGAAACGATTTGGCATTCCAGTCGAAACTCGTCCACCCGTTCAGATACCAATGATCGACCAGCAGCACCGACAGCGGAATCTGCTCGTGGTGAAACTTGCGCAGCGTATCGAGTAGCTGTGCGGCGGGCTGGGGAGTAGCCGGCAGGAACCAGACGCCAAACGCCCAGCGCGGGATGAGCGGAATCTGGCACACGAGATCGTTGAAATCCCTCAGGCCGCGCGAGTAGTTTTGGCCGTAGCCGAAGAAATAGAGGTCTTGGCTGGAGGTTGGCCCCGGGCGCGGCTGCGGCCAACCCTGCACCAGCAGCGGGGTGCGCGAGTCGTCGAGCAGGTGCCAGCCATCGCGTGCAAGCACTCCGACGCCTTGCGGCGCGGTGCCGGCTCTCGCGGGCTTGCTGTGGGCGCCGCCGAGATTGCGGCGGGCTACTTCAGCCGGACGCCACACCGTCGGTTTGGGCGTGTGCAGCAGCTCGATGTCAAGGTTCTCAGTGTTGAGGCGGCCGGATTTCACGCGGTAACGCAGCCGCAGGTTTCGTGTGGTGATTTGCAGCATACCGCCCTCCTCCACCACGTCGAAATCGACCAGCGGCCAATGCCGCTTTGCGGCAATCAGCGAGGGTGCATCCACAAACGCACCATCCGCGCGGTATTCGAGGCGGATCAGCGTATGGCTGAGCACGGTGAAGCGCACATTCCTGCACCACACCGTGTTCCCGCGCCTCGTGAACTGGCGCTGCGCAGCAAGACATGGCGCGGCGGCAATGATGATTGCCAACGCCGTCAGGAATGCAGCCTTCATCTTGTCTCCGCAATGACGGCCGGTAAAATGATGAAACAATACTCCCCTATGATTTTTCGGCGTGAATCGCGGCTTGTTTTCTCTTGAATCCGTCCGCCCCACAGCATACTATGGACAGAAGACAGAAGCTCGAAAGCCCAAACAATGAGAAGGTGTCGCAAATGAAGAAGGCATTTTTGTGGACGACGCTGGCTCTGGCGATTCTGTGCGCGTGCTCGAGAACGGAAGAGAGGAGCGTGAATGCGGCGCCGGCTGCCGCCGCCGCAAATCCAGACGCGGATTTCGATCTTGAGAAGTTTGTGGGTTCGCGCTATTACGGCGTGTACCTCGGCGGCAAACGATGCGGCCGCTCGGTAATGAAACTCGAGAAGCTGCAATACAACGACAAGCCCGCCTACCGCACGTCTATGGAAATGGAGCTGAACATCGCGGTGATGGGCGCCAGCCAAACGATGAACGTTGTGGAGAGCACCACATTCTACGCCGCCGGCCAGATGGCCGAATGCCTCTCGTCGCTCGGCGCCGCCGGCAGTTTTCACGGCGTAGTCCAGGGCGATCAGATCAAGCTCACGTCGAACCTTGGCGGCGCCAAAACCGAGAGAATGCTGCCGGCACCCACCAATACGCTGGCCGACGAGACCGCCGTGCTGCGGCTGATCACCGGCGGCCCGGCCGTGGGCGACAGCGTGAATTGCCCCACCTTCGATGCTACTCACGGCAGGACGCTCAAAGCTACGGCCACGGTTACGGCCGCCAGGAAGATCCCATACAACGGCATCCCCACCGACGTCTACGAAGTGAGCGTATCGATTCCGGAGATGGCGCTGAACTCGCCGATGCTCGTGGGCAGCGACGCCGAGGTGCTGCGCATCGAGCTGCCGGTGGGCACGATGAAGCTGATTATGCGCCGCGAAGACGAGGAGGAGGCGAAAAACAGCTCGCTGAAATTCGTCGAGGTGCTCGGCGCTTCCATGATACGCCCCAAAGGCAAAATGCCCGACCTCTCGAAGGCTCAATCGCTTCGGCTGCAGCTTACCGGCATCACCGACCAGGAATGCATCATCAACGATTCGCGCCAAAGCTATACCAAAACCGACGCGGGCTATGAATTGCTTGCGCAGAAAGACACGCTCCCCGAAGAGCCCGCTCGCATTCCGATCAAAGAGGCGGGGGTGCAGGAGTTTCTGAAAGCTACGCATTTCTATCAGTGCGATCATCCGGATATCGTCGCGCAGGCCAAAGAAATCGTGGGCGACGAGACCGACGCATACAAGGCGAGTTTCATGATCTGCCACTGGGTGTTCGGGAACGTGAAGAAGAAGGGCACGGCCACCATTTCAAACGCTCTGGAAACGCTGAACACGATGGAAGGCGACTGCGGCGAGCACGCCGCGCTGTTTGTGGGGCTGTGCAGGGCGGTTGGCCTGCCTGCCCGCGTTGCTACCGGCCTGGCATATGCCAGCCCCTACCGCGCCTTTGGCGGGCACGCGTGGTGCGAGGTGTACGTGGGCAAATGGATATCCGTCGACCCCACGTTCGGTCAGCCGCTGGCCGACCCCGGGCACATCAAGGTTGTCGCGGGTGACGGAGATATAGACTCCTACCGCATGCTGGGCGCCATCAGCAAATTGAAGATCACGGTGCTTCCCCCCAAGGAAGAATAGCCGCCGGCGAAATGCCGCGAGGGGACGTTGATAGGTTCTTTTCCCTAAGGACCTTCCAACATCCCCCCGTGACTTTTCCCGCTTCTGACTTCTTTCGCCTCTGGTCGCTTCATCAATCTAAACACGCCCCGCCGAGGGCCGCGCGCCATGATTCACGTGGAGCAGTCGCGGCACTCGCCCGTAAATTCGGGCGACGCCTGCGTGAAGGGAGCGTGTTCTGTGCCGGTGCCGGCTATTTCGAGCACTTGGCCCGTAGCTGTTCCGTAGCGGTATATCGTTATGCCCTTGCATTTCAGCTCCCAGGCAAGCATATACGCGTGGGCCACGTCGCTGCTGGTGCTCTCGCCCGGCAGGTTGATCGTTTTGGAAACCGCGTTGTCGGTATGTTTCTGGAATGCCGCCTGCATTTTCACGTGCCACTCGGGCTGGATATCGAAGGCCGTTACAAACAGCCTCCGCACGTCTTGCGGAATCTCGTCCATCTCTGCGATACTGCCCCGGCGGGCGATGTCGGCTGCGAGGTCCATGCTGTAGAACCCGCGCTCCAACGCCGCTTGCTTGAACAGATCGTTCTCCTCGAGCAGTCGCGTGCCTTCCATTATGTTGCGGTAATATGTGAGTGCAAAAAGCGGCTCGATGCCGCTGGACACGCCGGCGATGATGCTGATGGTGCCGGTGGGCGCCACCGTGGTAACGGTTGCGTTGCGCATTGCATCCCACCCCTCGGCTTCCCAGCGGCTGCCGCGGAAGTTTGCAAACGAGCCCCTGCGCACCGCAATGTCGTGCGACGCCCGATGCGAGCGCTCGTTTATGAATTTCATGACATCCTCCCCCACCCGCAGGCCGTCGTCGGAATCATACGGCACGCCCAGCAGCACCAGCATCTCGGCAAAACCCATCACGCCCAGCCCGATCTTGCGGTTTGCCCGCGTGATGCGCTCGGTCTCCGAAACCGGAAATTTGGTCGCGTCGATCACGTTGTCCAGAAAATGCACGCTCCTGTCAACCGTCTCGCCAAGCTTGTCCCAATCGACCTGCCCGTCTTTCACCATCGTGCGCAGGTTGATCGAGCCGAGGTTGCACGACTCGTACGGCAGGAGGGGCTGCTCTCCGCAGGGATTGGTCGATTCTATCGCGTCCACGTGCGGGGTGGGGTTGTGCCGGTTCACCTCGTCGATGAAAACCATGCCGGGATCGCCCGACTGCCACGCGGAGACGGCGATGAGATCAAAGACGTGGCGAGCGCTCTTACGCGCAACGACCGCTCCATTGCGCGGGTTCACCAGGTCATAGCTGTCGCCGCGTTTCACCGCGTCCATAAACGCGTCGGTGGCCGCTACCGAGATATTGAAGTTGCGAAGCCGCCCGCCGTGAAGCTTGCACGTGATGAACTCGACGATATCGGGGTGGTCAACGCGCAGGATGCCCATGTTTGCACCGCGCCGTCGGCCACCCTGCTTGATCACGTCCGTTGCCGCGTCGAATATTCCCATGAAAGACACCGGCCCCGACGCCTGGCCGCCGGTGGAGCTTACGATATCGCCATTGGGCCGCAGCCTTGAGAACGAGAAGCCGGTGCCGCCGCCCGACTGGTGAACGAGCGCCATTGTCTTCAGCGTATCGAAAATCTCCACCACCGAATCGCCCACCGGCAGCACGAAGCAGCCTGCAAGCTGGCCGATGCGCGTTTCGGCGTTCATCAGCGTGGGCGAGTTCGGCAGGAATTCGCGGCTCGACAGCATCTCGTAAAAAACCTCTTCGGTGGCGGCGGCATCGTCGCCGTAAAGCTTGTCGGCCGCGGCGATCCCGCGAGCTACGCGCCGCATCAGCTCGCGCGGCGTCTCGATCACGTGGCCCTCCGAATCCTTCAGAAGGTAGCGCTTCTCCAGCACCTTCGTTGCGTTCACGGTGAGCTTCAGATCATCGCGCACGCCGAGTATTCGCTTTGTGCGGCGCACCTCGGCCCGTGTGTGCCTGTGAAGGATATACGCCTTCGCCGCCTCCTCGTGTCCCTGCTGCACGAGTTGCTTCTCCACCAGATCCTGCACGTTTTCCACCGTCACCTCCTGAGGCGGCCGCTGCGAAAGCTCATCCACCACGAGATCGGCCACCGCCTGAGCCGCCTTCGGATCATGCTGCCCCACTGCCTGCTGTGCCTTCTCTACGGCCGCGACAATGCGCTGCGGGTCGAACGGCTCGCGCGAACCGTCGCGTTTCACGATTTCTTTTATCATATGATAACTGTCTGGTCGGCCATCAATGCCCATGCTACTGGCGGCGTTCGCGCCTGCCCTGTATCTATTTTGCACCGCCCGTGCGAAAAGTTGATGGATTTTCGGTCATTGCGTGCAGGGAGATCTTCATGGCCGCAACTCACGCCGATAACTGACCGAGCAACCTGGCCAGCTCGGTTCTGTGTGCCATCCTTCAACAGCTCCATTGTTCCACGCCCTAAATCCTTGAATTCCGCCGCGCCTGATGGTATACTAAATCCTTCGTTGACGCTTCTTTTTGCCTACTCCGGAGTGAGCAAATGCCGGCAATCATCAAGCAACTCATCTTACCGTACGTCATGTTTCCGCTCGTTTCCTATCTGCTGGGCTCGATTTCCTTCGGCCTGATCGTCGGAAAACTGAAAGGTGTAGACATTCGCGCCCACGGAAGCGGCAACGTGGGCGCTACCAACGTTTGGCGGTTGCTCGGCAAAGGCCCGGCGATTGCCGTTTTTGCGCTGGACGTGCTGAAGGGCGCCCTGCCGGCGCTCGTCTTCGCCCTCGTTGCACAGCGGATATCGGGGCTGCCGTCGTGGAAGATGCTCGGTGTCGTTTACGGCGCGTGCGCGATCTTCGGCCACGTTTATCCCGTGTTCTTCGGATTCCGCGGCGGCAAGGCCGTGGCTACGAGCTGCGGCGTTTTCATGTGCATCGCACCGCTGCAAACGTTTACCGCGCTGATGATCTGGCTGCTCGTGCTGCTCTTCCTCAAGTACGTATCCGTCGCTTCGATGGCCGGTGCGGCTTCATTCCTGCTGATGGTGCTCGCGCTTTACCCTCCCGAGCCTATCAACGAGGCAAGGACCTTCGCATCCGTGCTGCGGCGGCTGTATCCCATCCAGCATACCATGGCGCCCGGCGAGGAGAAGCACCTTGGGCGGCCCGAGAAGAACCTCATGCTCCTGTTCTCGGCGCTCGCGGTTGGCGTTGTATTTTATCGTCATCGCGGCAACATCAAACGCCTGATCGATGGCACCGAACAGAAGATGATCACTAGCAAACAAGACCTGCGCGCACTCGAAGCCGAAAAGAAGTACGGCAAGGAACGGCTGGCGAAAGCCGGCCGCACAAGACGTCCGCAGAGCGCCGATGCACTGCGCCGGATATCGAAGTCCAAGCCCGACGAAGCCACAGAGCCGTCCGCCGAGCAGGCAGCCGCCGCCGATGCCGAGCAGGTGCATACCACGGCCGAAGCCGATGCGCCCAAGGATGCGTCCGCCTGCGACGACACAGCAGCCCCCGAGGGCATTGATTCCGCTGCTTCAGTTGCACACCAGATACTGCCGGAAGACCAGCTTGAGACGCAGGCGCCGGTGGAAGAGGTTGAAGAACTCACCGCCGAAAACGCCGAAGCCTCGCCCGGCGAGGCCAAACGCGACACCGAGGAAACTCGCGAGATTTCCAACAAGCCCCCGGCCGAGCATGCAGAATCCCAGAAGCCCCAAAGCGACGAGCACAAGCACAAGAAACATAAGCGGCGCCATAAAAAGCACCGCTGACCTCCACCACACGGATTGTTTACATGCCATACGAATTTGCCCATGCACACTCGAAGATAGCCGTTTTAGGCGACGGTGCATGGGGAACCGCGCTCGCTATGCTGCTGTGCGACAACCAGCATGACGTTACGCTGTGGGGTGCGTTTGCCGAATACGTGAGCGTGATGAGCCACGCCCGCGAAAACACCAAATTCCTGCCCGGCCTCAAGCTGCCCGATTCGCTGCACCTGTCGTCTGATATCGGCGAGGCAACAGCCGACGCGGTTCTTATCGTGATGGCCGCACCTGCCCAGCACGTGCGCAAGGTAGCCCAGCGCCTGCTCCCCCACTTTTCGAGAAACACGCCGATCGTCAGCGTAGCAAAAGGCATCGAAAACAAAACGCTGCTGCGGCCCAGCGAGATACTGCGCGAAGTGCTCAGCCGCGTGAAGGTGGCAGTGCTATCGGGTCCCAGCCACGCCGAGGAGGTCTCGCGCAAGATGCCTACCTCGGTTTCGATCGCATCGCGCGACGATGAGCTTGCGGCGGCGGTGCAGAAGGCTTTTTCCACCGACTATTTTCGGCCATATACCACCAACGACCCGGTTGGGGTGGAATTGGGCGGAGCGCTAAAGAATGTAATCGGCATCGCGGCCGGCATATCGGACGGGCTGGGCTTCGGCGACAACGCGAAGTCAGCGCTCATCACGCGCGGGCTGGCCGAGATGACACGCCTGGGCGTGGCGATGGGCGCCAGGCAATCGACATTCGCCGGGCTGTCGGGCATAGGCGACCTCATCACCACGTGCATCAGCCCGCACGGGCGCAACCACCGCTGCGGCTTTGAAATCGGCCGTGGGAAAACGCTGGACGAATTCCTTGCCGGCACAGAGCAGGCAATCGAGGGGGTGTGGACTTGTGTGTCGGTTCGTGAGCTGGCCGCCAAATGCGAAGTGGAAATGCCTATCTGCGAGGAAATCCACCGCGTGCTGTTCCGCCGCAAATCCGCCAGAAACGCAGTGCGTGACCTGATGATGAGAAAAACGAGGGCCGAGGAAGACTGAAGGCGGCGTTCACAGGCCGGCTTGAAATATGCCGGGCCGGACGCCAAACTGCTCCGGGAGGGTTAGAGCTTACGCGACGTCCGGCCCGTTCCACCTTGTATTTCAGAACCCTGCTACTCCACCGTCACGCTCTTCGCGAGGTTGCGCGGCTTGTCTACGTCGCAGCCTTTCATCTTGGCCACGTGATAGGCCAACAACTGCAGCGGCACAACCGTGAGCAAGGGGGTCAGCGGTTCCGGGGCGGGTGGGACGTAGATCACATCGTCGGCCTTGTCCTTGATAGACGTATCGCCTTCCGTGGCTACGGCTATTACCTTGCCGCCCCGAGCCTTCACTTCTGACATATTCACTAGTATCTTGTCATAGATGCTGTCTTGCACGGCGATAAACACCACAGGCATCGCCTCGGTGATGAGCGCGATCGGCCCGTGCTTCATCTCGGCCGCCGGATAACCCTCGGCGTGCACGTAGCTGATTTCCTTCAGCTTCAGGGCGCCTTCGAGGGCGACCGGGAAGTTGTAGCCTCTGCCCAGGAACAGCGAGTTTGCGGCTTTCGTGTAGTACTTTTTCGCAAGCTCCTGCACCTGTTCTTCGGTCTTCAGCACCCTTCTCACCTGGTCGGGTATTTTCTCCAGCGCCTGGACCATCCTGATGCCTTCGGCTGCTCCCAGGCCGCGCGCCCTGCCAAGCATCAGGCTCATCATGTAAAACGTAGTCACCTGCGATGTGAACGCCTTGGTGCTGGCAACGCCGATCTCCGGCCCCGCGTGAATGTAGACGCCGGCATCGGACTCACGCGCGATGGTGCTGCCTACCACGTTTGAGATTGCCAGCGCGGCCGCGCCCTGCCGTTTCGCCTCGCGCAGCGCCGCCAAAGTGTCGGCCGTCTCCCCCGATTGGCTCACGACGATCACGATTGTGCCGGGTTCCACAATTGGATTGCGATAGCGGAACTCCGAGGCATATGACACCTCCACCGGAATGCGGCAGATGTCTTCGATCATGTATTCGCCGATCAGCCCGGCATGCCACGCGGTGCCGCACGCGCTGATGATGATGCGCTTTGCCTCAAAGAACCTGGGGCCGAGGTCCATCAGCCCGCCCAGTTGCACCAGGCCTTCCATCGGTTTCAAGCGGCCGCGAAAAGCCGCGCGGATCGTCTCCGGCTGCTCGTGGATTTCCTTGGCCATATACGTATCGTGCCCGCCGAGGTCGATCATGCTTACGTCCCAGGTAACCTCGGTCACGCTCTTCGTCGTCGGAATGTTGTCGATTGTGTACGACCTGAAACCGTCCGGCCTGAGCACTCCTACCTCATTATCGTCGAGGTAAACTATCTGTTTAGTATGCTCGATGAGGGCCGAAACGTCAGATGCGGCGTAGTATTCCCCATCGCCGATGCCCACCACCATAGGCGAGCCATTGCGCGCTACGACCACGGTTTCCGAGCATTGCTTGCAGAGAACGGCAAGCCCGTATGTGCCGATAACGCGTTTGAGCGCCTTGCGCACCGCCTCGGTCAGATCGCCTGTAAAGTATTTCTCGATGAGGTGCGCGATCACCTCGGTATCGGTTTCGCTGGTGAAGGTGTGGCCTTCGCGCTGCAACTGCGCCCGCAGTGCATCGCAGTTTTCCACTATGCCGTTGTGCACCACGAAGATGTTGCCGTGGCAGTCGGCGTGAGGGTGCGCGTTTGCCTCCGACGGTGCGCCGTGGGTTGCCCATCGCGTATGCGCGATTCCGGCGGTTCCCTCGAGCGCCATGCCGTTCAGTTTCGCCTCAAGCTCGGAAATGCGGCCAAGCGACCGCACGCAGCACAGCGAATTGCACGCGCCCTCTATGACGATTCCGGCGGAATCGTAGCCGCGGTATTCAAGGCGCTTCAGGCCCTCGATGAGGATATTCCGCGCGCTTCTTCTGCCGGTATAGCCAACTATTCCGCACATTACTAGTGATCTCCTACGCAGAGTTTCGGAATAACCCAGGGAAGATTTCAGGTTGCGATTCATCACCAAGGCGTGGTGAAAGCGCCACATGCAACGCCCTGCAAAGAATGTGGCATCCGCTACGTTTTCGCCTTAGATGCCCTTAGCTGGCCGCATGCTGCGGAGATCTCCACACCGCGCGGCCTGCGCACCGTGGCTCTTATTCCGCGGTGATGCAGCACATCGACAAACTCCTGCACGCCTTTCTCGGTGGGCGCCGCCATCCCAAGCTCGTGCACCGGATTGTACGGAATAACGTTCACCGTGCAAGGATAATCTTTCAGCCGCCTTGCGAGCTCTTCGGCGGCCGCCACGCCGTCGTTCATGCCCGCGATCAGCGCGTATTCAAGCGTGATCTCGCGGCCCGTTTTCGCGAAATAGTGCCGGCCCGCGTGCAGCAATCTGTCCATCCCGATCCTGCGGTTCGACGGCACGATCTGGTTGCGGATCAGATCGTTCGGCGCGTGCAGCGAGATCGCGAGGTTCAGTTGCAGCCCCTCCGCGGCCAACTGCTCGATCGCTTCGGGAAAGCCAACGGTCGACACGGTGATCCGGCGTGCTGCGATATTCAGCGACCAATCCGCGTTCAGTATTTTCAGGGCCTTCACCACGGCCTTGTAATTTGCCAGCGGCTCGCCCACGCCCATGACCACCACGTGTGTAACCCGCCGCCCGGCCGCGCGCCCCGCCTGCATCACCTCCTCCACGATCTCGCCCGGCGACAGGCTGCGCTCCAGGCCGCACATGCCCGACGCGCAAAACACGCAGCCCATGGCGCAGCCCACCTGCGAGCTGATGCAGCACGTGAGCCGCTCGGGCTCCGGAATGATCACCGTCTCGATGCGGGCGTCGTCTTTCAGCTTCAGCAGCAGCTTCATCGTGCCGTCGGCCGCCGTGAGTTGCTCGTCCACGGAAGAGCGGTAGAGGTCGATTCTCTCGGCCGCGCGTGCACGCAGCTCTGCCGGCAGGTTCTTCATAGCGTCGAAGGTCTGCACGCCCTTGGCGTAATACCAGTCCATCATCTGCTTGGCGCGAAACTTCGGCTGGCCCATTTCATCGAATGCACCTTCGAGCTCGCTGATAAACATCCCTGGAAGATGCAGATGCTTTTGTTTGTCGCCTTCCTTTTGCATATCTATATTCTACCGTCTGCCGGGAGTGAAACGAAGGATTTTCATGTTCGCGTGGATCAAGATGTATTTGGCTGGAATCAACTCTTGTTCAGCGTTCCAGGCTTTCCATTAGGCGGCAATAGCTTTCGTAGCGGTCGCGGCTTATCCTGCCCTCGTCGAGGGCCAGCTTCACCTCGCAGCCGGGCTCGTGGGTGTGCGAGCAGCCTCGCAGCCTGCACCGGCCTAGATACTGCTCGAATTCGCGGAAGAAATGCGGCAGGTCCTGTTTCTGAACGTCCCACAGGGCAAACTCGCGGATGCCGGGTGTGTCGACCACATATCCGCCGAAATCTAGCGGCAGCAGCTTGATTGTGGTTGTCGTGTGAATGCCTTTGCCGGTCAGCTCGCTCACCTCGGCCACCCGAAGCTCGAGGCCCGGCTGCAACGCGTTGAGGATGGACGACTTCCCCACGCCCGACTGCCCCGCAAAGATGCTCGTCTTATCGCGCAGCAGCTCCCTCAGCTCGTCAAGCCCCTCCCCCGTTTCAGCGCTGCAATACATCACCGGATACTCAAGCTCTGCGTACACCCTGAGCATCTCGTGTATCTGGGCGCGTTCGGCGGCACCCACCATATCGATCTTGTTTACAATGATAACCGCCCGCAGGCTGCCGTTCTCGGCCGCAACGAGGTAGCGGTCGATCAGGCCCGTGCGGATGGGCGGCGCGGCCACCGAAATCGTGACCAGAAGCTGTTGGACGTTTGCGGCGACCACGTGCTCGCGCTCCATGTATTTCCGCGAGAGGATCGTGTCGCGGGGCTGCACGCGCTCGATCACGCCGGTATGATCGTCCAGTTGCACGAAAAGCACGCGATCGCCCACGGCAACGACATTGCGCTCCCTGGTCTCGAGGCTCTTGAGCAAGCCGCGCAGCACGCAGCGCGTCTTGCGCGTATCCGAGCGCACGGTGCATCCGCCGGGGATGATTTCGATAACAATGCCGCCGATGGCGTTTTCGGGCACGTCGCCGGCCGCGCCAAGGAGGTCATCGCGCAGCATCTCGCGGGCCTCATCTACGTCGCGGCGCCGCCGGTCATGCCGCGAGACCAGCCTCCTGAACGACGCGGTTTCCTCGCCGGTTTCGGCGAGCCGCCGCTCGCGGCCGCGGTGCTCCTGGCCTGTCTTGCGCGCTTTTTTGAGCTTGCGGCGCGAGGCGGGCACGCCCTTGTCAGCCTTGCCTTTCTTCGGGCAGATTTCGGTTTCTCCTGGTTCTCAGCCGCCGGCAAAAATCAACGGGCGGGCCAAGGGCGCCCGCCCATTCATGGTTCGGTCTAGTATGCGCGGCGGATGCCCTATGACAGTTTCGGCAATTCGGCGATTCCCTTCGCAATCATCTCCTGCGTGCACTCGATATCTTCCAGCTTGCCCGAAAAATAGTTGTCGTAGGCCGACAGATCGAGCAGGCCGTGGCCGCTGAAGTTGAAAACGATGGTCTTCTTCTCGCCGGTTTTCTTGCATTCGAGCGCCTGGTCGATCGCCACGCGAATCGCGTGGGACGTTTCGGGCGCGGGTATGATGCCTTCGGTGCGGGCAAAGGTGACGGCCGCCTCGAAGCACGATTTTTGCGTGCGGCTTACCGCTTCCACTATGCCCTGCTTCACAAGGGCGCTCACCATCGGCGCCATGCCGTGGTAGCGCAGGCCGCCCGCGTGAATCGACGGCGGCATGAATTTGTGCCCGAGGGTGAACATCTTCAACAGCGGCGTCATGCCCACCGTGTCGCCGAAGTCGTATGCAAATGTGCCGCGGGTAAGCGTGGGGCACGCGGTGGGTTCGACCGCCAGGATTTTGATCTTCTGTCCGCCGAGCTTCTCGGGCAGAAACGGGAATGCGAAGCCGGCAAAATTGCTGCCGCCGCCCACGCACGCCACCAGCACGTCGGGCTTGTCGCCCGCCATTGCAAGCTGCTCCTTCACTTCCTGCCCTACAATCGTCTGGTGCAGCATGACGTGGTTGAGCACGCTGCCCAGCGAATAGTTCGTATCGCTGTTTGTGGCTGCCACCTCAACGGCCTCGCTGATTGCGATGCCCAGCGTGCCGGGGCAGTTGGGATCTTCGGCGAGGATGGAGCGGCCTGCGTTGGTGGTGTTGCTGGGGCTGGCAATAGCCTTGCCGCCCCACGTAGCCATCATCATCTTGCGGTATGGCTTCTGCTCGTAGCTCACCTTCACCATGTAAACGATGCATTCCATGCCGAACATCGAGCAGGCATAGCAGAGGGCGCTGCCCCACTGGCCGGCGCCGGTTTCGGTGGATAGCCGCTTCACGCCCGCCTGCTTGTTGTAATAAGCCTGTGCCACGGCGGTATTGGGCTTGTGGCTGCCGGCGGGGCTCACGCCTTCGTTCTTGTAGTAAATCTTTGCGGGCGTGCCGAGGAACTTCTCGAGCCTGAGTGCACGCACAAGGGGCGTGGGCCGCCAGAGCATGTAGCGGTCGAGCACCGGCTCGGGGATGTCGATCCAGCGCTGGCCGGTCATTTCCTGCTCGATGAGCGCCTGCGGGAAAATGCCAGCGAGCGCCGAAGGGTCGAGAGGTTTGCCCGTGGCCGGGTCCAGCGGCGGCACCATCCATTGGCCCATATCGGCCAGGGCATTGTACCATTTCTTCGGAATGCGGTCTGCAGGAAGATCGATCCTGAATTGCTCCATCGTTGGCTCCTTACCCGTAGTAGAATATGTGACGCTGGAATCACTGTATTTTACATCAGCGGACGGTGCGGGTCAATAAGAAAACCGCCGATGCGCCCGCTGGGTCCGTAAACGATTCGTGGGCGCAGGGCCAGACTCCACCAAGGGCAGCATCGAGCCGGCGGAGACGGAATAGGCTTTGGCCTTTTGGGCTTTAGCCTTTTAGGCATTCATACAGACGGTATGCGGCGTATGCGGTAAGCCCGCGCTAAAGCAAATGGCTTCATTTCATTAACACCTCGATTCTTATCGAGCTCGATTCCATCGAGGTGGTTAGGAGGGCACGCTCTTGAATCCCAAACCGTTTCAACGGTTTTGCCTTTGGATGCCGGAGATCAGTACGAGAAGGCAAAACCGTTAAAACGGTTAAGACTTGCCGTGGACCATCTCGAGCCCCTCGATGAATCGAGGGGCTAATGAAATGAAGCCACGCGCGTGCGGACATGTTCTTTGCTCTGACTTCCGCCTTCCGTCTTCTGACTTCCGGCCCCTGCCGCCTTTTCTCCTTGATTCCACGGGCCGTTTATGTTACCCTGAAAATTGGCTTAACGTGCTTGAAATCCCGAATCCGAGGGCTTCTGCCATTTTTAACCTAAGTAATCCTCAGTTTCTGCTAAACCTAGCGATCTCGGCGCCGGTTTTCCTCTGGGCGCTCACCATTCACGAGTTTGCTCATGCGTGGGTGGCCCACAAGTGCGGCGACGACACAGCGCTGTACGAGGGCCGCGTTTCGTTGAACCCGCTTGTGCACCTCGATCCCATCGGCACGCTGTGCATGCTGTTCGTCGGCTTCGGCTGGGCCAAGCCCGTGCCGGTAAACCCATACAACTTCCGCAATTACAGGCGCGACGATATCCTCGTTTCGCTCGCAGGCGTTACGGCAAACCTCCTGAATGCAATATTGTTTGCGATACTGTTCGGCCTTCTCATGCGGTGGTTCGAGTTCGGATATCTGCATCAGATGGCGGCATTTGGCGTGCTCGGCAACCTCGGGCTGATGTTCTTCAACCTGATTCCGATCCCGCCGCTCGACGGATCTCACGTGCTCTACCAGATGCTGCCGAGCGAGATGAAGCCGGGCTACCGGCAGGTCGCGCAGTACGGGCAGTTCATCCTCATAGCGCTTATATTCACGGGCATCACAAGAGTTCTCATCTGGACTCCTACGATGTATGTCGCAAGAGTTCTGTTCGGTGTTGCTCTACTCGGGGTTTAATTAATGGCCAAGAAAAGGATTCTCAGCGGGATGCGGCCCACCGGGCCCCTTCACATCGGGCACCTTGTGGGGGCACTGGCAAACTGGAGGGATCTGCAGGACGAGTTTGAATGCTATTACATGATCGCCGACTGGCACGCGCTGATGAGCGAGTATGCCAATCCCCGCGCGATCCCGGCAAACACGATTGACAACGTGGCCGACTGGCTGGCCTGCGGGCTCGACCCCGAGCGCAGCACCATCTTTGTGCAGTCCGACGTGCCCGAGCATACCGAGCTGCACGTGATCCTATCGTGCATCACGCCGCTTGGCTGGCTGGAGCGCGTGCCCACATACAAGGAGCAGATCCAAAACATCGCGGACAAGGACCTCTCCAATTACGCATTCCTGGGCTATCCCTGCCTGCAGGCGGCCGACATCCTGATCTACAAGGCCAGCGTGGTGCCCGTGGGCGAAGACCAGGTAGCGCACCTCGAGTTGACCCGCGAGATCTGCCGCCGCTTCAATAGCATGTACCGCGAAGTCTTTCCCGAGCCGCAGCCCAGGCTCACGCAGGCCGCACGCCTGCTCGGGCTCGACGGCCGCAAGATGAGCAAGAGCTACGGCAATGCCATCGCCATTGGCGAGAGCCCCGAAGACACGCGCAAGAAAATCATGAACATGTTCACCGATCCCCTACGCATCCACAAGAAAGACCCGGGCCGTCCGGAGGTGTGCAACGTGCACAGCTACTTCCGCGTGTTTGCGCCCGAGCGCGTGGCCGAGATCGATGCCGCGTGCCGCGCCGCCCAGATCGGATGCGTGGACTGCAAGAAGGAGCTGGCCCAGCGGCTGAACGGATACCTCGAGCCGATCCGCGCGAAACGTACCGAGCTGCTGGCCAAGCCCGAGCGCATCGAATGCATCCTCAGCGAAGGATGCCGCAAAGCCCGTAGTGTGGCATCCGCCACGCTGAACGAGGCTCGCGAAGCTATGGGAATCGGACAGACAAGGCTGAAGGTTTAGCGCCCGCCGCGCCACGCTGTATACCACCGAGGCAATTGAATGGAATCGCAACAGAACCCGTCGGGCCCGCCGCAAGAGCCTTCCGGCGATTACAACCCCGCCAACGATTACAGCGTGGAACTCGACGCCTACAAAGGCCCGCTCGATCTGCTCGTCTATCTCATCAAGCGAACGGAGGTGGACATCTACGACATCCCCATCGCCGAGATCACCGCGCAATACCTGAGCTACATCGAAATCATGCGGCAGATCAACATCACAGTCGCGGGCGAGTTTGTGCTGATGGCCGCCACGCTCATCGAGATCAAATCCAAGATGCTGCTGCCGCGCGAAACGCTCGACGATCTCGAAGACGACGACGGCGATCCGCGGATGGAACTTGTGCGGCAGCTCCTCGAATACAAGCGCTTCAAAGACGCCGCACGGATGCTCGAAGACGCCGAAGAAGAACAATCGAAGCGATTCCCGCGGCCGCCGCTGGACAAGGAGGCGCTTCGTCTCGAAATCCCGCAGGAGGACGAGAACCCGTTCGACGGGGTGAGCCTGTGGGACCTCCTCACCGCATTCTCGAAGGTGCTCGAAGAAACCAAGCTAGCCGAGCCGCGAACAATTTACCAGACCGACAAGCCCCTGAAGTTCTTCATGGTCATGGTGCTCGAATCGCTGAAGGACCAGCAGCGGGCGAGCTTCCGCGACCTCTTCCTGGACCTCAAGGACAAGTCGGTGGTGATCGGAGTCTTTCTGGCGATCCTCGAGCTGATGCGCCTCAGGCGCATCAAAGGCGAGCAGGCAGGGCCCTTCGGCGATATCTACCTCTCGCTCGTCGATGGCGGCTCGGCAGACGATCTGCCCGACGATGAAACATTGGGCTACGACAACGCGTAGGGAAACATCGGACCTGATAGGAAATTGAGCCATGTATGACATCGTAACGTTTGGCGAGGCAATGCTGAGGCTGTCGCCCCCCGATTTCAAGCGGTTGGAACAGGCGACATCATTCGACGTGTGCGTGGGCGGCGGCGAGCTGAATGTCGCCGTTGCGGCCGCCAGAATGGGCAAGAAGGCCGCGTGGATATCGAAGCTGCCAGACGGCCCCACCGGGCGGCTGATCGGCAACAAAGCCCGCGAATGGGGCGTGTGCACCGATCACATAGTGTGGAGCAAGGAAGGCCGCGCCGGCATCTATTTCATGGAATTCGGCGCCGCGCCGCGGGCAAGCTCGGTGCTGTACGACCGCGCGAATTCATCCATAAGCCTGATCAAGGGGCGCGAGGTGGACTGGAATTCGATATTCGAAGGCGTGAAGGTTTTTCACGTCAGCGGCATCACACCGGCCCTCAGCAAATCGGCCGCCGATGTCACCTTCGAGGCCGTGCGCGCCGCGAAACGCAAGGGAGCGCTCGTCAGCTACGACCTCAACTACCGCGTGAAGCTTTGGACCGAAGAAGAGGCCCAGAAATGCCAGGAGCCGATGATGGAGTTCGTCGACATCCTGATCTCCACCGAGGAAGACACGAACCGCGTTTTCAAAATCAGCGCGCCCACCTACAACGAAGTGGCCGAGCAGCTCGCGAAGAAATTCAGTTTCAAAGCCGTTGCCATCACGCTGCGCGACACGCCATCTGTGTGGAAGAACACGTGGACGGCTATCGCCTACGCCGACGGCAAGTTCTACGCCGACAAGACCTATGACGTGGAGATAGTGGATCGCGTAGGCTCCGGCGATTCGTTTACCGCGGGCTTCCTGATCGGGTATCTGGAACAAGGCGTGGAGTACGGCTTGAAGCTGGGAAACGCCCTCGCCGCTCTGAAGCACTCGATTCCGGGCGACCTGCCCATCGTCACGCGCGACGAGGTGGAAAATGTTATGAAGAAAGGCGGGCTGAGGATCAGCAGGTGATCCAGCCATAGGCCGAATGGATACGCACGGGCAAGGCATAGTCCTTGCCCTGCTTCATTTCAAGGGCATGTCGTCGCGGTGCCGAATCTCCCACAGCGTTTCGCTCTCTTTTCGCGCGAGAAAGCGGCCGCTGATCTCGGGCATTGGCTGCATGCGGTTCCAGCCGAGCAGCCGCAGGCGACCGTCCGGCGGATTGGTGCTGATCCAGTGCCGGAGCACGCGGTGCTGCGAGGGACGCGTCGCCGCGAAATGATCCCATACGATCCGCCCCAGGCTTGCCCGGCTGCCTGGGCTGAAATCCACCGTCACCGATTCCCCCAACGCCAGCCGCTCGATGAAAACCGCGTCGGTGCCGTCGGTGAAGATCAAGTCGCTGAAATCTATCGCATCGCCCGTGCCGATAGTCCGCATCTCATTCGATATCGCATATCGATCGGCCGAAAGCTCTGTAATGCGCACGCTCCCTTGGAAGCTCAGCACTCCGGCCTGCTCGAAGCAGGTGGGCCGGCCGCTGCCGAGGCCGGTGTCGTACGCCGACGCACCGTTTGAAACACGCACGTGCACCGGCCCCTGCGAAAGCATCAGGTCAGAGTAGAACAGCGGCTTTGCGGGCGTGTCGAAAGATGCCCGCACCTTCACCTCACCCGTTCCCGGCGTGGTGAAATTCACGTAGCGCGTGCTGGCCGCCGATGACGCCCCCGACTGAGTGCACGCGTGCGATACGCTTTCGAGCGCCACCATCGATCTCGGCAAGAGCAGCAGGTAGATGACGGCCGCGAAAACGGCGGCGAAGCCGACGGCCGACAGCGCGAAGATGAGCGGCTTTTCCGAACGCAGCACTATCAGCGTTATCGCCATCGCAAGCACATAGCCGACCGCCGCGAGCCACAGCGTCTTGCGCGGGCCAGCGGGCCATTCGGCCGGCGTGGACATCTCGTAAGCCAACGGTGCCAGCAGCGGGTTGGGCTGGCGCTGGGGCGGGCGGTCCAGCTCCAGCAGCCTCAGGGTTGCCAGCGTTGCCGCATCGTCGCCGTCATTTGCATATGCGTGCTCGTACTGCGAAATCATCACGCGGCCCAGGCCCACCCGAAAGCCGGCAAGGCTTTCGAACCGCTCATCGTAGATGACGTCCAGCCCGGCATCTCTGAGCGAGCGCGCCATCTCGCGGCCCTCGAGCCGCCTCTGCGTGCGGAAATGGTCGGCCGGAAAGAACCGCCGCCAGAATGAGCTGATGGAATCGGCGCCGGCGGGCGGCGAGACAATCAGCATGCGGCCGCCGCGGGTGAGCCAAGCGGTCATGGCCTGGCGCTGCTCGTCGCGCGGGGCAGACGACAGGTCGGCGATCAGCAGCAGATCGAGTGCTTCGTATGCGCGGAAATCTTCGGGCAGGTCGCGAGCCTCGATCTGTGCGGTTTGCGAGCCTTCGGGCAGGTGGCGCAGCAGCGCGGCGATCCTGGGCGGCGCGCCCCCCAGCAACGCTATGAGCCTTGCCGAGGGCGCCACGGCCTTGGGTTGGTATTCCATGCGTGCACCCGAACGCAGGCCCAGCTCGGCAATCGGGCCCAGCGACAGCGGCACCGCGAGGTAATACTCGCGCGCCGATGAGCCGGGCACCGCGATCTGTTTCTCGATGGTAACGGCGTCTGATGTGATGACCATACGGCCGCTTAGCGGTGCGGGGCCGGTATTCACCCTCACCACAACCGGCGTGAAATGGCCGTGGCGAAAATAGCCCGCGAAGCCGCTGGACATGCTGACGGACAGCTCGGTTTGCCCGGCGGCGGAATGCACGCAAAAGCACGCGGCGATGATGAAAGCGAGCAGCGGGATGCCGAGGTGAGTGCGCATCAATTTACCCGAACGCGAGATGAGAGAGTGGGCTAAAGACCGGTCAAATATGATTTGCGGCGCCGCGACGACGGTATCTTCATTGCCTTGCGGTATTTGGTGACGGTGCGCCGGGCGATGTCGATGCCCTGCGACTGGAGCTGCGAGGCTATGTCTCCGTCGCTCAGCGGGGAATTCCGGTCCTCGTTCTTGATTACGTCGCTCAGCAGTTGCTTCACGCTCTTGCGTGAGGTCATCGTTCCTTCAAAGTTCCGGGTGCCGCCGGTGAAGAAGAACTTGAGCGGGAAGATGCCTCGGGGCGTTTGCATGAATTTTTCGGCGATGGCGCGGCTCACGGTGGAAACGTGCACGCCGGTGGTTTCGGCGATGGTGCGCATCTTCAGCGGCTGCAGCTCGGAGATGCCGTGGTCGAGGAATCCGCGCTGCACCTTTACGATTTCGAGGGCGATTTTTTTCAGCGTATTTCGGCGCTGCTCGATTGCCTCGATCAGCCAGCGTGCGGCCTGGATTTTGCGCCTGATGAACTCTTTCGCCTGCTCGGGCGTAGAGCTGTCGCCGAGCATCTTCTGGTAAAGCGGGCTGATGTAAAGTTGGGGCAGGTGATTGTCTTCGAGCTTCACCTCGTATTCATTTTCGCCGGCCTCGATGAGGATGTCGGGCGTGATGTATTGCGGAATTTCGCCGCCGAAGACGTTGCCGGGCCGGGGGTTGAGGTGCGTTTTTATGAAGTCGATGGCATCCTGGATTTCCTCGGCCGAGCGGTTCGTTTCCCGCATAATCTTGGGAAAACGATTCATGTAGATGTCTTCGAGATACTTCTCGATCAGCTCTTTTTCGAGCGGATGCTGCTCGGCATCGGTGAGCTGCAGCAGCAGGCACTCGCGTAGGTCGCGTGCGCCCACGCCGGGCGGATCGAGCGACTGCACGAGCACGAGCACGGCCTCCACCTCTTCGGGCTTTGCGTTGTTCGACGCCGCCCCGATCTCGGTCAGCGTGCTCTGGAGGTAGCCGTTGTCGTCGACGTTATAGATGATGTTCTCGCCAATCAGCCGCTGCTCCGGGCTGATGTCGAGGAGGTTGAACTGGTTGAAGAGGAAATCCTGCAGCGACATGGGCCGAGCAGCGGTGTTCTGCATGGCCTCGTGCTTTTTATCTTTTTCAGAATAAACAGGCGCGGGCCGCGAGCCTTGCGGGTATTCCTGCCAGCGCTTATCGTCGAACGTCTCGTCGAGCGGCTTTGGCTCGCTTTGCTGGGGGTCGCCCGGCGGGCCCTCGTCGGGTGCTCCGGGCTTGATTTCGAGTTCCTCGAGCACGGGGTTCTCGACCAGCTCCTGCTTGATGCGCTGCTGAAGCTCGAGTGTGGGGAGCTGAAGGATTTCGATCGACTGGATGATCTGGGGCGCGAGCTTCATTTTCAGCTCGAGCTTCTGCTGCAGCCCCATTTCCATTCTCATTGCCATACTACGTCCTCTATCGGATCTCCTGTCGCCCCTTGATGGCATCGGTGAGGATAGCCCGGCTAACGCATTCCACCTGGCTTCCCGGCGGCAGTCCCCTTGCCGGCCTCGTGATCTTCACCCCGGTGCCTTTCAGCAGGTCCGCAATGTGGTTTGCGGTCAGGTCGCCCTCCATGTTGGGGTTAGTTGCAATTATCACTTCCGCGATGTCACCTGTTATTCTATCAACAAGCTTGGCGATAGTCAAGTCTTGCGGGTTGATTCCTTCAAGAGGCGATATATGGCCTCCGAGCACGTGATACAGGCCCTTGTAGCTGCCGGAGCGCTCCACGGCCAGCAGGTCGCGCGTTTGCTCCACCACGCATATCACGCCGGTTTCGCGCCCCGCGGCCGAGCATACCCAGCAGGGGTCCGACTCGTCGATGTTGCAGCAGCGCGAGCACATGCACGTGTTCTTCTTCAGGTCGCGCACCGCATAAGCCAGGCCCATCGCCTCGTCGGTCGACGCCTTGAGAATATGGAATGCCAGCCGTTCGGCGGTCTTGGTGCCGATGCCCGGCAGCTTTTCCAGCTCCTCTATCAACCTGTCCAGCGATTTCGGATAGCTCTTCAAATTACGTTCCACGCACTTATACTATCGGAATATCCCACACGTGTTTGAGCCAAAATCCGCCGACCGGCCGGTGCATTGCGATCAGACCAGCCCCGGAATGCTCAAACCGCCCGTTGCCTTGCCCATCTCGTCCTTCGCCAAGTCCTTGGATTTCTTCACCGCCTGCGACACTGCCGCAAGGATGAGGTCCTCCAGCATCTCCACGTCGTCGGGGTCCACCACCTTCGGGTCGATCTTCAGTTTCACTATCTCCTGGTGGCCGTTCACGAATGCCGCCACCATTCCACCGCCGGCGGAACCCTCCACGATCCTGTTCTTCAGGTTTTCCTGGATCTCCGCGATCTTCTTCTGCATTTCCTGGGCGTGCTTGATGAAACCGCCCATGTTGCCGCCTAGTCCTTTGGACATTTCTTCACCCCCTTGGCTCCGACGATTCGGCCTCTGAAAGTCTTCACAACATTCTTAACCGCCGGATCGTCGTAATACTCAGCATATTTTCCGTCGGCCGGCGGGGCATCGTCGCTCTCGCCAGCCGCCGTCGGAGCGGCCGTCTGCGTTTCGGCTGCCGGCCTCACGTGCGGCGTCTTCACCTCTTCGAAGACTACGCGCGCCTTGGTATTCAGCACTTGCTTCACCACCGCTTCCACGATGTCATTCTTGAAACTGAAACTTTTCATGTGATTGATCACAACCACGGAATCGCTCTGCTGCGCTATGCCAACCAGAGCGCTGGCCGTTACCCTGCTGCTTTTCGCTACCTCTGCCACGATGCGCTCCCACGGCCCGGCATTCGCCGCGGGCGCCGCCGCCGGCGGCCGCTCCTGTCGATATGCGGCCGGCCGTTCGCCCAAGGCTTCGCGCTGCGAGGCGCCGGGCGCCCCGCCGCTTGCATTGCCGGCGTTTCCGCCCGGGCCGCCGTTTTCCAGCGCCTGCAGCCGCTGCAAGAGCTCGTCCAGCGATATCATCTTTTCAAGCCGCGCCAGCCGCACCAGGGCCATCTCTACCGGTATGCGGCTCTCGACCGCCGCCCGGATACGCGATTTCGCATCGCTGAGCACCTGCATCGAATACAGGATGGAATCCACGCCCAGCGCCTTCTGCTGCTTCTCAAGGCGGTCTGCGTCGTCGTCGTTCTCGTGAACCAGCGGCGAATGCCGGCCGCACAGGCCTATCAGCATCAGCTCGCGGTAGTGAGCCATGAGCTCGTCGAGGAACGACTCGTTGTCCACGCCCTTCAGCACCGCCGTGTCGAGTATTGCAAGGGCATCGGGCACGTTGGCCTGGCTTATGAGATCGACGAGGCGGAAGAGGTCGTCGCGCGAGAGGGCGCCGATGCCTTCGTAAACATCCTCTTCGGTGATTCGTTTTCCGGTGAACGAGATGAGCTGATCGAGCAGCGACTCGGAATCGCGCAGGCCGCCGCGTGCGTTTCGTGCGATGGCCATAAGTGCCGCGTCGTCGATCTCAACGCTCTCGGCGTCGCAGATGCGCCGCAGCTCGCGCACGATCTTCCCGGTAGGGATGCGCTTGAAATCCAGCCGCTGGCAACGCGAGCGGATCGTCTCGGGCAGCCTGTTGGCTTCGGTGGTGGCGAGGATGAAGATCACGTGCTTTGGCGGCTCTTCGAGCGTTTTGAGCAACGCGTTGAAGGCCGGCTCGGTGAGCATGTGCACCTCGTCTACGATGTAGATCATGTGCTTGCCGAGGCTGGGCAGATATTTCACGTTCTCGCGCAGCAGGCGGACGTCATCGATGCCGCGGTTCGACGCCGCGTCGATCTCTATCACGTCCACGTTGTCGCCGCGTGCAATGCTCTTGCAGTGCTCGCAGGTGTTGTCGGGTTCGGCTGTAGGGCCTTGCCGGCAGTTCAGGGCCTTGGCGAGGATGCGTGCCATCGAGGTTTTGCCCACGCCACGCGGCCCGGCAAAAAGGTAGGCGTGTGCCACGCGGCCGCTGTTCACGGCGTTCTTCAGCGTTTGAGCTGCGCTCTCCTGCCCGATCACGTCGTCAAAGCGCTGCGGCCTGTATTTCCTGGCAAGAACAATATAGCCCATCGGCAAACACGCTGGATTCTTCTTTGCGCGGGGGCTGCCCCGCCGCCACATGGTTGACTGCAATGAAAATAGGCCGCGGACCCTTCTCCGACAGGATTCCCCGGCTCACGCAATGGCAGTTAGCTAGGACCACCTGACCCTACTGCACATGAGAGCATATGCTTATGGCTGCTGCTGTCAGGCTCTGACCAGGTTCGCACCGTCTCATTGCGTAGGAGACGGTCCGTCAAACACCACTTGCCATTACAGATACCGAGAAAACACAGCCTCGGAAGGGCATCGACCCGGCTATGGCGGATTGCCGGTTACAGGGTACCGCCGGTTCCCCGTCTACCGCGGCCTAAACTGAAGTATTTTGGTTGAAAGCGCGCCCGAAAAGCCTTGCACGGGCTTCTCGGCCCGCCGCAAGACGCCTCGTCGCTTCCTTACTTCATTATATGGCGTAATTGGCGGAGAATCAAAGAAAAAACAACACCATCTCACCTGAACATTCTTGAACCTCTCCCCTGTTGCCTGTAGAATGTTCTGTCGAGAATACCTTATGCACAGCAAACTCGTCTTGAAATACTCGCTGCTGACCACAGGGGCGCTTGTCGTGGGCATTGTGATGATATTTGCCCTGAGCAGCGCCGGCAAGAGCGCCCTGCGCCGGGGCACCGCGCGCCACGGCAGCGCGCGCCAGGGCAGCGGCATTGTTTCGCTCGCACCCAGCATCACCGAAACGCTCTTCGCACTGGGGCTGGGCGCAAAGGTGACCGGCGTAACTCAATACTGCGACTTTCCGCCCGAGGCCGCCCGCTGTGAGAAAATCGGCGGCTTCTACGACCCCAATTACGAGGCCATTCTCCTGCTGCGGCCGGAACTCGTCGTGTCGCTCGTGGAGGCCGGCGAGACCAACCGCAACCTCACCGGCGCCGGCTTGCGCGTGCTGGAAGTGAACCACCAGACTATCGACGGCATCCTCGAGTCGCTCGGAGCCATCGGCAAGGTCTGCGGCGCCCAGCAGCGGGCGGGCGAGCTTCTTGCCGCGATGAATGCCAGGATCGAGCGCGTGAAACGGAAGAGCGCCGGCCGCCGCTGCTGGCGGGTGATTGTTTCGATCGGCAACAACGATGGCTCGAGCTCGCGCAAGGAGGTGCGGATCGCGGGCAAGGATAATTTCTACGACGCGATGCTCGCCGCCGCCGGCTGCACGAACGCCTACCAGGGCGGCGCCGTCCGCTACCCCACCGTCACCACTGAGGGTATGATCAGTCTTGATCCGGAGGTTATCATCGACATCGTAGACGACGTCAGCCGCTTTCCCGGCGGCTGCGACGAAATCCTCGCCGAATGGCTGAAGCTGCAGCACGTCGACGCGGTGAAGAACGGCCGCGTGCACGTGCTGGCGGGCAACCACCTGATGCGGCCCGGCCCGCGCGTGGTGCAGACGCTCGAGGATATTGCGAAGGCCCTTCATCCCGAAGCCGACTGGGAGAACTGACCGCGTGGCATCTGACGAATCCAAACCGGACGCGCTGATCGAGGTGGCCGATTTCTCGTTCAGCATCGGCAAGAAGGCGATCCTTCGCGGCGTCTCAGTCGACATCAGCGCAGGCGAGGCGCTCTCGATCATCGGGCCAAACGGCGCCGGCAAATCCACACTGCTGAAATGCCTCGACGGCATCCTCACCGGCGGCACCGGCTCCATCCGCGTGCACGGCAGGCCGCTTGAAAGCTACAGCCGACGCGAGCTCGCAAAGCTTGTGAGCTACGTGCCCCAAGCCGACGGCCGCCTGCTGCCGTTCACCGTCGAAGAGTTCGTGCTTATGGGCCGCTATCCTTACCTCAGCCCGTTCTCATCGATCTCCGAAACCGACCGCAAGGCGGTGCGCGAAGCCATGGCGCTCACAGGCGTCGAGGAGTTTGCCGGCCGCCTGCTCACCACGCTCAGCGGCGGCGAACGCCAAAAGGCGTTTATCGCGGCCGCTTTTGCCCAAGGCGCCGCTATCCTGCTGCTCGACGAGCCGACCACGTTTCTAGACCCCAGGCACCAGGACGAGGTTCTCCGCACGCTTCACAGGATCAACCGCGAATCCGGCGCGACTATCGTTTCCGTCACGCACGACATCAACACGGCGGCGCTCGGCAGCAATCGCGTGCTCGCGCTGAAGGCCGGCGAGGTGGCATTTCACGGACCCGCGGCCGACGTGATGGACAACAGCGTGCTGGAGCGGATTTACGGAAAGCGATTCATTTTTGCGGCGCACCCGCTAACCGGCAAACCGGTAGTGGTGCCGGAGGTGGCGGAGCAATGAACGACGCGCGCCTGTCGAAAACCGCAAAGATCGCGCTGCTGGTACTGCTGGCGGCCGCCGTGCTGCTGGCGGCGCCGATGGTGGGCATGAGCCGCGTGTCGCTGAGCGCCGTGCTGCGGCCGTTCTCACAAAGCAGGCAAACCGACATCTTCTGGCACCTGCGCGTGCCGCGCGTGCTGGTTTCGTTCCTTGCGGGCGCGGCGCTCGCCGTGAGCGGCATGACTTTCCAGGCGATGTTTCGCAACGCCCTCGCCACACCGTTTACACTGGGCGTATCGAGCGGCGCATCGCTGGGCGCATCGGTTTACATCCTCTCCGGCGTGCAGATCAGCGTGCTCGGTGTATCGGGCGTGTCGCTGGCGGCATTCGGCGGCGCGCTCGTGGCCATCCTGCTCGTCTACTGCCTCAGCAGCCTCCGCGGAGGGCTGTCGGCCGGCACAATGCTGCTGGCCGGCGTGGCCGTCAGCTTTTTCTTCGCGAGCATGATCCTGTTCATCCAGTACCTCAGCGACTTCACAAACACGTTTCGCATCCTGCGGTGGACGATGGGCGGGCTGGGCACGGTGGGCTACGATTCGGTGCTCGACGTGCTTCCGTTTGTGCTCAGCGGCAGCGCAATCGTCCTGCTGCTCACAAACGAGCTGAACCTGATAACAACGGGCGAGGACATAGCAGCCAGCCGCGGGGTGAACGTGGCCGGCGCCAAGCGCGTGCTGTTCTTTGCCACGTCGCTGATGGTGGGCGGCGTGGTGGCAATCTGCGGGCCAATCGGGTTTGTGGGGATGATGTCGCCCCACATCTGCCGGCTGCTGATCGGACCGGACCACCGCCACCTGACGCCCGCAACGCTGCTGTTTGGCGGCATGTTCCTCACGCTGTGCGACCTGCTGGCCCGCACGGTCATCGCGCCGGCGGAGCTGCCCGTAGGTGTGATCACCGCGCTGCTGGGCGGGCCGTTCTTCCTGTGGCTTCTGCTGAGGGCATCGCATGACAGAGGCACGCTATGACAATCGTGCAAGGGACGTCAATGATACTAAAGGAGCTGCCATGAAAAGCTTTCCAGAGTTGTTGAACGACAGGAAACTGCTGATCGCCGACGGTGCTTGGGGCACCGAGCTGTCGAAACGCGGCATGCAGCCCGGCGAATGCCCGGAGACGTGGAACCGCGATCACGCGGCCGACGTGCTGGCCGTTGCGGCGTCGTACGTGCAGGCCGGCTCCGAGATCATCCTCAGCAACACGTTCGGCGGCAACAGGTTCAAGCTGGCGAAGGCGGGCCTCGAACGCGAGGTGTTCGAGCTGAACCGCCTGGGCGCCGCCATCTCGAAGCAGGCCGCCGCCGGCAAAGCTCTCGTTTTCGCGTCAATCGGCTCGACAGGTGAATTCATGGAACCGCTGGGCTCGATCACCGAAAACGAGATGGTCGAATGCTTTGCCGAGCAGATCAAAGGGCTGATCGCCGGCGGGGCCGACGGCTTTGTGATCGAAACGATGACCGATCTGGGCGAGACCAAGGCGGCCGTTCGCGCGGCGAAGGAAAACTCATCGCTGCCCGTGGTGGCTTCGCTCACTTTCGATCGCGGACAGGCCGGATACGCCACGATGATGGGCGTGCGGCCCGCGCAGGCGGCCGCCGAGCTGGATGCGGCCGGCGCCGATGCCGTGGGGGCCAATTGCGGCTCGGGCATCGCGAACATGGTGGAGATCGCCCGGCTCTTCCGCTCGGCCACGAAACTGCCGCTGTGGATCAAGCCGAACGCGGGGCTGCCGGAGCTGGTAGGCGGCAAGACGATCTTCCGCGAAACACCCGACGAGATGGCCGGGCACCTGCGCCAACTGATCGAGGCGGGGGCGAGCATCGTTGGCGGCTGCTGCGGCACCACGCCCGACCACATACGCGCCTTCGTGGCAGAGCGAGCAAGGCTGCGGTTGGTGTGAAGTCATAACAGCCGAATATGTCGTGCTGAATCACGGAGCGTATAGCTTAACGGAACTCCTTTCCGTTCTTCGTCCTTTCCCAATGCACTATCGTCCGATCAGGCGTGCGACGATCTCGCGGTCGACGTGTCCCTCGGCCCAGACGGTGGCCCAGCGGCCGCGGTAGGCGTAGGCGGCCCAGCCGATGCCGTGCTCGGCGAGGATAGCGCCCATGTCGGCGTGCCAGCGAAGGCGGTCGTCTCGGG
>DATLAR010000080.1:0-6084 GCA_035527355.1 Planctomycetota bacterium
AAAAGAACGGCAAGCGTTCGCAATCGCAGGCGAAGGCCTTCGATGATACATGGTCGTGGGACGAGAGAGCAGCGCAGACATATGAACGCGTGGTGGAGGAGGGCGGTAGGATTTCCGAGGCGCTCCAGGCGTTCCGCCGATTGCTGGGCGATACGAACCTGGTGGCTTACCTGACGATGATGGCGCCGCGGCTCGCCGAACTGCGTCGAGTCCTTAAATCCACAGGAAGCATCTACCTGCACTGCGACCCGACCGCAAGCCATTATCTGAAGGTGCTGATGGATGCGATCTTCGGACCGAAGTGCTTCAGGAACGACATAATCTGGAAGAGGACCTCGGCCCACAGCGACTCGCGCACGTGCGGCAACGCTCATGACAACCTGCTGCTCTATAGCAAGACAGAGAGCTTCGTTTGGAACAAGCAACACCAGGCGTACAACGAGAGCTACGTCCGCTCACATTATCGTTTCACAGACAGCCAAGGCAGAAGGTACCGCACCGACAATCTGACTGCAGGCGGGCTGACCGGCGGCGGATACGAATACGAATGGAACGGGGTCACGAAAGTCTGGCGATGCCCGAAGGAAAGAATGGCCGCCCTGGAGAAGGAAGGCCGTATCAGGTACACCGAATCCGGCACGGCCGAATATATTCGCTATCTGGATGAGATGTCGGGAGTGCCGCTGCAGGACATGTGGCAGGACATTGCCCCGATAAACCCGCAGGCAAAGGAGCGCCTGGGCTATCCCACTCAGAAACCGGCCGCTTTGCTTGAGCGCATCATCACCGCGAGCAGCAACGAAGGCGATCTGGTGCTCGATCCTTTCTGCGGATGCGGCACCACCATCGCGGCCGCGCATAAGCTAGGCAGGCGGTGGATCGGCATCGACATTACGCACGTGGCAATCACGCTGATCAAGAACCGCCTGCAGGACGCCTTCGAGGGAAAGGCCGAGTTTGACGTGGTGGGCGCGCCCGTGAGCGAAAGCGATGCCGAGCTCCTGGCCAAGACCGACGCCTACCAATTCCAGTGGTGGGCGGTGGGCCTCCTGGGCGGCCGCGCCGTTGAACAGAAAAAGGGTGCCGACAAAGGCATAGATGGCCGCCTGTATTTCCACGACGACCCGAGGGGCGGCAAGACCAAACAGATCATTGTGCAGGTGAAATCCGGCCACGCCACGCCCGCAAACGTGCGCGAACTGATTGCGGTGGTCGACCGCGAGAAAGCCCAGATGGGCGTATTGCTCACTATGCACGGCTCAACACCCGCGATGCGCACCGAGGCGGCATCGGCCGGCACATACAAGTCTCCGTGGCGCGAAGAACCATTCTCCAAGATCCAGATCATCACTATTGGCGAGTTGTTGGCCGGCAAGCGAATCGACTACCCACCGCAGCGGCACGTGAACGTAACGTTCAAGAAGGCGCCGAAGGAATTGAAGGGATACGAGAGGGCGGGCGGGTTGTTTTGAAGGGAGAGACCTGTAGCATGGCCCTGCGTCCCGCGACGCACCCGTGATCTCATCTTGCACGCACGCCTCACCTACTGCAGCTTCTTCAGCAGCTTTTCCCAGCGCCGGCGAACCTTTCGGCCCTCTTCCGGAGTGGTGATCAAATCCTCCCACACGTAATCGTCGGTGAGCGTGCCGAGGGCTTCGTTGGTTTCCTGCCTCACGTCTTCGTCCTCGTCTTCAAGCAGCGGCAGAAGGTTCCTGGCATGCTCGATGGTGCCAAACAGGCCGATGCAGTGAACGGCGTTGAGGCGCGTGGTGGAATCGGGATCGGCGCAAAGCTCAAGCAGCCGCTCGATGGTCTGCTGGGTGCCGATCTCGCTGAGGGCGTCTGTGAGCGGATCGACCGCGTGAGCGCGCACGGTGTAATGCTCCTGGTGGAGTTCCTCGATCAGCGCTTGCAGCACGATTTCCTCGGCGGCGTTGCCGGCGGCAATGAGTGCGCTGATTGATTTTTCAATCAGCGGGCCGGGCAGCTCGGGATCGCGCAGGGCCTCGATGATGATAGGCCAGTTGGGCTTCTCGGCCAGCTTTTCGGCCGGCTCCTGCAGCACGGGATACCGGGCGGCTACGGCCTCGGCGTCTTTGCGGGCGGGTTCGAAACCGTACGCCATGTGCAGCTTGTCGATCGCCTCGCCAACGATTTCCTTGCGAACAACCACCGCCCAGGTTGTCATTGAGCGCAGCGAAATCTTGAAATCAGAAAGATTCACCAGCCTCGCCTCGCTGCTGATGCCGTAGTCGGAGAGGTTTGACTGGACTTCGAAGACGTTTTCCTTGATGAGGCTGTGGAAGATTATCACCCAGTTTTCAGGGTCTGGCACCTCGCGCACCTCGAGCGCCGAGCCGCATTCGGGGCAGGTTTCGGTAGTAAGCTTGTACTCGCGCCCGCATTCATTGCAGACTTTCTTGTCCATTGATGCCGTCTCCATTTATTGTGCCGACGACGTATGGTCCCTTGGGTATGACGGCAATTTTAGCATCGGGGCCGTGCTTTTGCAAGGCTGTTTTTATTCCTTCTTCCACGCTGGCGATGGGTGTCATGAAGCACCGCTTCACTACGTCGGCCGAGAGGCCGCGTGTGAACAGCATGACCTCGGCCTTTCGCAGCGCCTTGCAGATGGATTCCAGCCCCCATTGATCGATGACGAAGAATCCGGGCGAGGTGAGCCTTTCCATGGCGTGCTCGGGCGACTGCGATTGCAGGATGAGCTGCGCGAATTCGCTGCCGCCGAGGCCCTCGCACAGCTCGGCCGCGAATATCACGGTGCCGCCGGGCTTCACGATGCTGGCGCCCGATTGCAGCCCCTTTGGCGACTGGTATAGGTTCAGATCCGCCGGATAGCCGGCGTTGGTTGTGATGACGATATCGGCCGGCTGCGGCAGCAGGCGCACGCAATCGCGCGCTACGGCATCGACGGCGGCGAGATGGCTGGCAAAGATGTCGCCTGAGTATGCGCCGATGATCTTGCGGTCGTGGTTCATCGTCACGTTTACGCAGAAATGCGCCCGCGCCATTTCCGCGATCTCGCACGCCTCGATGTGGAAGGCATTGCCATCGATGTGCCCCGAACGCAGGCTTTCGTCTTCGAGGAAATCGGGCGAGTGGATCGCGCGGATGGTATCGAGTGCGGCGATGCCGATGGCGATGGCCTTCCGGCCGCCCGAGTAGCCGGCGTAGATGTGCGGCTCTACCAGGCCGGTGATCACGCGGAATTCGGCGTCGAGGAAAACCTTGTCGATGCAAACCGGCGTGCCGCGCCTGGTCTTGCCGATGCAGGGATTGGCGGCGGCGTCGCGGCCGAAATGGTTGTGCACCTTGTATTTCGCGGCGATCTCGGCGCCCACCGAGCGCTTGATCTCCTCGTCGGTCATTGGGCGGTGCAGGCCGTTGCCGATGAGGATGCTGATGCTGCCGATGCCGCCCTCTTCGAGCCGGCGGAGCACGGGCGGCAGGAGCACGTGATTCTGGATGGGCCGCGTAACGTCGCTGATGACGACGCAGGCGGTCTTGTGGCCGCGGGCGAGCTCAGCGAGTTTCCTGCAGCCGATCGGTTCTTCGAGCGACCGCTCGATTACGCCCATCGGATCGGCCGGGGCGGGTCTGTTGTCGCGGTCGAGCACCGCCAGCAGGTTGCGGTCGGGCACGTCGATCCAAAGCCCATCCTTGCCGTATTCCAGCCTGATCTTCATGCTTCAGCTCCTCCCTCTCATTTTGTCCTGCTGCCGTGTCGGCGCGCAAACTCTTTCACAATGTTTCTTCCAGCCACGACGCGGTGGCGTTTATGACTTCGGCCTCCCAGCCCACGCGATTGAACGTGTGATCGGCCTCGTCGAGTACCAGCTTTCTTTTTTTGCGGCCGGGTTGGCCGACCGCCGCTAGATATTTTTCGGCATGGTCGACGGGCACGGCAGCATCCGCTTTGCCGTGAACGATCAGAACGGCGGATTTGGAGCCGGCAATTTCGGCAAGGGGGTCGATTTTTCCATCATTGTCGAAAAAAATCCGGCCAAGCTTCAGCCCGCCGATGTCCATCCAGCCTTGCGTGTCGAGCAGGGCGCGATTCTCCTGTGTGAGCCTCGACATAATTGAACGCTCGGCCACAGCCGCCCAGAGCACGGTGCTGCGGATGCTCGGCTCGCGGCCGGCCACGCAAGCGGCCACCAGCCCGCCCATGCTCAAGCCTACCACGCCAAGCCGCGTGGCGTCTATTTCGGGCTGCTCGGCGAGCACTTGAAGTGCGCGTCGTGCGTCGTCGATTTCGGCGCCCGGCGACATCTCTGAAAACTCGCCCTCGCTCTCGCCGGAGCCGCGGAAGTCGAACCGAAGCGATGCGATGCCGCGTTGTGCAAGCCCGCGCGCTGCCTTCACAAAAAGGAAATGGGCTTCGGCCTTATGCCCGGTGAATCCGTGGCAGAAGATCACGCCGGGGTGCGGCCCCGGCGCGTTTGGCAGGTGAAGCGTGCCGGCGATGAGCTGGCCTTTGTTTTCGAAGTAGAGCGGCTTCTGCATTTCGAAGAGTCCTTTCTTTGAGCGCGTCATCCTCAAGTGAGCGCGCCTAAAAGCGGATCGAGGCCGATCTTGAATAGCACCGCCTGTGCGCCCTGCACGCCTATGAGGGCCAGGGCAGTGGTGCGGTCGAGTTCAATCCTGCCCACGCCGGCCAACACGCACAGCGGCATCAGCGGCATCCAGAGGCGTTCCACCTCGCCGCGGTTGGCTCCATAGAGCCACAGCGCCGCCAGCAGCGCCACCGTGCACACGGCCAACGGATCGAGTGCCTTCGGCGAGCGTTCCTCGAGCAGCCGCCCGCCCTCTGCAAGCACCCGCCGCACCAGCAGCGCCGCCGCCGGCAGGCCCAGGAACGACAGGAACATCGGGGGGTTGGCCAGCAGCCACGCCAGGTACGTGCGGCCCTCGAACTGGTTGAAAAGGCTGTTTGCCTTGAAGCATCGCAGCCACGCGGTGATGCCGTATCCGGCAGCGGCGGCCACTACAGTGAACCCTACGATGGAAGGAATGAGCATGCATTCGGTCATTCGGATGAGGAATGGCAGGTTTTTGCGCAGCTCGCCGGCCGGCGGCTTCAGGATGAGCACCCACGCCTGCAGCATGCAGATCAGCAGCGCAAATACCACAAACGCAACTGAAAACATCAGCCCGATCCAGAGCACGATTCCGCAGAGGACATTCAGCAGCATGCTGCGCCGCACAGCCGCGTGCCATCCGATGAGCACGGCAGCGAGGCCGATCAGCGGGTAAAGCTGGTCGATGGTGCCATTGAACAGCAGGAGGCTGGGCGTCAGGCCGGCAAGCGCCGCCGCCGAAAGGGCCGTTCGCCGTGCGGCGAGCTTGCGCGCCAGCAGATAAAGCGGCACCACGCTCAGCGCTGCCGCAAGCCGCAGCGCGATCAGGCTCAGCCAGCCGGCGGCCTCGGCCTCGTCATCGAGGCGCAAGCTCAGGAAGCTCAGCTCTTCGTTGTTGCGCCAGTAAACCTCACCGGGAATCAGCGAGCGAACGCCGCTTAGCACCGCATTTCTCACCGCGGGCACGCCGGCTGCGAGCCTGGCGCCGTAGAAAAAGATGACGGGGCCGGGCGGGTGAGTTTTGAGCTGCCAGTATTGCGATTCGGCCGAGCGCCGCGCATATTTACCGAGGTACGCGGCAAGCCCGGAATCGCCATCCGGATCAGCCTCGGATATCGTGCCCGATTCCTCGAAATAAACGTTTGTAGTGCGCGTGGTGATGGCGATGAACGACTCCTGGCTGCCGAAGCGCGACATGCTTCCCACGGCGAATTGCATCATGAAAAGCATCAGCACCAGTGCGGCCGTCGCCGCGACCTCCTCGCCGAGGCGAGCCGATTCAATCTTCTGCCACGCGGCCGCCATCAGCAGCACGATCAGCCCCATCGCGCCCAGCGAAACCAGAAGCCCCTCCCACGAAAGCTGGATCGACTGCTTAATCACCCACTGCCCGGGCACGCCAACCGGCACCAGGCCCGAGAAAAGCAGCGCAACCGCAAGGGCGGTGAATCCTGCGGAGAACCACAGCCACGTTTTCGGCGGATGC
>DATLAR010000081.1:0-5899 GCA_035527355.1 Planctomycetota bacterium
GGCAAGAGCGTACACGCTCACGTCACTGACCACCGAGCCCATGTCTGGATGACCGGCGATGACTATACTGCCCATGACGTTTCCATTCGGCACGATCCACTTCGTGCGTTGTGCCCGCCAAAGGCCGTATCCTGCCGCTTCCACGGTGGCGACCATCGCTGATCCGTCGGCGGTGGCGCCAACAACCGACGTGTTTGGCGCCAGCGTGAGGTCGCTGAAGAAGATAACTTCCACCCACACGTTTGTGTAGTTTACCGGAGGAAGCTGAATGATGATCGTTCCGTTAGGCCCGAGCTCCCAGAAGCCTGTCCTGTTTCCAAAAGCCTCGCCGCCGGCCCACCATCCCGATGCGGCATAGTGAGGGGAGATCACGGCGACAGCCGGCGCGAAGCCGCGCCAGTCTTCGCTGAGCAGCGGATTGTCGCTTGTATTGAAGCTCCAATGCTGGAATGTCGTTTCCGGCTGCGCCCCCCAGTCCGGCGGTGCGAAATAGGTTTCGCCCTGGCTGGGATCGGCCAGCAGCAGAGCCGCCATTGACAGCAGGAGCGGCCTGAAATACCTTGGCATAAACATCACCTTTCACTCCAATGCACAATGGTCGCACACAAAGAAAATCCTCCCGTTCAGTTGTGAAGGCTTTGCGCCCGGCCTGAAGTGTTCTCCAGGCCGGGCGATGCCTTTGCGAAACATGCTTACGGAAGCGGAACCCCAATCTTGAAGAAGTTGGGCCTCATTATGGCGTAGTCGCCGATGTTCACGTAGCCAGATCCGTCGATATCGGCCACGCTATTGGACGTGAACCAATTCGCCTTCAGTATGGCGTAGTCGATGGCGTCAACCTTGTTGTCGCCATTGATGTCTCCACCAAGCAGCACGTTCTCACCCGTGAAGTTCACGGTTGAAGTGCAGCCTGAAGCAGGCAGCTTGCGCCTGAGGCTCCACGCGGTCTTCGCGCTCAGGAATGCTGTGCCGGCAGGCAGGTCTTCCAGCAGGTAATCCGCCGTCGTCGAACCAAACGCGAACGCCAACGCCTTATTCCACGTCCGCAGAACATTCGCAGAGGCATCCGTGGCAACGAATGTCACGGTCCTCACGAGTCCACCCGACGGAGCGCTCAACTGCTGCAGGGTAACCTTGCCTTCTATGCGGCACTTGTTCACTTCGAAGGTTGCCAGAACAACTGTGCTGTTTCCGGCAGTGTCGACCGCTGTGGCCGTGATGGTCGCGGTGCCGTTGGCAGTGCCGGCGGCAATCGTGGCCTCGAATGTGAACGTCCCGGCGGGGCCTTCAACCGCGGAACCTACGGATATCGGATTCCCGGCCGAGTCTGCAACTATCAGTTGCGGCACTCCCACTCCGTTCAGCCCACAGCCTGCATCCGCGGCACTCACAACGATGGTCACAGTGCCTTGGCGAGCGGAGGAGGTGGACGGTGCAAGAAGCTGGACCGTACCGCCATCCTGTGCCTGCTGTGCCGAATCGATGGTCAGTGTCGGCTTGGTCTTAACCGTCGTTACCGTGATTGTCTTCTCGGCCTTGTTGCCGGCCACGTCGGTTACGATCATCTTCACCGCGTGATCGCCGTCGGCTATGCCGCTCACGTCGAGGTCATGCGTGCCGCAGACCGCGCTGGTGTGGACCGAGCCGCCGTCGAGGAACAGCTCGAATCCTGCAATGCCGCAGCCGGCGTCGTCCGCGCAGAACGCGATCTCAATGGTGTCGGCGTTCGTGCATGTGGCGGGATCGGGGATCAGCACCAGGTCGTTCGGTGCGGTCTTGTCCGTCGTTACCGTGATTGTCTTCTCGGCCTTGTTGCCGGCCACGTCGGTAACAACCATCTTCACCGCGTGATCGCCATCGGCCACGCCGCTCACGTCGAGGTCATGTGTGCCGCAGACCGCGCTGGTGTGCACCGAGCCGCCGTCAAGGAACAGCTCGAATCCTGCGATGCCGCAGCCGGCATCGGTCGCGCAGAACGTGATTTCGATGCTGTCGGTGTTCGTGCATGTGGCGGGATCGGCCGTCAGCACCAGGCCGTTGGGGGCGGTCTTGTCGGTCGTTACCGTGATAGTCTTCTCGGCCTTGTTGCCGGCCACGTCGGTAACAACCATCTTCACCGCGTGATCGCCGTCGGCCACGCCGCTCACGTCGAGGTCATGCGTGCCGCAAACCGCGCTGGTGTGGACCGAGCCGCCATCGAGGAACAGCTCGAATCCTGCTATGCCGCAGCCGGCATCGGTCGCGCAGAACGTGATTTCGATGCTGTCGGTGTTCGTGCATGTGGCGGGATCGGGGATCAGCACCAGGTCGTTCGGTGCGGTCTTGTCGGTCGTTACCGTGATTGTCTTGTTAGCCTTGTTGCCGGCCACGTCGGTTACGAACATCTTCACCGCGTGATCGCCGTCGGCTATGCCGCTTACGTCGAGGTCGTGCGTGCCGCATGCGGCGCTGGTGTGCACCAAGCCGCCGTCGAGGAACAGCTCGAATCCAATGATGCCGCAGCCGGCATCGGTCGCGCAGAACGTGATTTCGATGCTGTCGGCCTTCGTGCATGTGGCGGGATCGGGGATCAGCACCAGGTCGTTCGGTGCGGTCTTGTCCGTCCAGATCGGTCTGGTATTCTCGGCCTTGTTGCCGGCCACGTCGGTTACGATCATCTTCACCGCGTGCTCGCCGTCGGCCACGCCGCTTACGTCGAGGTAATGCGTGCCGCAGACCGCGCTGGTGTGGACCAAGCCGCCGTCAAGGAACAGCTCGAATCCGGCAATGCCGCAGCCGGCGTCGTCCGCGCAGAACGTGATCTCGATGGTGTCGGCGTTCGTGCAGGTGGCGGGTTCGGCCGTCAGCACGAGGCCGTTCGGGGCGGTCTTATCTATCCGCAGTTCTTCGAAGCCGGGAGCTTCTGTATAGTTGCCGGCCGCATCGAACGCGCGCAGCCTGACCTGGTATACTCCGTCGGTCAAAGCACTGATGTCCACATCATCTTTGCAAGCTGTGTGCACTTTTGCCGGCGGAGCGACACTCAGGAGTGGCGTCCACGGAACAGTAACGGTTCCGTTCTTCTGAATGCGGTACTCGTATCGGGCGATGCCAAATTCGTCGTCCTTTGCCCAAACGCAGAGCTCAGCAAGGGAAGCGTTTGTACATGTGGAAGGTGCGACGGCAAGCTGTACGCTATGGGGAGGAACCGGATCAATGTAGATGGATACAGGGCGGACAAGCAGGGTTGGGAATATCACGTTGTTGCCAACGAGCATTGTCTGCATCTCTTCCCCGGGATCGCCGGGTCGCGGGCGGAACCATGGCTGGAACACCCCGTAGTTCTGGTCTGCTGTGACCAGGAAGTAGATCGTGACTACGAGGCCGTCATCCTGGGTGCTCGAGCTGCCGTAGCGGTCGACGCCTACAACTGCATCGATACCGCCGAAGAGGCCCGACTCGTGCTCGAACCAGTTGTGATAGACAAGGTCATTCCATGGAGGCGTAGCGCTTCCTGGTAAGGCATACAAAGCGGATGCAAGCGTGTGATCGAATCCCAGCAGCATCTGCGCGACAGTTACGGGCTCTTCCAAATCCCGCACGTAGATCTTGTATTCCAACAGGTCCCCCATGGTGTAATATCCTTCGGGGGGGCCAACTACCTCAATTACCGCTGCATTCGCCTGAACGACCAACAGAACAAAAATCAGTCCCACTACCACGCCGGATAATTTCCGTTTCATCTTGGCATCCTCCTGCCCATGTTTGAAATCGATTCGATCATTCAGAATTGGCCACTAACGCTACGGAGAATCAGCAGAGCAGAGCAAGAGCCTTGACCTCCTTTCGGACCCCTTATCTGAAATACGCTCTGATTGGAACAGGCACTACGGGGGGTGAGACAAACCAGCTACTATTACGGAATGACTGTTGATGCGGCCTTTGCATACTTTTGACCACATCAAAGATGGTCGCGTACACACCAGACTCTTACGAGCTTGTACCGATAGTATACCACCAGAATTACGAATGTCAAGCGGAATTTTTTTTCATTCGACCGCTCGGCCCATACGAGGACATTATTTGCATTAATGTATGTAGGCGTATTCTGCGCGTTACATGTGCCTTCGTACGTGGGCAGAGCGGACTTAGCTTCGCAAAAAATCAGCACGCAGGCAATGCATTTCGACATGTGCGATGTAGTGCATGGTCTGCCTCAGGCAGGAAATTCAACGCAGGAGCTTGCCTGGCAAGGTCGCTTTGCCGGCGACAGAGGAGTACCATGCAAGATCCGCCTCGAGCGCACAGCATCACAGTTACACAGGGCTGACCGGGCGAAGGCCGCATACGAATGAGCCTGCCGAACCAGGCGCCGGCTTGGCAGGTGCAGCGCCGCCGCGGTTCGTTGCGCATCTTGCGCCTTTAATGCGGGCAATATTAAACTTGATTATTCGCCCCGGCTTTGGTATGCTTCATGGGTACGCTTCAATGCGATTTTTCGCCCCCGCGCCGTCTTGAAACAACGGCTGCCGACAATGGATTTTCCGCGAGAGTAAATATGCCCCGCAAGCCTGTGAAACGCCGCGACCTGGACGAACTGCAGGACCTGGCGCGCACCATCGGAATAGAGTCGAGCGATTCGTATTCCATCAACGTGGCCGACCGCCTGAAGAGGCTGCCGCCCTACCTGTTCGGCAAGCTCAACCACATAAAGTACGAGAAGCGCCGCCAAGGGGTGGACATCATCGACCTGGGGATGGGCAACCCTACGGACGCCACACCCGAGCCGATTGTTGAGAAGCTCTGCGAGGCCGTGCGCGACGCCCGCAACCACCGCTATTCGGTGTCGGTGGGCCTGTACAACCTCCGCCGCGACTGCGCGCTCCATTACGACCAGGTGTGGGGCGTGAAGCTCGACCCGACCACCGAGGTGCTGGCTACCATCGGCTCGAAGGAAGGCTTTTCGCACGTGTGCCTGGCACTGATGGGGCCGGGCGATACGGCGCTGGTGCCAAACCCGGCGTTCCCGATCCACATCTACAGCGTGGCGTTGGCCGGGGCCAACGTGGTGAGCTATCCGGTGAACGACCAGGAGCAAACGCTCCGCGATATCTCGTTCATCTGCAAGAACCTTTACCCGAAGCCGAAGGTGCTGATTATCAACTACCCGCACAATCCATCGACGGCGACCGTGGAGCTGCCGTTTTTCGAAGAGGTGGTGGGGCTGGCAAAGAAGCATAATTTCCTGGTGATCCATGACTTCGCGTATTCGGAGACCACCTTCGACGGCTGGCGTGCGCCGAGCTTCCTGCAGGCGAAGGGCGCGAAGGAGGTGGGCTGCGAGTTCACCACGCTGTCGAAGAATTACAACATGGCCGGCTGGCGCATCGGGTTTTGCGCCGGCCATCCCGAAATCGTGCGGGCGCTGGGCAAGATCAAGGGCTATTACGACTACGGAATCTTCCAGCCGGTGCAGATCGCGGCGATCATCGCGTTCCGAACGTGCCAGGATCACGTCGAGCGGATGAAGACGGTGTATCAGCAACGGCGCGACGTTTTGTGCGACGGTCTTGCCCGCTACGGGTGGGACATTCCGAAGCCGAAGGGCACGATGTTTGTGTGGGCGCCGATTCCCGAGGAATACCGCTCGATGGGCTCGATAAACTTCAGCCTGAAGCTGCTGGAAGAGGCCGAGGTGGCGGTGTCGCCCGGGCGGGGATTCGGCGAGGCCGGCGAGGGCTACCTGCGCATCGCGCTGGTTGAAAACGAAAAGCGCCTGAAACAGGCGGTGAGGCAGATGGGCCGATCCGTGAGGCACGGCCTGAAGTGATCGGCCGACGCGCGAGCTCGATCCGCCTTGCCCCGCTTCTTTTGAAAAACACAACTCAGGACAGACTGAGATAACAGTAATGCTTGAGAA
>DATLAR010000082.1:0-2716 GCA_035527355.1 Planctomycetota bacterium
CTCAGCATTGCCCCTGCTCTACCATCTTCTCCCATAGCGCGTTCAGCTTATCCAGCTCGGATCGCACTTGCCGGTAGCTTTTTTGCAGGACCTTTGCCTTTTCGGGGTGCTCGTAGATGTAGGGGTCGTCGAGTTGTGCGGAGAGGATTTCGACCTCGGACTCCAGCAGCATGATCTTTCGCTCCACTTCATCGAGCGACATTTTTTTCATCGATGCCGTGGTGATGTGCTCGCGGACAGGGCCGGTTGTTTGCGGCTTGGATGCGGATTTCGGCTTTATGCGGGCGATGGCCTCTTCGGCTGCGATGGCGCATTCGTAGGCCGCGTAGTTGCCGGGAAACCGCCTGGCCTGGCCGCCCGAGATCAGCAGGATGTGCGTGGCGATGTTGCGCAGCAGATAGCGGTCGTGCGAGACCACCAGCACCGTGCCCTCGTAGTCCTTCACCGCCTGCTCGAGTGCGGCGCGCGACGGAATATCCAGGTGGTTGGTCGGCTCGTCGAGCACGAGGAAGTTTGCGCCGCCCAGGATGAGCTTGGCCAGCGCCACGCGGGTTTGCTCGCCGCCGCTCAGCGCGCCGATGCGCTTGAAGATGTCGTCGCCGGTGAAAAGGAACCGGCCGATGTAGCCGCGAAGCGACGTCATCTCGGCTTTGGGCCGCGCCTTGAATAGCTCGTCGATGATCGTATCCTCGGGATCGAGATCGATGCGGTGCTGCGCGTGATAGCCGATTGAAACGCCGTGTCCGAGGATCACCTGGCCGGCGTCGGGCTTTTCCTCGCCGAGGATGAGGCGCGCCAGCGTGGTCTTGCCGGCGCCGCTGGGGCCGATCACGCCCAGCCGCTCGCCGCGGCCGATGTCAAGGTGCAGCCCCGAAAACAGCGTGTGATCGCCGAAGCTCTTGCTCAGATCGCGCAGCCGCAGCACCTCGTTTGCACCGCGCACGGCGGGCTGAAAATCGATGCTGAAGGTTTTCGATTCCTGCGGGCGCTCGATTCGCTCGACGCGTTCCAGCCGTTTGCGCCGCCCCTGGGCTTCCTTGGTGCGCTGGCCGGCGAGATTCCGGCGGATGAAATCCTCTTCCTTTGCGATGACCGCCTGCTGCTGCTCAAACTGCCGCCGCTGTGTCTTCTGCTGCTCGTCTTTCTGCGTCTGGTAGTCGGTGTAGTTGCCTTTGAACACCTGCACGCGGGTATGGTCCACCTCCGCGATGCGGCCGGCCACCTTGTCCAGAAAATATCGGTCGTGCGAAACGACGAGCACCGCCTTGCGGTACTTCTGCAGGAAGGATTCGAGCCAGCGGGTGGCGTCGAGGTCCATGTGGTTCGTCGGCTCGTCCAGCAAAAGGAGGTCGGGTTCCGACAGAATGGCCTGGGCGATGGCGGCGCGTGTGCGTTCGCCGCCGCTGAGTTTCGTGGTGGCGCGGTGAAAAACGCTTTCGGGAAATCGCAGGCCCTGCAGCACCTCCTCGATGCGGCTGGCATAGGCGTAGCCGCCGCGCGACTCGAACTGGTCGTGCAGCTCGGCGAGGCGATGGGCGAGGCGGTTGTGCTCGTCGCCGTCGGGCACGGTGTGCAGGTCGGCTTGAATGCTCTGCATTTCGCGCTGCAGCGTGTTTAGGTCGTCGAACGCGGTGCGGACGTATTCGAAGAGCGTGCCGTGCGCCGAGAAATCGGGATCCTGTTGCACGTGGCTGATCGCAATGCCCTTTCTGGCCTGCACGATGCCGTCGTCGGGCTCCACCGAGCCGGCGATGATCCTGAGGATGGTAGACTTGCCGGTCCCGTTCGCGCCGATCAGGCCGATCTTCTCGCCGTCCTCGATCTGGAGGTTCACGCCCTCAACGACGATCTGCGGCCCGAACGCCTTATATATGTTTTGCAGGGAGAGTAGTGCCATGCTGTATGTCTGAATTTGCGAAAAGAAGAAGAATCCGGTAATAGCGCCTGTTCATACAGTTTACCAGATTTGCGGCGTGATAGCAAGGATAGCGCGGCTTGAGCTGCATCACTGTGAATAAGAAGGAGGATGTAGAAGCCAAGGTAAAATGAGCAGGATGATTGTCGCCACAGAGTTGACATCCAAAATGCCTAATGAATGCCCCCTATACGCATCAGACTCGCAGAAGATCGTACGTTCATAGGGGCTGCTCCTTGAACTTAGGCGGCGGCACCTTCTCGGTCTCGCCGAAAAGGACATCAAAGATAAATACTTCAGGCGAGCTACCGCAGTTTTGGGACCAGAGCTTCGCTTCAAAAGGGACGTTGTCCGTGATCAAAAGCGATGCACTTTGATATTCGTTCGGCAGTAGATTTCGTATGGCAAAGCTGACATAGGAAGATGACGGTGCACCACCTTGAATCACCTCCATACGATTAGGATATTCAGATGTTACGTTGTGAAGCATCCCCTTCTTCTCAATCCTGAAGTCGATTTTGATGTTCTCGTCCACACCGGTGCCTTGGTTCTGACAGGTCAAGGTGACCAGGCACAGCCCCGGCCTCAAAGCCTTTGGATTAAACGTAAGGGGAAGCTGCACATTGACAAGCTGACGTTTGGCATCAATAGGATGGATTACAATCTTCCTCCGGCCCCATTCTATGTTTGGCCTTGCCCCGAATTCAGCTTGACAACGTCGTGCGGTTGTGGCATATTCACTGCGCAGAAAAGGGAACAAGCCATGACGAAACGAATGATGGTGTCGTTGATTGCGGCGTG
>DATLAR010000083.1:0-6693 GCA_035527355.1 Planctomycetota bacterium
GGACCCGGCGTT
This sequence comes from Planctomycetota bacterium, assembly GCA_035527355.1. Taxonomy (GTDB): domain Bacteria; phylum Planctomycetota; class PUPC01; order JABMSA01; family JABMSA01; genus DATLAR01. The sequence continues at coordinate 13 of DATLAR010000083.1, forward strand.
CCGCCGCCGTGGGATCGGCCGGGCGCTGTGCGAGCGCGCGGAGGAATTCGCCCGCGGCCTGGGCGCGCCGATGATCACGCCCACGTGCAATCCGATGGCGCCGATGGCGTTTTTCATCGCGCCGCAGGAAGACTGGCGCGAGGCGCACGCATTCTTCAACGCCATCGGATACGACCAGACCGACGGCAACCGCAATTTCGTGCAGTCGCTGGAGAACTTCCGGCTGGGCTACGCGGTGCAGGCCCGGATCCGCGAGCTCGAATCCCAAGGCTACGAATGCCGCACGTGCGAGCCGCGGGATTTCAGGTCGCTCATCGAACTGCTCGGCTGCAACCCGTGGCCGTTCTGGGTGCTCGGCACGGAATCGAAAATCGGCACGTGGACGCGCACGCGGCCCTTCATCGAGACCTGCTTCATGGATTGCTCGACCGACGAGACGTTCGGCCCCGACGAGATCGGTGTGGCGGTGAAGGACGGCCGCGTGCTGTCGTTTTGCATTCAGACGCTGGGCCGCGACAAGCGCTGGGCGTATGCCGGGCCGGTGCTCACACATCCCGACGCCCGCTGCCTGGGCTTGGGCTGGGTGGCCGTGCAGCTTTCGCTGAAACGCGCCGCCGAGAAGGGCGCGATCCTCGCCGACGTCTGGACCGACGCCGATGCCCACCACACCCATTTCTACTGCAAGTGCGGATACCGCCCGATGCTGCGATGGCTGCGCTTCGAGAAGAAGCTGCGGAAGGAAGGATGAGCCTCCCGGCCCTGACAGGCAAGAAACAGGTGCAGTGCATGCGATGGCAACACGGCCACGCCGGCGCTCAGGCCGTGCAAAGCTGTGCACATTCCAGAGCCCCGAAATGCCTCACCCGGGCCCCGAGCACGTGGTATTCAGCCTGTTGCGCGCGTAGATCAGGTCGAGGATGTTGATCCTGCCGTCTTCGTTCACGTCGGCTTGCCAGTTATCGCCGGTGGTAACGTCTCGCCCCAGCCTGTTGCGGATGAATATCAGGTCGAGGATGTTCACCCTGCAATCCATGTTCGCGTCGCCGTGGATGCGGGGCCACGCCCGGAGGTTATCTTCAACAACCTCGTGTTCGATGGGGTGATCCTCGGTATCCAACAGCAGAGAATCGTTGCCTGCTGTGATTCGGTAAACAACGCCAATGAGCGGTAGTATCTCGGCGGGGGCGCGCCAATGCAACCGATAATCGTAGGTGATCGAGAGCAGCAGAGCCCTGCCCGTGACGGTGGGATCGGGGCCGCTTCTGCTAGTGGCAAGCACTCGTTTGCCGTCGCAGTTCCCGAGCGGATCGGCGAAAATACCGGGGCCAAGGGCCACGGCGTAGCCGTCGAACAGCGGATCGCCGCCGGTTTGTGATATGACGAACTCATCTGACGTATGCTCCGCCGGATCTATGAAGCGGATCTCGAGGTCGATGGACGCGAACGTGCCGATGTTCTCTCCGTAGACGTTTACAGTGAACGAACCTTTTGGCGAGATGAGCGGCGAGGACAAACCGGGACCCTCAATAATCAGCTCTGCGGTCTCTTGCTGCACGATGTATGGCCCGTAGTGCATCATTCCGCCCGAGGCATGCTCGGGGTTGTGGCTCATTACGTGCAGATACCACGAGCCTGCGGCAGGGCACGCAGAAACGGTTCCGGTGCTCCATGTTTCGCCCGCGCCGGTAGGATTGGTGCTTGGATTGCCGTCAATAACGTAGTGGTAGTGATCTACGCCGCCCACGCCCCATCCGGCCGCATTGGTGAACACGAAGCACGTTCCGGGAGGTTGAGCGATGCTCGGCTGTTTATCGCACGTGATGCCAGGCGGAACGGGCAGCGTATATTTCACGTTTGATGTAGTCTCGGCGGTTACGTCCGTGTCGCCGTTGCGGCTCTGCGCGGTAAACTCGTAGGCTTTGTTGGCAATCAGCCCGCTGGATGTCCAGAAGTCGTTATTCGGACGCCATCCGGAGTTGGCCGAGTTTGTTATGTTACAGATGATGATGCCCGACGAGCCTCGTGCGAGTCCGGTTGGCGTGTTGATCGAGGCGGCTTGGATGCTGGCCGCGGTGATGGTGCCGAAGGTCGGGCCGTTGCACGATTCAATGCTTGTGTAGGCGGTTGCGTCGGTGCTCGGGGCGCTGTCGCCTTCCGCGTTGTACGCGTGCGCGTGCCGCGTATACAGTGTATTCACACTCAAGCCTGTTTCCTGGAAGCTGGTGCTGTTTGCCGAGGCGGTCCATTGAACCGTGTGCGACGCGTTATGCACGCGGAAACCCTGCTCGTTAGACGAGTTGTCCGTCCACGTCCACGTGATGCTGCCTGCAGTATTGCCGCTGTGGCCGCAATTGGTGGGCGAGACGGGCGGGCAGGCCACGGTGGTAAACCGCCAGACGGGGCCTTCGGCCTCGGCGTGCGCGTCCTTGGCGACGACCTGCCAATAATGGGTGGTGCCACACTCCAGCGTGGGCAAGATGTAACTGCTCGCGAGCGTATTGCCGAGCAAGCTGAGCGCGTCGGCCGATGTGCCGAAGTAGACGTCGTACGAGGTGGCATTGGTGGCATTGCTCCAATCGAGATCGGCGGTGACCGCCACGCCGGTCGCTGCGTTTGAAGGCGACGGGCCGGTGGGGCTCTGTGCGATGAAGGTCATCCGGTGGTCGAGGAAGATGCGAGTAATCTCGCGGGCGTTTGCGCTCTGCGAGAACCACTCGTTCCAGAACTGGATGATGTCGTCGGGTTTGGTGCCGGTTGACACAGCCCTCCAGATCATCTCGTGGGTGTTGCTGCCAAGCGTGTCGTTGTCGTCGACGGCATGATTGCAGTTGTCGAAGATATCCCAAAGGGCGCAGCAGTTCATCGACTCGTGGAACTGCCCGGGCGAGAGGTGCAGTGCTGTGTCGGTTTCGAGATTGTCGTCGATCGTGGTGTCTTCGGTGTCGCTGTAGGTGGTGTCCGGTGTCAGCGTGGTGAACTGCACGGAGATGCTGAAGAAGGTTGGCCATGCCTCGCGGAAGGCCAGGTTGCGCGCCTGCGCATCGGTTCGCGTGGTTGGCGAGCTGCCGGCCCAGTAACGCAGGTCTTCATACCACGAGTGATCCGGCGAGCCGGCGGAGCCATCCTGGAAGCCGATTGTTTGCTGGATGAAATGACCGTACTCGTGCAGGATCACGTCGCGGTCCCATCGATCAAGCCGCAGCAGGTAGATTGAACCGCTCGAGAAGTAAGTGCCATCGGCCTCGAAGAACACGTCAAGCAGCGGCATTTCGCACGCGTATTTGCTCTTGGTTTGGTGGAATGCCTCAACCGCCGAATCGAACACCGAAAATGCTTCGTTTGCTATGCCGGAAGGAATCGGCATGGTGATCGGGAGGTCCGGCGTGGTGCAGTTGGTGTAAGTGGCGCTTTGCAGGAAGTAGATGCTGCTGCCCCCCCCGTCGTTCCTGACCGTAGCGATGGCGCTGCTTGCACCGGCGTAAGCCCCCGAGCCGGACTGCGTGTAGACGCGGAGGTAGATGTCAAGCCCGTTCGCTTCCGAGTTTGGTACGGTGATGCTGAAATCGCCGGCTGCATTGGTATAGGTGCTGCCTACCTCGTCATCAAAAATGATGTCCTCATCAAATACCTTGATCAGCGCATAGCGAATCGGATGAGGTGAGTTGTTCCTGTCTCGATATTCCATCCTGCCGTGGATGACGTATTGAGGCACGTCCAGCGGTATCTCCAGCTTCACCGGCTCACCGATGACGGATGTGTCTGCGGCAAGCTTTGTTGCCTTTGCCTCATCCCATATCTCGACGGTAAAATCGAGATCGTGGTGGCCCGGCGAGAGGCTGGCAAAGTCGCCTTGGCTGAAGTCAACGTACACCCAGTCTTCCGATGTGCCCGTCACCGTCCACGCGCCCGACGACCACCACGACTGGCCGGTCGTGGTGCAGATCATCTTGCCGAAGATGGTCGCAGGGCCGGGCGATGCATTAGCATCAATGCCGATCCGGAACGTGAAGGCATCCCAATAGCCATCGTCGTCCGCGTCCGACGTCCCCGTGAAGCTGTCGATCTTGCCGTAGACGACATGCTCCCAGGCAGGCTCGGCCTTCACCGGCTCGCCAAGCACAGTGATATCTTCCGCAAGTTTTGTCGTCTTTGCCTCGTCCCACATTTCAACTGTAAAGTCAATATCCGTATTGCCCGTGAGGTCCGGGAAGTCATCCTGGCTGAACGAGAAATAGTGGTAATCAGTGGCCGTCCCGGTAACGGTCCACGAAGTTGATGACCACCAGGATTGCCCGGTGTTGGTGCAGATCATTTTGCCATACATTGTCACCGAGCCAGGCGTAACGTCTCCGTTGATTCCGATGCGAAAGGTGTATGCCTCAAAATAGCCGTCAGCGTCGGCATCCACGGTGCCTGCAAAGCTATCGACTACTCCATATACGGCGTATGTTGTTGGAGTAATATAATCGGCCTTCACCGGCTCACCGAAGACAGTGGTATCTTCGGCCAGCTTCGTGGTCTTGGTCACATCCCATATTTCCACGGTGAAATCGAGGTCGGTGTTTCCGGAGATATAGCCGGCAAAATCGGTTTCATCAAAGGAGAAGTAGTGGTAATCAGTGGGGATGCCTGTAACGGTCCACGAGCTCGAAGACCACCATGACTGGCCGGTGGTAACGCATCTCATTCTTCCATATATGGTGGCAGGCCCGGGGATCGCATCGGCATCGATGCCGATCAGGAAATCGAAGGTCTCGAAGTAACCGTCGCCATCGGCATCGGCCCCGCCAGCAAAGCTGTCGATTTCGCCGTATACGGAATATACCGTAACCGAACTAGCCGGGTCAACCTTCACCGGCTCATTGAAAACATTCGTATTTCGGGCCAGGCGGGTGGTTCTTGTTGAATTCCATATCTCCACCGAAAAATCAAGGCTGGTGTTGCCGGTGATATAGCCGGCAAAATCGGTGTGATCAAAAGTGAAATACTTATAATCGGTAGCGACGCCGGAAACTGACCAAGTGGACGACGACCACCACTCCTGCCCGGTTGTTTCGCAGATCATTCTGCCATAGACGGTAGCCGGCCCGGGCATCGCATCGGCATCGATGCCGAAGTAGAACGTGTAGGTGGCCCAGTAGCCATCGCTATCGGGGTCGGAGATGCCAGTGAAGGAAGCTATGACGCCATATACAGCGTATATATTGGCAGAGGTTGAAAGTTTGCGAGCCTCTGGCTCGGCCGCCAGAGGCTCTTTGTCGGCCGGCGCTGCTGCGCCATCTTTCTCAACCTTATCGGTCGCTTCGTCGTCGGGGTCGGGCGTGCCCGGCTTCTTTTCCGGCTCATTGTCACCCTCCTCTATGGGCACGGCTTCCTTGATGCCCTCGTCAGGAGCCTTCGATGCGGCCGGTTTCTTTTTCGCACCGGCCGGCGCTTCTACCGAAACGCCGTCCTTTGTTTCCATCACTGGCTGCTGAACCGGAAATGCTTCCTCTTTCTCTCGCTCTGGCTCCACCGGCTCAACAGGTTTGGCCCCTTCGGTGTCAGCCTCCTTCACTCCTTCGGCGGGTTCTGCGGCCGGTGCCGGCACGTTCTCGCCGCCGGCGGAATCGATGGCAACCGGATCCTTTGTGCTTGGGCCGGCAGCTTTCGGCTCCAAGCTCTTGGCGCCAGGGATGCTCCCGTTTATCTCCTCCAGCTTCTTGAGCAGATCAGGCGCCTTCTGCCGCAATTCCTCGCTGGAGGCGCCTTTCAGCCCGCGCTTCTGCATCTCCTTCTGTACTTCTTCGCGCTTGATCTGCTCAAAGGAGGTGTTCGATGCCGATATCGCGTCCGCGCCCACCTCCACATAGAGCACGCGCATCAGTGTGCTCGCGCGTTTGCCGGCGAATGAGAATATGAAGTAAGCGCGGAACTCGTAGCGGCCCACTTCCGGAGCCGTGAGCGTGCAGCTCTTGCTTATCGTCAGGGGTTCGTCGGCATCACCACGCCAAAGCACTTTTTCCGCAGCTTTCTCGTTGCCAATGGCCGGCAGTGAAAGCATCACGGCCCCATCGGTGAACGGCTGTTTGCTAGCGGCCACCACATCGAGAACCATCGGCTCTCCCGGCTTTGTCCCTGTGCGCAGATGAAATGTCAATTCGGCCGGCAGCTTCGGCTTTCCGGCCTTGAAAGCCTCCGCAAAGCAGGTTGAAGCCATGCAGCAGAACATCGCAGCCAGAATCCATACCCGCGCACATCCCATGTTTCTTGCCATTTGAATTCTCCTGTGCTCTGGCCATCGGCTCGATGCCACCGATCCGTGGATTGGGCTCGAACACTCGTTTTCCAATTGTGAAAAGGAATCATTTTCGTTAGCCAAAGCGCATCCAAAAGCTCTCTTCACCTGTTCTTCAGCAGAAAAGACTTCCGCGATGGTCGCTATCGCAACCATATATTAATCCCTTGTCTGGCAGATGTCAAGCAAAAAATCGAACCGGAAGAGCGGTGGGGGGCATTGGTGAATCCGTGCGCGGTGCCGGCTTTTCGATTCTCAGGAACTCATTCCGCGAAGAAGCGCATCGATGCCTTCTTGAATTCCTCGGTGGAAAACAGCACGTCGTGATCGGAAATGGCAAGCTCCCGTGCAAGGGCCGCCGCCTGCCGGCGCACGTGTTCTTTCGATGTGCTGTGCATCATCGC
>DATLAR010000084.1:0-4286 GCA_035527355.1 Planctomycetota bacterium
GATTCCTTGTAGCGCTCATCCTTGGTGAGTTTCTCCAGAATAGCGGCAGTGGTCTCGTTCGGATAGGCGGCAAGTACCGCTGCAACGAGTCGGTTATGCGCGATTTCACCCGGCTTGATCTGGTTGCCAATAGCCTCAAAAGCCAAATCAGTGCCGATCTTGCCCAAGGATGACATTGCCATGGTCCCCTCCCGACCCCCTCTTCCTGCAATGATGGATATGTCATCAATGAGTTCCGTTGCCTTCTGCTCGGCGGCCAAAGCTATCGCAAGACCATCACTGTTCTTCATCTTTGCCCGCAAGAAGGGAATTGTAAACTCGTATCCTGCCTTGTGGATGCAAGACGCAACGAGTCTAACCCTCCAACCCCCTGCAGACCGTCCTATTCTGCGCGCGGCCATGCAGAGTAGCTGTTGCTTGCACCACTCGTCCCGTTGGGCCTCGGGGGTATCAAGCAACCTTGCTTCTATTCCCCTAATCGCACCGCGTACACGCGCGCTTCCATCCGCATCTTGGACATCGGCCTCTATGTTCTTTAGCAGGGCGAGGCTGTTGGCGTCGCCGACCGTACCCAAGAGACTGGCACCGTATCTGACTGCCAAGGCGGATTCCTTATTGCCTATCATGCGCGCTGCAACTGCACGTGCATCAGAGGGAGAAGCGAAATACAATATGAGAGCGTTAGGGTTCTTGAGAGAAGCTGCATACAAGCCTTCTACCGCATCGTTTCCGCCCTTGCGCAGCAGAATCAACAAAGCGAATGTTGATTCGTCGCCGTCCTTTTCTTTCGCAATGCTCAGCAGGAACGGTACATCGGCCTCCAAGCCCGATTTTTCCAAGCGCTCTACGTATGGCATCATGGGAAATATGTCGGAACGCGGAATTCCCCAGTCTCGCGTTCCCTTCATTATGATTTCCGCGGCAGTACTTGTGAATAGCTCCTGATAGGCCTGTGTCGGAGGCGCATCCTGCGCAGGGGCGTTCAACGAAAGAATACATGTGAATAGGATCGAGATTGTGCCAGTTAATGACATGTGGTTTCTCCTGTGTTTTTGTTTCGCTTTCACTTTTCCCACCACTTGTAGGATGGTACGGTTCGGCGAGCATTTGTGCCGCAATGGATATCACCGTCATCCTCGTGGTACCATCTAGAATCAGCAGTCGTCACCGCTGTCAAACCCGCTTTGGCAAAAGCCGCCGCCACATAGCCAGAAAGAATATCGGTCCCTCCGCCGCCCGTTATTGTGACAGTTGGGGCCGCTGTATAGCCGGAGCCGCCATTCGTTATCGAAATGTCTATGACCTGCGAACCAGCTACGGCAGCCGTCGCCGTGGCGCCCGTGCCGCCACCCCCTGATATGGTGACGGTAGGGGTGGTGGCATAGCCGCTGCCGCTGGCCGTAACGGTAGTAGCAGAGACGACAGACGTGGTAATGCTTGTTGTGGCGGTCCCTCCTGTGCCGTCGCCCCCAGTAATTGTTACCGCCGGGGCACTGGTGTATCCGCTGCCACCATTCGTAATTATGATCTCGCTCAGAATGTCGGTCACGGCAGTCGCCGTTGCGGAGGCGCCGGTGCCGCCGCCACCTGTCAATGTTACGGCGGGTGCGCTCGTATAGGCGCTGCCCCCGTTCGTAACCGCGATCTGGCTAACCGCGCCGCCCTCGATTGTGGCGACTGCTGTGGCGCCTGTGCCTCCGCCGCCAACGAATGAGACAGCAGGAGGATCGGTATAGCCCATTCCTCCGTTGGTGACAGTTACGGCGGTAACGGGGCCAGACACCAGCGCTGTTGCAGTGGCGCCGGTTCCACCACCGCCTGTTAACACAACGCCCGGCGCACTGGTATAGCCACTTCCATGGTTGACAATCGTGGCTGCAGTGACCGCACCGGCCACTGTAGCAATTGCCGTGGCACCCGTACCGCCGCTCGAGTAGCTGACATTTGGGCCGTATGGGTCACCTGTTATCACGGTTGAGCCGTCTACCAATGAATTTACGTGGTCAACCGTGTAAGCGACGGCTCCTCCATCGTACCAGAATAGTACTGGCATCTCTATCGTCTTGCAGGTCGGCTCAGCATCAAAGGTGAACTGGTCTCCACCGGCTATGGCGACTGCAGGAGCAGTGGTATAGCCTGTGCCGCCATTTGTGACTGTAATGGCCGTAACAACACCTCCGGCTACCGTAGCAGTGGCGGTCGCAGCAGTGCCGCCCAGCAGGCGATACACCGGCGTGCGGTGCAGCTTGCCCGCTATGTCCCACAGGGCCATGTCCATCGCGGAGATCGTGTGCACCATGAACGGCCCGCCGCGCTGGTTGCGGTGCGAGCGGTACATGCGCTGCCAGAGGTGCTCGATGCGCGTGGGGTTCTCGCCTATCAGTATCTGCGCGATGGAGGTTGCCAGCGTTGCCGCCGTTGCAGGCTCGATGCCTTTGAGCTCGCCCCAGCCGGTAACGTTCTGGTTGGTTTGAATCTTCACGAAAACGCGGCCGGCCGAGATTATCGGACTGACCGCGCTGATGCGGATGGCAGAAGCGCGGTCTTCGACACGTGCCGCCGCGGCGGGCGGCGCAGCGGCAGCCGGCAGCTCGCCGGCGAACGCGAGATCGCCAAGCAGGCCGCTCGCGGCCGCGCCGCCCACGGCCGCGCCGGCCATTATGCCGGCGGCACCGATCTGCTTCAAAAGGTCGCGTCTGTTCACAACTGCACGTTGTTGCGGTTGCATTCTCGATGGCTCCTCAATAATCGGCTATGGAACCGTCTCTGAGCCGCTGGCCGGGCCAGTTGGATTTCGGCCTGGGGTTCGCCACCGCCTGTGCCAGGGCCTTCTCGTCTACGTCCACGCAAAGCCCCACGCCTTCCGGCAGCGAAGCGTTGCCTTCGGCATCCATCTCCCACCGCTTATGGATGATCTCGGTGGGCGTGCCGCCCACCACCTCGTGAATGAGGAACAGCGGGATCGATGCCACCACGTGGAAGCTGGCGGTGAGGCCGAGGTGAGACTGTGCGATATGCGGCGCCAGCGGCACCTGGTAGGCTTCGGCGAGGGCCGCCATCTTCCGCATCGGCGTGATGCCCCCGGTGTGGCCCACGTCCGCCTGAAGCACGTCGATCACTCCCTCCTTGAGGTAAGGCAGCACCTGCCAGATCGTGCGGTCGCGCTCGCCGGTGGCCAGCGGCGCACGCACGGCGTTGCGGATTTTGCGGCAGACCTCCATGTCGGGCACCCACGGCTCCTCGATGAACAGCACGTCGTAGGGCTCGATTGCGGCAGCCACCTGTATCAGTGTGGCAGGCGGCAGAGCGCTGTGCGCGTCAAACATCACGTCGCCGTCCGGGCCCACGCGCTCGCGTGCTTCGCGGATACGATCGAGGATTCCCTCGATCTGTTGGGGTGTGCCCGAGAACGGAAACGGCCCGCCGGGCGCCACCTTCAGCGCCTTCGCGCTGGGGTAGGTTCGAATCTTGTCGCGCGTCTGTCCGCCCAGCAAGCGGTAGACGGGCACGCTCCAGAGCTTGCCGGCGATGTCCCACAGGGCCATATCGATTCCAGCGAGCGTGTGAAGCATGAAGGCCCCGCCGCGGATGTCGCGGTGCGCCCGGTATATCTTCTGCCAGAGGTGATCGATCCGCGTGGGATTCTCGCCCTTCAGCATCTCGAACATCGACATTGCCAGCGCCGCGGCCACTGTGGTATCGACCTGCTTGATCTCGCCCCAGCCCGACACGCCGAAGTTGGTTTCCATCTTCAGGTAGATTTGCGAGCCGATGTTGTGCGGCTGCAGACCGGTGATGCGGATGGCGGAAGCGCGGTCTTCCACACCTGCCACGCCGGGGTCCGCCACGCCGGGGTCTGCCACGCCGGGCGCCGGCGCCCCGGCAAGCTGCCCGGCCGCTTCGGGGCCGGCCTCTGCGGCCGACGTGCGCCTGCCAACACCCGGCAGCAGTAGACCGCCGGCCGCCAGCAGCCCGGCCGAGCCGAGCGACTTCAGCAGTTCGCGCCTGCGCAGCAAGTCTGATCGTTCCATCGCCTATTCTCCTGCCCGGATGGTGTGTCGGCTTCGTAAGGCTCGATGCCCATCTGTGGCATTATCCACTGCAGACGGTGGGCATTCAAGGAAAAAAGGATTGCTCCTGGCTTGGGGTCCGTAAACGATTTGTGGGCTCCACACAGCTTGCCGGGCCGATGCCAGGCAAGCTCATATGCATAGATACCGGGGGCCCACGAAGCTCACGTGCATAGACGCGGTGTCCCACGAATGCATTGACATCATTTTTCTTAT
>DATLAR010000085.1:0-4536 GCA_035527355.1 Planctomycetota bacterium
TGGATGCCCGAGGGCCACGGTCGCGAGTCGTGGGCGCACACGTCGTTGATCGCTGCGCTGCTGGCCAATGCCCATCGCGATCCGAAGAAGGGACGTCCCTTCCGGGCGGACGACTTCAATCCCTACGGGCGCGAGACGCCCGGCAACGTCATCGAAGTGACTCGCGAAAATGTCAGTATCCTCAGGCAGGCCTTCAGCCGCTTCGGCGGGGGCCATTGAAGAAAGGACGCATCTATGTTCGACTCGATCATCAAGGGCATCTCGGGCTTCCTGAATTCGGGCGCGGGCTTCGCGGTGATCTGGCTCCTCGCGTGCGCCGTCGTCTATCTGTTCATCAACAAGCTCGGCCCCTTCCACGAGGCGTGGAAGAAGTACGAAGGCACGATCATCACCGGCATCAAACTCGCCGAAAAGGCCGTGGCCGACGACACGCCAGACGCCGGTCTGCGGCGGCTGGACGAGGCGATGAAGTTTGTTCTTGCCCGCTACGCCGAGCAGAATGATGGCAGCCAACCGTCGGCCGCATTGCAGAGCGAACTGAAGGAAGGCATCCAGATCAAGCACGCCGACCTGGAGCGGTTCGGTAAGCTGAAGTCCGCGTGACAAGGAGGCCGCCCGTGAAGTGCCTCGCCGCTCTTGCGGTCTTGTGGAGCCTCGCGCTCCCGCAAGCTGCTGCCTCACGGACCACGCATTTTCTCGCGCTTCGTCCTCCCTTCGGTCGGGCGACGAAGCAAATGGTAAAAGACAGTAGTGTCCGGTTGTTGATTTCGATCTTGGTGCTAACTCCAGTGCTTACAACCAGTTGCGAATGAAAATGAGTGTTTTCGATTTCAAATCGAATGTACAATATGGGCTGATCCGAACCACCTTTGGCTGGAAAGGTCAGACCCATGAACCAGGGAAGGCTCATCTTCTCGCAGCTGCTGGACTTCGTGCCACGCCACCAATTCAACACGTGCGTGAAGCGGTACCGTGGCAACTACAAGGTACAATCGTTCTCCTGTTACGACCAGTTCATCGCACTGGCCTTCGCCCAGCTAACGGGCCGCGAAAGCCTGCGCGATATTGTTACCTGTCTACAGGCAGTCGGCAGCAAGTTGTATCACGCCGGCCTGAGAGGCAAGGTCTCACGAAGTACGCTGGCCGATGCCAACAGGCAGCGCGACTGTCGCATCTATGCAGACTTCGCTCAAGTCTTGATAGCTCACGCCAGAGCCTTGTATGCCACAGAAGACTTCGGCGTCGATTTGCAGCAAGCCGCCTATGCACTCGATTCCACTACTATCGACCTGTGCCTGTCGCTCTTCCCGTGGGCCAAAGCTCACAAGCACAAGGGAGCCGTCAAGCTCCATACGCAGATGGACCTGCGAGGCAGCATTCCGTGCGTCATACGCGTCTCAGACGGCAAACGGCACGATGTCCGGTTTCTGGACGACCTGGTCTTCGAACCAGGTGCGTTCTACATCATGGACAAGGCCTACATCGATTACGAGCGCCTGTATCGTATGACCACCAACATGTCATACTTCGTTACTCGAGCCAAGCGAAACATCGACTACGCGCGCCGAGACTACCGTACCGTCGACAAAACGACGGGACTGCGGTCCGATCAGACAATTGTCCTCAGAGGTCCGGTGACATCGAAACGCTATCCGGCACCATTGCGCCTGGTGAGTTTCGTCGATCCGGATACCGCGAAACGGTTCGTCTTTTTGACGAACAACTTCGATCAGGATGCCTTGATCATCGCGCAGCTCTACAAGTGCCGCTGGCAGATCGAGCTCTTCTTCAAATGGATCAAGCAGCACCTTCGCATCAAAGCCTTTTTCGGCACGAGCTCCAACGCCGTGAAGACGCAGATTTGGGTCGCCGTCAGCGTGTACGTCCTCGTCGCGATTGTGAAGAAGGAGTTGCGAATCGACCGCTCACTCTACGAAATACTGCAAATCCTCAGCATTCTCCTTTTCGAGAAAGTCCCTATGGCACAAGCACTTACGCACATCAAGCTGCAAAATGCGCATGGCCCGATTCATAAGCAGTTGGTATTATTCGACTTATAACCGGACACTACTGGGTAAAAGAGTAAAATGACAAATGGTTATTCAAGAGTCCTGGCACAGCGGAAACCGCCGCAGTAGATGCTCCAGAGCGTCGGGTAGGCGTAGCTGCGGTCGCTCACGCGGCAGCCGATCTCGCTGTAGTACCAACCGCCGCCCCGCAGCACACGGACCGAGCCGCTCCCCGGCCCGGCGGCTTCTCTTGTGCTTCGCCTTCCCGGAGAGCGGAACCGCCACAGTAGCGATTGAGCGGCAACGAGCGAAGGAGCAAGTCGACTGAGGGTCACTCAACAGTCCTGGCACAACGGAAACCGTAGTTGCCGACCACAACAGACGGGGAAATGCGGCCGCGACAGCCCGTCTCGACGCTCGAGGCAGAGTAGGTCCAAGTGCCGCCACGCAGCACACGATACGTTCCCATGGTCGGACCTGTGGGATTGGACGTGGAGCTTGGGTAGGCGTCCCCGTACCAGTCGCTGCACCACTCCAGCACGTTGCCGCTCATGTCGTAGCAACCGTAATAGCTGTTATAGTTGGTGTAGGAGCCGACATCGGTGGTGCGGCCGACGCAGTAGTTGTAGTTCGCCCTGTTGCAGTCGATGCTGTCGCTCTGGATGGCGTACGTCCACAGGCTTGTGCGAGCGGGATCGCCCCAGCCGGCGGCCTTCTCCCACTGGACTTCGGTCGGCAGGCTGTAGCAGCCCACAGGCAAGCCCTCGGCCGCCGGGCGCCACGTGCAGAAATCAGTGGCATCAAACCAAGTGACATTTCCGACCGGCCTGCTCTCGAAGCCGCTGACTGGCTGGTAGGTGTAGGGTGCAGCGGAGCCGGTACGGGAGATCTCCCCCGACATGGGGCTATGCCAGTGGTCGTCATTGCCCCCGGCATTGAGGAATCTGCAGTACAGCTCGTTGGTCACTTCGTACGTGTCAATGAAATAGGCGTCCAGGTAGACGTCAACGCCGGTGCTGGTTCTGAACGTGCCTGCCGGCACGAGGCACATGGGGGCGATGGGCAGGTGTTCGGCGAACACCGCTTTCAACGTCCTGTCCTGTCCGCCTGTGCCCGAACCGATGGTGATGGGGTTGGTAGTGGCTGTGCCTTCGACGGCAGTACCCTCCCAATGATCAAAAAGCCAGAACCGACCAGAGCTGACACTGGCCGTGACCGGAGCCGATGCGCTGCCGACTGCGCAAGCATAAGTGCCCGGCCCCGGAGTGGTTGATCCATTCCCCTCCGGAGGCTGGATGGTCAGCGTCCAGAACAGGGCCCTGAACGCCTGCAGGTCTGCCAGCGCCGTTTGGATATCGGCCCCCGAGATGCCCTTCACGCTGGCTGCGTCCAACGCCCGGAACGCATACGGAACCGAAGCGATCCGCTGGCTTGGAGACAACGGCTCGCCCTCGACCTTGACGCTGAGGTAGATCTCCGCGCCGTCGAATACCGACGTCGGCACGCCGCCTTCGGTCGCGGAACCGATCAGGACGTTGAAGACACCGTCGGTGACGGTGACGGTCTGCGTTTCACTGAACGGATCGCTCGCGGGCAGTTGGTTGCCGCCGGTCGCGGCATCGTAGAACTCGAACGTCATCTGCCGCATGCCATTGATGGGCTTGCCGTCGGCGTCGGTCAGCCGGCCCTGGTAGTTGATCAGGGTCGGCACGTCGGCGAGGGCCGGAACGGTCAGGACAAAGGCAAGAATCGCGAAAAGCACAGTGCTGCGGAACATAGGAACATCCCCCTTTTGAACGACGACGAGTTAGGCGGGAAAGACCCGGACCCTCCGGGCTTGGAAGAAGCCCCGCCGAATGTATCGCTTGTGAACTGATATCCTTACACGGTATTATGTACGAAAAAGGGACCGATGTCAAGCGCGCATCCCAGAATTCTCGGGGAATGATATGAAACTGCTCGCCGCACTCATCGTCGCCGTTCTCCAGGCGCTTCTGCCGTGGCTGGCTCGAAAGAGCCGGTCCACGGCGGAGGACGGCGACCCCGACAAGAAAACCCGCAACAAGCTTCGGAAGAAGGTTCGCGAGTTCTGGCTGATCGTCGTCTTTCTGGTGTTCATGCCGGCCACCGCCGGATGCGTTCGCACTGTCTATGTGCCTGCAGGAACTCCAGTGCGGTTGCGCGAGACGCTCAAGAACGTCAAGGTGTGGGTGAAGGACGCGGACGGCGAAGTGGTCGCCGGAAAGATGGACCTGCCGGAAGGCTGGTATGCCCTCTCCGTGGACACTGAGGAAGAGTAATGCCGAGTAACCAGGCGATCAGAGCAGGCCGCGCCTTCGTCGAGCTCTTCGCCGACGACAGCAAGCTCGTCCGCGCCCTTCGCCGCGCCCAGCGAAAGCTGAAGCGTTTCGGCAGCAACGTTCGCGCTCTCGGACTGAAGATGGCCGGGATCGGATCGGCCGTCCTCGCACCGTTGGCGGCGTCGGCGAAGGTGTTCAGCGGCTACGGCGACCAGGTCGCGAAGATG
>DATLAR010000086.1:0-7061 GCA_035527355.1 Planctomycetota bacterium
TACGACGTGGCGCAGCGGGCATTCAGGGCGGGCGAGATCAATCGCGTGATACTTTGCTCCGACGGCGTGGCGAACATCGGCATCACCGAGGCCGACGATATGCTGAAGAAGGTGGGCACGTATCGCGATCACGGGATAACGTTTACGAGCATCGGCTTCGGGATGGGCAGCTACAACGATGAACTGCTCGAGAAGCTCGCCAACAAGGGCGACGGCAGCTACATGTTTGTCGATTCGCGCCAGGAGGCGCAGCGGGTGTTTGTAGACGAGCTGGCCGCAACGCTGCAGACAATCGCGAAAGACGCGAAGATCCAGGTGGAATTCAACCCCGCACGCGTGCGGCGGTACCGCCTGATCGGCTACGAGAACCGCGACATCGCCGACAAGGACTTCCGCAACGATGCGATAGACGCGGGCGAGGTGGGCAGCGGGCAGTCGGCCACGGCCCTCTACGAGCTCGAGCTGTATGAATGGGCCGGCGATCTCGCGGCCGATGCCGCGTCGGGCCTGGGCACGGTGTATGTGCGGTATCGAAACGTGGACACCGGCAAGGTGGAGGAGATTTCGCATCGGCTGGCGGGCGGGCTGGTTTCGCGGCCGACGCCGCAAACGGCTGGGCGGTTTTTCCTTGCCGCAGCCGCGGCCGAGTTTGCCGAGCTGCTGCGCGAGAGCGAGCACGCGAAGGATGGCGATATCAACGCCCTGCGCCGGCTGCTGCAGCAGGCGGCCGTGCAGCTTCCGCTCGATAACCGCGTGCAGGAACTGCTTGAACTGGTGACGCGGGCCAATGGCTTGCCAAGAGCGCGGTGAGCGGCAGAAGAGTCAAGGCAAACCACGAAGAACACGAAGGGCACGAAGAGCACGAAGAGGCATCGAAGCGGGAGGAGAGGAAGAAACGGCGCGAACATCGAACATCGAACACTGAACATCGAACGGAAGAGTTGCCTGACCTTGCACCTTGCGCTTGCGCCTCTTGACTTTGGACTTTGGACCCGATGTTACACACCTGTTACGAACGTTCGGCCGGTTGAACGTTAGAATATGATAGAAGCTCACGTCGCGAATCCGCACTTTGTATTGAAAGGCTCGAACAATGAAACGAACAGCTTTTGTCGTGCTGTGGGCCGTGCTTGCGATGGCCGTTTGCGCGCGTTGCGCGGCCGGCGAGGCGGCTTTCCAAGGTGCTCAGAATGCTCCCGCCGCCGAGCAGGTGCTGCAGCCCACGCCGCCCGCACCCGCTGACGCTCCCTTCCCGCCCGTGGCGATGCCGAAGGACGCGAAGGTGGAGGACGTGAGCGTGAAGGGCGATATCCAGGGCGAGAATATCACCTTTACGCTCGGTTTCACGGTGGAAACGAAGAGCAAGAACTGCGAGATTCCGCTGGTAACAGGCGACCTGGTGCTCGATTCGGTGGCCGAGCCCGCGAAGGGGTGGAAGCTTCGCTACGACGCGGCCGCGAGCACCTATTACATGCTGTGGGCGAAGACGGGCACGTACAAGGTTTCGGTGATCTTTGCCGCACGGCCTGTGGCGGGGCAAGACGGCCTGTGGCGGCGGTCGGCATTTGCAATACCATCGTCGCAGGTGCGAACGCTGGAGGTGGCATGCGACCGCCTGGATCTCGAGATACTGTTTCCGGGCGCGCTGAGACTGGAGCGCCAGGAGAAGGACGGCAAGCTGACGATCACCGCCATCCTGGGGCCCGGGCAGCCGTTTGCCGTGGCCTGGAAGCCGCAGGTGGCCGAGATGGATGCGAAACTGGTGCTCACGTGCGAAACCAATGCCGGTGTAACGGCGAGCGCCGGCGCACTGCGCATGGATTCGCTGTTTGCGTTCGACGTGTCGCAGGGAAAGCTCACCGAGCTTGAGTTCAGCGTGCCGAAATCGCTGAGCGTAACGCAGGTGCGCGGCAAGCATATCCGCGATTGGCGCATCGATGCCGAAGGCGCCGTGCAGAAGCTGTTTGTGATCCTAAACCAGCCGCAGACCAGCCAGTATGGCCTGCAGATACTTTCAGAAATGGTTCTTCCGCAGTTTCCTTCCGAGATCGAATTGCCCGTGATCGTGCCCGAGGGCGGCATCCGCGCGGGCGGTTTCCTGGCCATAGGCACCGACAGCGCCCTTCACCTGGTGGTGAAGAAGACGAGCAGTCTTTCGCAGGTGGACGCGGCGGCTTTCCCGCGGATAATGCTCGACCGCAATCATCCGCGGCTCGTGCCCACCGGCAAGGTCTTCTATTACACGTATGCCGCCCTGCCTTACCAGATGTCGATTTCGCTGGACGATATCGTGCCGTCGTTCGATGCGTCCGAGCAGCTCGTGGTGAGCATGCTGGAAGATGACCTGACGCTGGACGCGGTGATTGATCTGGACGTGCGCGATGCGCCGATCCGCAGCCTGATTATCGAGGTGCCGGCCGAGTATTCGGTGGCGGACGTTTCGGGCGCGGCGGTGAAGAAGGACGATTACACCGTGCGCGAGATGAAGGAAAACAAGACCCTCCAGGAGGTGGAGGTTCATTTCACACAGCCGGTGCTGGGCCGCACGCTGCTGAAAATGCGCCTGGAGCTGAGCAAGGGGCCGCTGGGAAAGGAGCAGCAGCTCGAGGGCATTTCGATCCGCGATGCGAAGAACGAGCGCGGCTATCTTGTGGTGGTGGCCGAGGAGGGCGTGCAGCTCGAAACGCCCAAGGCTCTGGAGCTGCGCGAGGTGCATACCGGCTCGGTGCCGATGCGCGTGGCCAACGCCCAATACGCTTACCGCTTCCGCCAGAAGGGCTGGACGCTGAAGCTGATGGCCGAGAAGAAGCCGTCGAGCATTCGCGTGGAGGCTTTCCATCTGGTTTCAATCGGCGACGAGATCATCTACGGAAGCGTGGCGCTCAACTACTTCATATCGGGTGCGCCGGTAGACGAGCTTCATTTCCGCGTGCCGCCGCAACTGGAGAATCCGGTGTTTGTGGGCAACGACATCAGCCGCCCGATCAACGACGGCGGCCGCTGGATCGTGAAGCTGCAGCGCAAGGTGATCGGCGATTACAACCTGGGCATCACCTACAATCAGCGGTTTGACAAAGACGCCTTCGTGCCGGTGGGCGGCGTGCAGTGCGAGCGCGTGCAAACCCAAACCGGCTACATCACGGTGGCCAGCCATCTGAACATGCAGCTTTCGGCAAAGGACACGAAGAACACCACGCTGCTGGAGATCGACCGCGAGGAATTGCCGTCCAACTACAGGCTGCTGGTGAACGCGCCCGTGCTGAAGACCTACAAGTACGTGAACGCGCCGCAGCCCATCGTGCTGACTGCGAACGTGTACAGCCGCGGCACGCTGGTGCCGGCAGTGATCGAGGCCATCGGCCTCACCACCACTATGAGCATTATGGAAGACGGCGAGCTGCAGTCGATGACCACGGTGCGTTACAAGGTGAAGAACGCATCGGTGCAGTTCCTCATGCTGGACCTGCCGGAGGGCGCAAACGTGTGGACGGCGCACCTGATCGAGCGCGACTCGACCGGCGAGCGGGCCACGCGTCTTACGCCGTCGTTTACGGCCGACAAGAAGCTGATGATCCCGCTGCGGCGCAACCGCAATGCAAACGAGCCGGAGACGGTACAGGTGGAGTATGGCCAGGCGCACGCACCGCTTTCGTGGCGCGGGCTGTTTGGCCTCGCGGCCCCCGGCAGCCCCATTCGGTCCACGTTTGCCACCTGGCAGGTGAACGTGCCGAAGGACTGGGCCGTGCTGGCCGAGCCGGAGCTGAGCCGGAACATGGTGCCCGAGGATCGCAGGTTTGCCGCGGCGGGCCTGCCGGCGGTTTTGGCGGGCGTGCTCCGCTGCTGGGTGGATGCCATGCTGGCCGTGCCGATGGAGACGATGCTGATCGTCCTTGGGGTGATCATTGCCGTTGGCACAGTATTCTACCAGCGAAAACGCGAGCTCACACTGCAAGCCGTGTTTGGCGTGCTGCTGGCGGCGGTGATGGTATTGGGCATCCTTGCCACGCAGTCGCCCCGATTCCAGCACCGTTCGGGCTCGCCTGAAGACCTGCGGACGATCTCGTTTACGCAGGTGCTGGGCTGCGACGAGCCGCTGAAGATTTCGGCATACGCGGTGCCCTACTGGCGCAGCAGCGCCACGCTTGCAGGCGCGGTGATCGTGCCTATAGTATCGCTGGCGATGCTCGCGGGCTGGGCAACGCTGCGGCGGCGCGAGCGGAAGCGCATGCTGCGGCGGCTGCTGGCAGCGGCCGGGCTTTCGGGCCTGGCATACGGTGCGGCGCAGTTTCCCGATGCTGCGCCCGTGCTGTGCCACGTGTTCACGTGGGGCCTGCCGTTGTTGCTCGTGATCTGGTTCCTGCTGCGCGTGGTGCGGCGCGGGGCGGTCCGGATTGCGGCGGTGCCGTCGGTTGCGGCGATGCTGCTGGCGGTCATGCTGCTGCCCGGCTGCATAACCGGCTCGAGCAATCAATATACAGAACTGCGGACGTGGCAGCAGACGATGGTCGAGGACGTGGATTGCCAGTTGCTGGCCGAGAAGGACAGCATGGCGGTGACGATTAAACTGCGGCTGGACGCCCCGAAGCCGTCGCGCGTAGAAGTGCTTTCCGGCGCGGCTATCCTCCTCTCGCCTGAGAAGCCCGCCGAGCACCTCAAGGTGCAGGAAGAACACGGGCGTTACTATGTCTTGGTGGAGAAGCCGGGCAGGTACGAGGTGGAGCTGAAGTTTGTGAGCCCGCTCACAAAGGCAGCCGACGACCAGGTGCGCGGCTTCCGCATGCCGATGCCGCTGGCGCTTACCAACCGCGTGCAGCTCACGGTGCCGGCAACGGGAATGCAGATCGAGGCGCCTACGGCGATACGGCTGCTGAGAGAGGAAACGGCCGATTCGACCGTGGCGAAGGCCATATTGGGCCCCGGCAACGACGCGGTGTTTGCGTGGAAACCGCGTGCCCGGCAAACGCAGCTCGAGGCCACGTCGTTCCTGTGCGAAACCACGAGCGTGGTACGGTTTGACACGGGCGTGGCTGAAGGCCGGCACCGAATCCGCTTTCAGATAGCGCAGGGCGAGCTGAGAGAGATACAGGTGACGCTGCCCGAAAACGTGGTGGTTACGCTGGTCGAGGGGCCGTCGCTTGGCGCGTGGCGGTTTGACCCCGCCAGGCACGTGCTCGAGGCCAAGCTGTCGGAGCCTGCCCGCGAGGGCTACACGCTGAACGTGGTGACGCAGACGTCGGCCGAGGGCACGCCATACGAGGCGGTGGTGGGCACGCTGAAGGTGGAAGGCGCCACAAGCCAGCGCGGCACGCTTGGCGTGATCGCCAGCTCCTCGGTCTTCATAGTGATCAAGTCGCAGCCGCAGCCGATGAATGTTGACGACTTTGCACGCGGCGCGCAGGCCCTGCTTTCTGCGATCCCGGGCGTGAAGCCCGGAGACGTGCGCAACGCCTATCGCGTGCAGGCCGCCACCGACGTGCTGACCGCGCAGGTAAGCGAGGTGCGGCCCGAAATCCGCACGCAGGAAAATTCGGTTTTCACCGTAGCCGACGACCGCCTCGTTTATAATGGCGAGATCGCCGTCGAGATCATCAAGGCCGGCCGGTTCTCGATCGACCTCCGCATACCGGTCGGCTACGACATCGATACTCTCGGCTCGCCCGAGGTGAGCCACTGGGACGAAAACGTCGACGACTATGGCCGCACGATACAGGTGCATTTCCGCACGAGGCTGATGGGCCGCACCGCGCTGAAGGTGGCGATGAGCCGGCCAGAATCCGAGCTGCCGCGCGAGATTCGCGTGCCGCGCGTGGAGGTGCTGGGCTCGCTGAAGCATACCGGCCAGATCGCGATCACGCTGGACCGCGGCGTGCGGCTGGCAATGGCCGACCGCAAGGGCGTGAGCGAGCTTAACCCGCTGGAGCTCGGCCTGCGCGGCCAGGGATCGCTGGCGTTCAAGCTGCTGAAACCCGACTGGGAACTCACAGTGCACACGGAGGTGATCAAGCCGCGCGTTACCGTCGATTTCCTGCACGTGGCGAAGGTGACCGAGGGCCTGGTGCGGCACACGCATCACCTCACGTACCGGCTGGAAAACGCCGGCTCGAAGATGTTTGAGTTTGAGGTGCCCAAGGAGGCGCTAGGCCTGCTGGTAACCGGCCCCGATATCGCGCGACGCGACGAGGTGGAGCCGGGCAGCGGCCGCTGGCGCATCGAGCTTGCACACAAGTGGGAACGCCCATACCCGCTTCGGCTCGATTACGAAACGCAATTTGACCGCGAGGCCGGCGACGTGAAGATGCGCACCGCAAAGGCGCTGGGCGCAGACCTCCAGAGCGGCCACGTGGTGGTGTTTGCCACCGACAGGGTAGAGCTTGCGACGCAGGCGGTTGGGCCGTCTTTGCAGGTGGAAGACGCCCGCGGCGTGCCCGGCACGTTCGGCACCGGCGACCTATCGGGCGCCGCGTTTTGCTACGCGAGCGCCTCGCCCGAATTCGAGCTGTCGTTCGTGTCAACGCGGCACCGTCAGGCGGCGCTTCTCGAGGCCGAGGTGCTCACTACTACGCTCACTACCGTGGTGAACGAGCTTGGCGAGAGCATCAACCGCGTGGAGCTGCAGCTTAGCGTGGGCGGCAAGCGGCACCTCGAGGTTCGCCTGCCGCCGAAGGCCGAGATATGGTCGTTGCTGGTGAACCGCAAGTCTACCGTGCCTTCCAACCGCAAGGATGCCGACGGCGCCGAAGTGGTGCTTGTGCCGCTGGCGCAGGCGGCGGCCGGCGAGCTGCCGGTGAACGTCGATTTCGTTTACATCCTGCCGCGGCTGGATTGGTGGCGGATCGACGCGCAGCAGTTTCAGGGCCCGCAGTTTGACCTGCCGCTGAAGCAAGTGGCCTGGCGGTTTTACCTGCCCGAGCGGATGGATTACTACAACTTCGGAGGCACGCTCACCGTGAACGACGAGCTGCGCAGGCAGAGAATGAACGAGCGCTACGACATCATGACTTATGAAACGGGAGTGCAGCAGGCAAACGCGGAAGACCTGCGAAACGCGATGGACTTGCAGA
>DATLAR010000087.1:0-3988 GCA_035527355.1 Planctomycetota bacterium
TTCGTCCACAAGCGGCGCCATCAGCGTCTCGTCGAGGATGCTGCCCACCACAAACTTGAAATTCGTGTTGGACAGCAGGTGGCAGATGTTTTCCTTGCGGCCGGTTGAGAGGTCATCGATCACGACCACGCGGTGCCCGCCTGCCAGCAGCCGCTCGGCCAGATGCGAACCGATGAACCCCGCCCCGCCCGTGATGAGGATGCTTTGCATGTCACACTCAGCCTATCGTCTTGTGGAATTCCTGCAGCGCGCGCACGCAGTAGTCGCGTTGTTTGAGGGCGGTGATGCCTTCGACAACCGTCCATGCCGCCGAGAGCGTGGTGATGCACGGGATGCCGTGGATGACGGCGCAACTGCGGATGAGCGAGCCGTCGCTACGGGCGCCTTCCACGCCTGGAGCAGGCGTGTTGATCACGAGCGCGATCTCGCGGTTCTTGATCGAGTCGAGGATGTTCGGCCGGCCTTCGCTCAGCTTGTTGATGCGTTCGAGCTCCACGCCGAATGCCCGGATGGCGCCGTATGTGCCGGCGGTGGCGGCCAGTGTGAAGCCCATCTCGCGCAGCCTCTTGGCCAGCCGGCCGATGCCGGGCTTGTCGCGGTCTTTCACGCTTATCACCACCCTGCCCGACAGCGGCGGAGCCATCGACGTGGCAATCTGCGCCTTTGCGAGGGCGAGGCCGAAATCGTTGTCGATGCCCATCACCTCGCCGGTGGAGCGCATCTCGGGGCCGAGGCGTATGTCGCACTCGGGGAATTTCGTGTATGGCAGCACCACGGCCTTTACGGATGTGTGGCGCGGCTTCGCCTCGTGCAGCAGGCCGAGCTGGTCGAGCGTGGCACCCGCCATCACTTTTGCCGCGAGCTTCGCGAGGGGCACGCCGGTAGCCTTGCTCACGAACGGAATGGTGCGCGAGGCGCGAGGGTTCACTTCGAGCACGTAGAGCGTGTTGTTGCGGATCGCGTACTGCACGTTCATCAGGCCCCTCACGTCGAGCTCGCGTGCCAGTGCCCGTGTGGCGCGGCGAATCTGCTCGAGCAGCTCGGGTGTGAGCGTGTAGGGCGGCAGAATGCACGAGCTGTCGCCGCTGTGGATGCCGGCCTCCTCGATGTGCTCCATTATGCCTCCGATCACCACGCGGTGGCCGTCGGAGATGGCATCGACGTCTACCTCGATCGCGTCCTCGAGGAATTTGTCGATCAGCACCGGCCTGTCGGGCGAGGCCTCTACCGCGAGCTGCATGTAGGTGGCGAGGCTGTCAACGTCATAGACGATCATCATTGCGCGGCCGCCGAGGACGAACGATGGCCGCACGAGCACCGGGAAGCCGATGGTCTTGGCGATGGCCGCCGCCTGGTCAACGTTCATCGCGATGCCGCTCACCGGCTGCAAGAGGCCCAGCTTGTCGATCAGCGCCTGGAATTGCTCGCGGTCTTCCGCGCGTTCGATGCTTTCGGGGCTGGTGCCCAGTATCTTCACGCCGGCCTTGTGCAGAGCCGCGCAGAGGTTCAGCGGGGTCTGGCCGCCGAGCTGCACGATCACGCCCTCGGGCTTTTGCTTGTCGCAGATTGCCAGCACGTTTTCCAGCGTAAGCGGCTCGAAGTACAACTGGTCCGACACGTCGTAATCCGTGCTGACGGTTTCGGGATTGCTGTTGACCATTATGGTCTCGTAGCCGGCTTCCTTCAGAGCCATCGCGGCGTGCACGCAGCAATAGTCAAACTCGATTCCCTGGCCGATGCGGTTGGGCCCGCTGCCGAGGATCATCACCTTCTTGCGATCGCTGTGCGGCGACTCGTCCTCGGTTTCATAGGTCGAGTAGAAGTAGGGCGTATATGCTTCGAACTCGGCCGCACAGGTGTCTACACATTTGAACGTCGGCACGATGCCGCGTTTGATGCGTTCGGCGCGGACGGCGTCTTCGTTCGACTTCCACATCATGGCGAGCTGCACGTCGGAAAAGCCGTAACGTTTTGCCTCGCGGAAGGCCTCCATGGGCACGTCGGCCGGCGATGCAAACCGCGCAAGCTCGTCCTCCATGTCCACGATCTGCTCTATATTTCTGAGGAACCACGGATCGATCTTGGTGAGCTGGTGGATCTCGGCGATGTCCATTCCCTGGCGAATGGCATAGCGGATGGCGTAAATGCGTTCGGGCGTGGGCGTGATGAGCGCAGTGCGCAATTCATCGGTGTCGATGCTTTCGCCGCGCAGCAGCTTGTCCTTCGCGTCCCATCCCAGGCCGAAGCGGCCGACTTCGAGCGAGCGGATGGCCTTCTGCAGGGCTTCCTTGAAGGTTCGGCCGATCGACATCGCCTCGCCCACCGATTTCATCTGTATTGTGAGCGTGTTGTCGGCGCCGTGAAATTTTTCGAATGCCCACCGCGGAAATTTCACCACACAGTAATCGAGCGTCGGCTCGAAGCTCGCGGGCGTTTCGCGGGTGATGTCGTTTGGAATCTCGTCCAGCGTGTAGCCTACGGCCAGCTTTGCGGCAAACTTTGCGATTGGAAAGCCGGTGGCCTTCGACGCCAGCGCCGAGCTGCGCGACACCCGCGGGTTCATCTCGATCACCACCATTCGGCCGTCGGCGGGATTGGTGGCAAACTGTATATTCGAGCCGCCCGTTTCCACGCCGATCTCGCGAATGATCGCGATTGCAGCGTCGCGCATCCGCTGGTATTCCTTGTCGGTGAGCGTCTGGGCCGGCGCCACCGTGATGCTGTCGCCCGTGTGCACGCCCATCGGATCGAAATTCTCGATGGAGCACACGATCACCACGTTGTCTTTCTTGTCGCGCATCACCTCCAGCTCGAATTCCTTCCAGCCGATCACCGACTCCTCGATGAGGATTTCGGAGATGCGGCTGCAGCGCAGGCCCCATTGGGCCATCTGCTCGAATTCGTCCACGTTATACGCGATGCCGCCGCCGGTGCCGCCAAGCGTGTAGGCGGGGCGGATCACCGCGGGCAGCCCGATCGACTGCCGCACCGCTCGGGCCTCTTCCATTGTGTGTGCAAGGCCGCTGCGCGGCACGCACAGGCCGATGCGCACGATTGCCTGGCGGAATAGGTCGCGATCTTCGGCCTTGTTGATCACATCGCGATTGGCGCCGATCATCTCTACGCCGAATTTCTCGAGCACGCCGTTTTCCGAAAGCTCCACGGCGAGGTTCAGAGCCGTTTGGCCGCCGAGAGTAGGGAGGATGGCGTCGGGGCGTTCGAGATCGATGATTTTTTCGAGGGAGGCGGGGGTCAGCGGCTCCACGTAGGTGCGGTCTGCCACTTCGGGATCGGTCATGATGGTGGCTGGGTTTGAATTCACCAGCACCACCGAATAGCCTTCCTCCTTCAGTGCCTTGCACGCCTGGGTGCCGGAATAATCGAATTCGCAGGCCTGGCCGATAACGATAGGCCCGGAGCCGATGATCATTATTTTGTGAAGATCGTCACGCCGGGGCAAGTGTCAAGGACCTCCTGCTGTATGCAAAAAAATGCCGCACGAGGAAATCAACCGGGCGATCCCCGTGCGGCCTCTTGGTTGCGGCAAATCTGCACATGATTTTGTCCAGGGCATTCAGAGCTTGCCGTAGTTCAGTTACTTGTTTAGCTAATCAATACTACCATGCAACCGGCGGTAATGCAAGCAAAAAAGTAGGCCCGGAAGCGCGAAACGCCAAACGCGGAAACCGTGGTCCAAAAGTCCAATGTCAAGATGGGGCCGCCGGCTACCGTCTGGCTTCACACGCCCCCCTGCAACCCGGTCGCGGTAAACGCGATTCCGTCGTTCGCAGGCACTGCGATATCCCACAAGGCGGCCCTGGCCGCCGGCGGGTTGCCTCGCCATGTCGCGGCCGGCCGCCAGCCGGCTGCCATCCTGATGCTGCTCGATACCGGCGCCGGGCTGTAGTTGATTACAACCACCGCGCGCGTGCGGGCGTCCAGCGGATGCTCGGTAACACCGAGCTGCGGATGCTCCTTCTGCACCGCG
>DATLAR010000088.1:0-8088 GCA_035527355.1 Planctomycetota bacterium
CCCTCGCGCCCTTTGTGGTCGATCGGCTCAGAACTGCTTGCGCACCTTCTTGGCGCCCGAAGGTTTGCGCGTGTGATGCTTGTTCTGCTTGCCCTTGCCGCGAGGAATATGCTTTTTTGCCACTTTCGCTCCTTTCATACAGCTTGCGATTCGAGCCATGGTAGCCGGACGGCAAACCACGCTCGCCTTGGATAGCTTCCATTATATGCAACCGGCCGGGCGATTCAAGAAGAAACGATGGCCCGTGGGCGCCGGGAAGCGCCAGACGGGCGGGCAATTCGGCCGGACGCCTCGCCGCCGGCGAGCGTCCGGGCACCGCAGACGGTGCCCCATTCGGGCCTCAGCCCGCACCCTACAACGGCCGCGCCGGCGCATAGTTTTCCTTGGCACTCGGCACTTGGCACTTCTTCCGGGACCTTCCTGCCAAAAACAAACTTGACTTTTGCGATCTTGCCGTTATGATTTGACATATACGGAAGAGCCGCATCGACTCGCCGGCCACCATCGGCAACGGAGGCAAATGCCAATGAAACGGTTTTCGTTCCTGCTGCTTTGCTCGATCCTCTTCACCTGCCTTGGCTGCAGCCAACGTACCGGCCCCGGCAGCGCGGTGGCCAGCCCTGGCCTCGCCACGCTCGATTTCCGCGAGGTAGTGAAAAAGGCGAAAGACAAGGTTTTCCCTGCGGTTGTCTTCATCAAGTGCGTGAGGGAAACCCACGAGACCGGCAAGAAAATCTCGCAAGAAATCTCCGGCAGCGGCGTGATCGTATCGCCCACCGGCGAGGTGCTCACAAACTGGCACGTGGTCGACAAGGCGGTCGAAGTGCGATGCCTGCTGTTCGACGGACAGGCTATGGACGCCAAAGTGCTCGGCACCGACAAGGATACCGACCTCGCCCTGCTGCAGTTGAGGATGCCCGACAAACTCAAAACGGTTGACGGGGGCGAAGTCGACATGGACTCGCTGCAATTGCAGATGCGCCTGCCATACGCGCAGCTTGGCGATTCCACCGTGCTGCGCGAAGGCGATTTCGTCATGGCAATGGGCGCTCCCTGGGGCATGAGCCGATCGGTCTCCATCGGCATTGTCTCTTGCACACACCGCTTCCTACCCGAAAACCACAGCCAATACAGCCTCTGGCTGCAAACCGACGCCTCGATCTGCCCCGGAAACTCCGGCGGCCCGCTCGTCAACACCGCCGGCGATATCATCGGCATCAACACACTCGCTACCTACATCGGCGGCGACATGGGCTTCGCAGTGCCCTCCGATACAATAAGGCACATCCTCCCGCAGCTCCGAGAGCACGGCAAGGTAAACTGGAGCTGGTATGGCCTTCAGCTTCAGCCGTTGCGCGACTTCAACAAGAACATCTACTTCGACGCAACCCGCGGCGTGATCGTGGCCGGCACCGATCCCGAAAGCCCCGCTCGCCACGCCGGCATCCTGGCGATGGACCACATCGTGAAGGTGAACGGCGAATCGGTAGACGCCGTAACCGAGGAAGACCTGCCCGCAATGCGCCGGATGCTCGGCCTGATGCCGAAGCACGAACCCGTGAAGCTCGAAATCATACGAAAGAACGAGACCGTGGTGGTAGACGTTACCCCCCGCGAGAAGGGCGAGGTGGAAGGAAACGAACTCGACTGCCCACGCTGGGATTTCACCGTCAAAACCATCAATCAGTTCGACAATCCCGACCTTCACTTCTACCGCAAGGAAGGCATCTTTGTCTTCGGAATCAAATACCCCGGAAATGCCACATCGGCCGGCCTGCGACAGCAGGATATCATCCTCAAAATCGACGACAAGGAAGTGACCACGCTCGAACAGGTGAAGGAAATCCACCAGGCCGCCATCGATAACGTCAATACCAAATCGAAGGTCATGCTCTCCGTGATGCGCAACGGCCTGATGCGTCAGTTCGTGATCGATTTCTCCCGCGACTACGAAAAGGAATGACTTTCATCGGCGTGCCCCCCGCACGCCCACACTTGCACAGGAGGAACACAAATGCACGGCAGGATTCTGATTGCACTCACCTTATTGATCGCCATCGCAGGCGCAGCCCGCGCAGCCGACGAGATCATCCCCGAAAATTCCATCGTCATCGCCGAGACGCTGGCTTCCTCGGTGGTGCGCGTAGAATACGAGCTGCAATACGACAAGGGCGAAGCACCCGAGAGCCTGGCCAAGTGCCCCGGCTGCGGAGGATGGCACGGCAGCGGCGACGAATACATCAAAGAAGAACGCCCCATGGAAGTGGTGGGATATGTGCTCTCGCCCACGCAGGTGATCACCGGCGACACCATGCTGCACCCGCGCTTCATCAAAGCCCTATCCGTGCGCCTCGGCGAGCATCGCGTGCCCGCGCGCATCACCGCCTACGGCAAAGACCAGAAAGCACTGTTTCTCACACTCGACGAGCCCCTGAAAAACTGCAAGCCGCTGGAGTTTGACCCACAACGAAAAGAAAGCCTCCATTCCGTCACCTTCGATTACGAAGAAGGCATTTGGGTGGCCAAAGTGGAACCCGCACCCAAAACCGTCACCATCGAGGAAAACGGCCGACGCTACATCCGCCTCAAACACAGTTGCATAGTAGTCGACAAAGCCGGTGTGCCGGTGGGCATCGCAATGAAGGAAGAACTGCCCCTCGACGATTCCTGGAAAGGCTCACCTACGAAGTGGGACGTCGTCAAAGCAGATGAGATGGCCAAGATGCTCGAAAACCTCACCCGCGTGTGCGATAGCGGCCTCCTCCACGTGAAGCTCAATTTCCGCAGCCCCGCAAAATCCGATCGAAGCACCAGATATCGTTATGGCGACGACGATGAAAACGCGGTGGAACAGGACGTGCTCGGCCTGCTGTTAAACGAAAACACCGTGGCAGTGGCCGCCAACCTCAAACCCAAAGTGACCGCACGCCTCGAGCGCATCCTCGTTTACCCGCCCAAGGGCGATCCCATACCCGCCAAATTCGCCGGCACGCTCGCAGACTACGGCGGATTGATTGCCACGCTGGAAAAGCCCCTCCAAGGCGCGCCCAAGTTCTCGCAAGCCGACCTCCTGGCCATGCGCGACAAGCTCATGCTCTCGGCGAAAATTGTCCTGAGAGGCGACAACCGCGTGTGTTACTATCAGCATGAGCGCGTCACACAATACGAAATGGGCTGGAAACGCAACATCTACCCCGAACTCTCCAAACGCGGAGAAGCCGTGCTGCTCTTCGATGCCAACGCCACACTTGCGGCCATCCCTATTGCGCGAAGAAGCAAGGTAACACTGCAGGAACGCAACCGCTGGAGCGACTCCAGCCCGGTGCTCACGCCCGTGGCGCACCTGGCGGAAATGCTCGTCGACCTGCCCAAGCACATCGATCCCGACAACGTGCCGCTCACCGAGGCCGACGAAAACCGCCTCGCCTGGATGGGCGTTGAACTGCAAGGGCTCGACCGCGAGCTCGCGCGGGCAAACAACGTTTCCGAGCAGACAAAAGACGGCGAGATCGGCGCACTCGTTTCATACATCTACCCCGAATCGCCCGCCGCAAAAGCCGGTGTGCAGCCCGGATACGTCTTGCTGCGCCTGCACGTGCAAGACCAGCCCGCCCCCCTCGAAGTGAAAATGGAGGACGAAGGCTACTTCACGCACGAGCCTTTCCCGTGGGACAAATTGGACCAGGTGTCCGAGGAATACTACGACCAAATCCCGAACCCGTGGCCGGCCGCCGAAAACAGCTTCACACGCGCACTCACCGATATCGGCTTCGGCAAAAAATACACCGCCGAGTTCTTCTTCAACGGCGAGATCATCAACAAGGACTTCCTGATTGAAGCCAGCCCCGCATACTTCAACTCCGCCGGCAGGTTCAACAGCAAATCGTTCGGCCTCACCGTGCGCGACCTCACCTTCGAAGTCCGCCGGTACTTCCAGCGAAAACCCGAAGACCCGGGCGTTATCGTCTCAAAGGTGGAGCAGGGCAGCAAAGCGTCCATCTCCGGCATCAAGCCCTACGAAATCGTCACGCACGTCAACGACACGCCCGTGATGAACGTGGCCGATTTCGAAAAGCTGGTGAAAGACCAGGCCGAGCCGCGTCTCTCCGTGAAACGAATGACACGCGACCGCGAAGTCAAAATCAAAATGAAAGCCGCCGAGAAAAGAAAGAAGGCAAAGGAAAGCGCCGAACCCGAGAAGGAAGACGCCGAACCTGACGCGCCTGCACCAGCAGAGGAGCCCTAATAAACCGGCGGCGGACCTCCGGGGCCGGTGGCGCTCGGCACTCGGCGCTCGGCACTTGGGCCCCTTGGCCCTTTGAGCGCTTTTTTGCGGAAAAGTGGGAACTTTCAACCGATTATTCATACTAAATACTAAGATTCTTTCGAGACATTTCCAACGAAGGGGGCTAGGCGTGCGCAATTTAGCTGTCTTCGCCTGGGCTTGCGTGCTCGCCGCTTGGGTGCATGGAAGCGAACTGGAAAAATTCAACGGAAGGCGCGTTATCCCCGGGCGCTTGCTCGTCCGCCTTTCTGATGAGCACGAGCATCCGGCCGCCGAAGCCCTCAAGGGCCGCGGGCTCAAACCCGGCCGCAAGTTCCTCCTTGCTCGCGCCCAGATCTGGAAGCTCCCGCCCGGGCTCACCGTTGAGCGCGCAATCGCCATCGCACGCACCACACCCGGCGTGCTTGCCGTAGAGCCCGACTACATCCGCACCGTATCGCGCCTCCCCAACGATCCTAATTTCGTCAACCAGTACGCCCTGCCCAAAATGAAACTGCCCGACGCCTGGGACGCCACCGTGGGCAGCAGCCGCGTGATCGTGGCCGTGATCGACACCGGCATAAACTTCGCGCACCCCGATCTCGTTGCCAATATCTATCGCAACCCAAACGAAATCCTCGACGGCACCGATACCGACGGCAACGGATACGTCGACGATGTGAGCGGCTGGGATTTCGTGGGGCCGTCGCTTTCCGCGCCCGTGCCCGATAACAACCCGATCGACGTGATGAACCACGGCACTCGCGTTTCCGGCGTGCTGGGGGCAATAGGCAACAACGCCATCGGCGTGGCCGGCGTATGCTGGAACGTTCAAATCCTTCCGCTGAAGATCGGCGCCGATGATACATCGGGCGACCTCTCCACCAGCGCCGAGGTGGAGGCTATCGAATACGCCGTGGCCATGGGCGCCAAAATAATCAATGCCAGCTACGGCGGCAGCGACTTCAGCCACTTCGAACTGGACGCAATCCAGCGCGCTCAGCAGGCCGGCGTACTCTTCGTCACCGCCGCCGGCAACACCAACAAGAGCCTCGACGACACTCCGCAATACCCCGCCTCGCACAACCTGGCAAACATACTAGCCGTGGCCGCAACCGACAGCTCCGACTACCTCACCAGCTACTCCAGCTTCGGCGCCAAAATGGTCGACCTTGCCGCGCCCGGCTCATACATCCAAACCACCACCAGCAGCGACGGCTACGCCTTCGTCTACGGCACGTCCTTCTCCAGCCCGCACGTGGCCGGCATAGCCGCACTCGTCAAATCCAAATACCCCGGCATCGGCGTGCACGAGCTTCGCGTGCTGCTGATGGAATCAACCGACCTCGCCCCCTCGCTTATCGGTAAAACCGTAACCGGCGGCCGCGCCAACGCTCTCAAAGCCGTGTCTGCACGAATGCCCTGGGCACGCCGCTTCATCAAAGAGCTGCCCACGCCGGCCGACATCCCCGACAACAACCCCAGCGGCCTCACCAGCACGATCACCATTACCGAAGATATCGCAATCAAAGCAGTAACCGTGCACATAGAGATCGACCACGAATGGATGGGCGACGTGGGGGCCAGCATCACCTCGCCCGGCGGCATCATCACTCAATTGCGCACCCCGCACGTCGACGACGCTCGCGGCTTTACACTCGATTTCGACACGCAATGGAGCTTCCGCGGTCAGGCTTCCGCGGGCGCTTGGGTGCTGAAGCTGTGGGATGGCGGCCCTGAAGATACCGGCAAGCTCATCGCCTGGGGGATGAAAATCCACACCAACTGCGCCGCGGAAGACGTCAACGGCGACGGCTGCATCAATACGATAGACCTCATCGTAGCCCGCAACGCCCTCAATTCATCCGGCGGCTATGCCGACGTCAACGGCGACGGCAGGGTTAACATCCTGGACCTCATCGCCGTGCGCAACAAGCTCGGCAAGTGCAGCAGCACCGCCGGGTTCTGATCCTCTCTCCGCGCCTTCTCCGGCTTTGCCCGTTTTCCCTTGATTCCACCGGCCTGTAGCCGTATTATTTCATACCCTTGGCCACACAGGAAATTGCCGATGGGCATCCACGAGCGCCTCGAAGCGTTCTGGGCGGGCGAACGCCCTGACCAGATTCCATTCACCGTCTACTACTGGCTCCGGAAAGACGTGAATACCGACCCGACGCGTCGTGCAAAGACGCCATCGCCCGATGGCCGCCGCCTCGCTTTCGAGGTGTCGGAGCATCTGCCACTCACCTGGAAGCAATCCTTCCCCCAGGTGGCAGACGCGGTCCGCGAAACACGAGCACGCTGATTCGACCCGCGCCTGCACGTGAGCTTTTGGCTTTATCAATCAGAATCCAATACGATCCATACAACAGAAGAAGGACCGGACAGCATTATGGCAGACAAGCTTACTCCCCGCGGCGAGGATTTCTCGAAATGGTATAACGAGATCGTGCAGCGGGCCGAACTGGCCGACTACTCGCCCGTGCGCGGCTCGATGGTCATCCGCCCCTACGGCTATGCGCTCTGGGAGGCGATCCAAGCGGGGCTCGACCGCCGCTTCAAGGCCACCGGCCACCAGAACGCTTACTTCCCGCTGCTCATCCCGATGTCCTTTCTCCAGAAAGAAAAGGAACACGTCGAAGGCTTCTCGCCCGAGCTGGCAGTAGTCACGCACGCCGGCGGAGAGCAGCTCGAAGAGCCGCTCGTCGTGCGGCCCACCTCCGAAACGATCATCGGCTACATGTACGCCCAGTGGGTGAAAAGCTATCGCGACCTGCCGGTGCTGATCAACTGCTGGAACAACGTGGTGCGCTGGGAGCTCCGCACGAGGCTGTTCCTGCGCACCGCCGAATTCCTCTGGCAGGAAGGCCACACCGCCCACGCCACACGCGAAGAAGCCGAGGCCGAAACCCGCCAGATGCTCGACGTCTACACCGATTTCGCGGTGAACGATGCCGCCGTGCCCGTTATACCCGGCCGCAAATCCGATTCCGAAAAATTCGCCGGAGCCGTTCGCTCATACACCATCGAGGCGATGATGGGCGACAAGAAGGCGCTGCAATCCGGAACGTCGCATTTCCTCGGACAGAATTTCGCGAAGGCGTTCGACATCAAGTTCCTCGACAGGAACAACGAGCTGCAATACGCGTGGACTACATCGTGGGGACTGTCGACTCGGATGATTGGCGGCATAATAATGGTGCACGGCGACGACCAGGGGCTGAAGCTGCCGCCGCGGCTCGCGCCCATCCAGCTAGCCATCGTGCCGATCTTCAAAACCGATGCCGAACGCAGCCGCGTAATGGCGGTGGTCGAAACGCTCGCAAGCCGCCTTGCCGGCATCGTGCGGCTCAAGATCGACACCCGCGAGGAGACCCCCGGATTCAAGTTCAACGACTGGGAAATGCGCGGCGTGCCGCTGCGTATGGAAGTGGGGCCGAAAGACGTGGACAAAGGCACCGTGGTGCTCGCACGGCGAGACGTGCCCGGCCGCGACGGAAAATCCTTCGTGCCCCAAGACTCCCTCGCCGAGGCCGTGCCCGCACTGCTGGCCGCCATACAATCGAACATGCTGAAAATCGCTACCGACTTCCGCAACAGCAACACGCACGAGCCCAAGTCATACGACGAATTCAAATCCGTCGTGGAAGACGGCTTCGCCCGCTCGTGGTGGTGTGGCGACGCACAATGCGAGGCTGAAATCAAGGAAGACACGAAAGCCACCACGCGCTGCATTCCGCTGGAACAGCCCGGCGGCTCGGGCACATGCGTGCACTGCGGCAAGCCGGCAACCGAAATGGCCATCTTTGCCAAAGCATACTGAT
>DATLAR010000089.1:0-4204 GCA_035527355.1 Planctomycetota bacterium
A
The DNA here is from genome assembly GCA_035527355.1 of Planctomycetota bacterium. GTDB lineage: Bacteria > Planctomycetota > PUPC01 > JABMSA01 > JABMSA01 > DATLAR01. Next base: position 2 of record DATLAR010000089.1, read on the forward strand.
CGATCAGCTTGTCGTTCTTCAGGAAGCCGTCTGATACCTGCACCGCCGCCTGCAGCAGGCCGCCGGGGTTGTTGCGCAGGTCGAAGATGAGCGCGCGCATTCCCTTGCCCTCAAGCTCGGTGATCGCCGTGAAAAACTCCTCGGCCGAATCGCTCACGAATTGCGTGAGGCGCACGTATCCGATGGAGCCGGGCAGCATCTTGTGATGCACCGACTGCATCTTTATCACCTCGCGCTTCATCTTGAAGTTTCTCTCGGCCTCCTCGCCGTAACGCTTTACGGTCACCTCCACTTCGGTATCCGGTGCGCCTTTCAGCGACTCGACGAGCTTGTCGAGCTCTTTGCCCGCCGTAGGCTCTCCGTTTACTTTCACGATGATGTCGTAGCTGCGAATGCCGGCCTTGTATGCGGGGCCGCTGTAGATCGGGCGGATCACACAGAAGACGCGATCGGCTGGGTCGGCTGCATCGCCCAGGAATCCCACCCGTGCGCCGATGCCGGCATACTCGCTCTTCATGCTCTCCTGGAACTGCTGGTACTCGTTGGAATCGTAGTAGCTGGTGAAGGGATCGAACGCGCTGGCCATTCCCTTGGCGGCGGCATCGCGCAGCTCTTCGAAAGTCTTGGGCTCCTCCACGTGGTGGGTTTGCAGCTCCATGAACACTTCGTTAAGGATCGGGTCGTTGAACTTCGCCCCGGCCCGCACGTGCCTGGATGTGGTTTCGCGCAGCTTCCGGATGTCGAGCAGTGCCTGTGCATAACCGCCGCGGTGGCTGGGCTCCACTTGCAGCTCCTCGAGCACGGCAACAACCCCCGGCCCGAAATCGCCGGTGTCGGCAAGGGCCAGCGCACATTCCTTGCGGTCTTCACCGCGGGCAGTTTTGAATATCTCGAGCAGCGTAACGTTTGCCTTCTGCCAGGCTTCTTCGCTGCGAGCGGCCGCATGCAGTGATTTTGCGAGCGCGATGCGCAAAGGCACGTCTTCCATCTTGTCCAGCAGGCTCATCAGGTCGCCTTCGGCCTGGCCGCGGCCCCACTTGCCAAGCAAAGACGCCGCATCGAGGGCCGCTTTGCTGGCCGGCGCTTCCGTAATGATGCCCACCAGCGTCTTCACGCCCAGCGGCAGGCTGCCCATGCCGCACAGCGCCCGCGCGGCCGGAATGCGCTGCTCGGACGGCAGCGCGTTGATCTTCTCCTCGATTGCAGGTGCCGCATCGGGCCCGAGCTTCTCGAGCTGGATCGATGCCTCCCACGGCCCCACTTCGTGGTTCTTCAGCCGCATGAGGATCACCGCCGCCTCGTCCGCCTTGGTCTTGTCGGCGGCGTGCGCAACGCCTGCCAGCAATGCCGCCGCAATGGCCAGTGCAATGCATCTCGAAATTCTCATTCGTTATCCTCGTCTTGTTCAGGTGCCGGCCGTTTTTCCTTGTAACCCTCCGGGAGGGTGAGGATCACGTCTCCCAGCAGTTCCGGCGAAAAGCCCCGGCTGAGCATTTCCTGGTCTCGGTGCAGGTACATGCCGGGCGTCCAACTGATGCTCTTGGTCACTCCGTCGCCGTCGTCATCGGTGGCGGTGAGGCCCATGCCGAAGGTTACGCCAACGGCGGGTTTGACGTGCCGGAGGTATTTCCACGGGATCGCGGTTTCGTAAACCACGCCCGATTGGTCCTCCTTGGGCTTCACCGTATAGTTGCCTTCGGGCACGTCCTTGTCGCCCTTGTCTTCCTTGGGCTTGTCCATCAGCCCCTGCGTAAGGATGAAGTCGCCCTCGCCGTAGCCGTATCCGCCGTCGTTGTGGCAGTCGATCCCGAGGATGAGCAAATCGCCGATCCACGTGTTCGACTCGCGGTTCATCGTTCGATGGTTTCGGTCGGTGATGTCGACGGCGAGGTAGAAGTTGTCCTTGTCCCAGCCGGCGTACACTTTCATCGAGAGGTCGTTTGGGCCGCGCCATCTGCCCGGCTCGCGTTGCGGCGCGCCCGCGATCAGCGTGCGCTGGAGGGTGGGGCCGGGAAGCATCATCTCGATGTATTGCCCACCCTCGATGTTGAGGCTAGACTGCTCGTCCCAGTCGTCGGCCAGCAATCCGTCGATCGCGGGCGGGCGGTCCATCCGCGTGCATCGCAGCACGGGCGGGCGCCGCTCGTGCAACAGATCGCGCACGGCCGACATTTTGTCGTATATCCGCAGGTAATCGCCGTCGCCGGCGTTCTCCATCGCCCGCACAAGCAAATCCTGCGCCGTGGAGTAATCCTGGAGCTCGAAGCAGTGCTGTGCGATCCGCAGCAGGTCGTCCAGTTTGTTGATCGAGGCTTGCTTGCGTCCGTCTGCAATCGTGGCTGCGGCAAGGCCGCTGCCGTATGCGTCTGCGCGCCCATAGCCAAACGTGCCCCGATCCGTGGCAACGATCAGCTTGCCGTCTACGAATCCGGCCGAGAGGTATTCGGCTCCGGGCGGCTGCACTTCCAGTATCTGCCTGCACTGCGAATCAAGCACCACCGCCCTGGGCTGCCCCATATCGCCGGTGAGCAGCAGCGTATTTCCCCGGATATCAATCGTGCTCAGATCGCTATTTCGCACGAAGAATTCGGGAAACGCATCCTCGCCGTCGGCCAGCCGGCGTGCTTTCACCTTCTGCACGCGAGCCGCGCTTTCCAGCGTGTAAACCACGCCATCGCCCACGGCCGCTCCGAAAAGCGTGTCACGCGGCACGTCGCGTTCCCACACCAGTCTGCCTGAGTCAACGTGTAGCACCTGCAGCTTCGCGTTTTGCGCCCACTCGGGCGTCACCACCAGGTACTTGCCGGTGCGGTCAAACTGCAGGCTCGCGATCGGAAACGGCACGGTCCTCTGCCACAGCTCGCCCGCGGTCTCTGCGTCGATCAGGCAGATGGTCCTGTCCGACACCACCAGTGCCAGCAGGTTCTTGCGTTTCAGCAGTGCGGGCCGATTGCTGATTCGCTTGTTGGCCAAGTTGAAATCCAGAACATGAAGCCGCTCGCCTGCCGCCTTGCTGAAGCAGTACATCCTCGCTGGATTTTCGGAAAGAACAGCGACGTAATCCTCAAGAATAAGGATGCCGTTGCGGAGGATGAACACCTCGTCGAGCTGCTGCTGCCACGCCACGCTGCCATCGGTTTCGTTAAGGCAGGTAAGCTTGCCGGCGGAGGTGCAGATGTAAACGCGGCGGTCGTCGGCCGCGATGGCGTCGATGCCGGTGAAGCCGCGGTCGTCTCCGCCGCTGTTGTATCCCCAGCACGAAGCCCCCGTGGCGGCGTCGTAGGCGTGCACGCTGCCGCTTCGGCCCATGACGATTTTGTTTTTCGTGAAGGCCACCTGGCCGCGCCAGCGGGGCATCGCCCGCGCCCAAACCAGCCAGCCCTCGCGGGCCGTTCTGCACTCCAGGTAGTCGTAGCGCTCGCCGCCCTCGCGCGCCCACGGGGCCGCGTCGGAGTGAATGACGTAAAATACATTGCGCAGGCCAAATGGCGTGGGCACCGCAAGCGGCGTTTCGCTCTGCACGATGATCGGCGCCGACGAGCACAACCGCGCGGGCGAGCGCCACCTCAGCTTGACCGGCGCGATGAAGAGCTCGCCCGCCGGCGGATCGTCGGCCTGGTATTCCTCGCCCTTGAGCATTGTGCGGGCGTATTCGGCGGCCGTCAGGCCGCCATCGCCCACGGGCGCCGTCGGATATTCGGCGGCAAGCCGGCCGAGGAACACGCGCCCGAAATCCGGCCGCGCGGCCGAGTGCATCATCTGGGCCGCCTTCAGCAGCAGGTCTTTCCGGTGCCGCTCGGGCAGCACATCGAGCGCGTGCTGCAGGTAGTCGGCCGCCTTCTCGGGCTGACCAGCCGTGATCCACGCGTCGGCCACTTCAGCGGCGGCCTTCGCTGCGGCCCTGCTGCTAGGATACTGCTTCACAACGTCGTCGGCTTCCCCGTGGGGCGAGGCCAGTTTCTTTTCGGCGGCCGCTTCGTGCGCGGCGTAGAGGCGCTCGCCGCCGGCTGCGATCAGGCTTTCGATGCTCGCCTGCGCCACCACCGACACCGGCAGGTCGAGCATTCCGGGCCGCTTCTCGCGTTCGGCGGGGAATTTTTCGAGGATGGTTTGATAGGTTTCGAGCGCCTCGATGCGATGCGCCAAAGACGCCTGCACGTCGCCGATCAGCAGCAGCAGTTTGGCCTTTTCGCTCGGGTCTTC
>DATLAR010000090.1:0-3953 GCA_035527355.1 Planctomycetota bacterium
ACAGGTGCTCGATTATTGCGAGCAGCTTGTGCTCGAGAAGGCGCTGGTGCAGAACGGCCACAACCAGACGAGGACGGCTCAGCTTCTGAAAACCACCCCTCGCACGATCTTCAACAAAATACACAAAAAGGCATAACCGCCGCGCCCCGGCCCCCGCGGGAGAAGAGGGGGGGAAGTCCGCAGATTGCGCAGATTGAATCCAACGGACTCCCAATCTGAGATCCCCAGCCGCCAGTGCGCTACCATGCAGCGCCCTGCTCTCCGGCACCCGCATACACAGCGCCCGCGCCATCCGCGCGCTGTGTTCCACTCATCTGCTCTCCCCGCACCGATCCCACGCGCCCCGGCGCACCCATCCACCGCACACCCGCCATTTCCCTGCCTCCATAGCCTCCCTCATGCCTGCCACGGCCTCCATGACCCCCCCATACTGCGTATAAATGGCGCTCGCCGTTTCCCCGCGCCCGCCCGGGGCCACTTTACGCAACCCAGGAAGTGTAGCGTGTGTCGTTGCAGGGTGCAAACGATCCTTGTGCGAGAAGAGTGTCAACGGGTGTCGTTGTGGGCGGACTTTCGGCCGGCGGCGCACGCCATATATGCCCCAACGCCTCTCGATCACCACGCGCAAGAAACGCCACCGGACGCCCGTCTGCGGGCGCGAAATGCGTCCGCCCTCTGTATGCCCGTTGCCACCCGCAATGCGGCCGGAGGGCGGACCATTGCGGCCGGGCGCTGCTTTCACGCGCGATGCGAAGGTTCCCAGCCGGCCGCAAGTCCGCACCCTACAACGACCGCGCATTTGACGCGCATCTGTGTAACATGTTTTTCGTAAGAGCCTATGGACAATCGACGGTATGGACTCTGACCGATTCAATCTGCGCAATCTGCGTAATCTGCGGATCTCCCTCTTCTCCTCTTAATCTGCCTGCGGCCCCCCCCCTCCTCTCCGCCATAACCGCGTATAATGTTCGTTATACGCGGTTAAATGGCGGCGCAAGCTACCCTTTACACCCCGAAACGGCCCCTTATCCGGCTTTTCCACCGCGTATAAAACGCCACGCAAAGATTTTAACCGGTGGGGAGCCGCATCCGACAGACCGCCACCGGCCTCCACCTCTCACACCGTACACCAAACCAAATCCGGTTGAGCGGACATGCACGGCCAGAAATGCACCGCGCGCCTCTTGACCGCCGGCTTCATCATCCGAAGATTTTCCCTTGCAGCAGCAGCGCCATTCCGGTAGAATATTCGCCCGTAAGATTTCGGCCCGGCAGACGCCAAAGGAAAATCACATGCTCAGCAAGGCCAGGCTTGGTTTCATCGGCTCGCGCCGCATCGCTCGCGCTCGCCTCGCCTGCGCCGCAAACGATTCAATGGCCACCGGCAAGATTATCAAGCTCGATCTCTGATACACGGGAGAACCCTTATGCGCATCAAACAATCCGTCTGCTATCCGATCCTCAAGACAGCCGGCGTCTCATTCGACGCACTCTTCAAGACCCTCGCCGATATCGGCCTCGCCGCCGTTGAAATGTGGGGCCGCGGGCCCGAATTCGACGAGGTGATCGCCGCCGCGAAAAAACACAACCTCGTCGTTGCCAGCATGTGCGGCCACGGCACGCTCGCCAGCGGGCTGAACACCCGCGCCAACCACGACCGGATCGAGGCCGAGCTGCGCGAGTCCATCGACCTCGCCGCCAGGCACGCGATCCCCGGCCTGATCTGCTTCAGCGGCAACCGCCTGCCGCACATGGGAGAGCTCGAAGCAATCGACGCTACGGCCGACGGACTCCGCCGCGTCGCGTCCTACGCCGAGAAGAAGGACATCAACCTGAACATCGAGCTCCTCAATTCCAAGATCGACCACCCCGGCTACCAGTGCGATCACACCGCATGGGGCGTGGCCGTCTGCCAGAAGGTAAACAGCCCCCGGGTGAAGCTGCTCTTCGACATCTACCACATGCAAATAATGGAAGGCGACCTCATCCGCTCCATCCGCGACAATATCAAATGGATCGGACACTTCCACACCGCCGGAAACCCCGGCCGCAACGACATGGACGACACCCAGGAGCTCAACTATGCCGGCATCTGCAAAGCCATCGCCGGCACCAATTACCAATATTACGTGGGCCACGAATTCGCCCCGAAGGGCGATTTCAGCGTTTCGCTGCAAAAAGCGTTCCATCTCTGCAATCAGGAATAGAAGAGGCACACAAATGACGAAGATCACGCTACTAGGCGCCGGCAGCGGTTTCATGCAGCCGCTATTCACCGACATCCTCAACATTGAAGGGCTCGACTCAGGCGTCATTGGCCTGGTAGATATCGACAAGAAGCGCCTGGGCGTCAGCATCAAGCTAATGAACCGCATCCTACAGCTCATGGGCAAGAGCCAAACCTGGAAAATCGACGCCTCCACCGACCGCACACAAGTCCTCCCCGGCACCGATTACCTCATCAACACCATCGAAGTCTCCGGCGTGCAGTGCGTCCGCTTCGACAACGATATCCCGCTGAAGTACGGCATCGACCAGTGCATCGGCGACACCATCGGCCCCGGCGGAATCATGAAGGCACTGCGCACGCTGCCGCCGTTCCTCCAGATTCTCAAGGATGCCGAGCGGCTCTGCCCACGCGCCCTCATCATGAACTACACCAACCCCATGTCCATCATGACACTCGGCGCCGTCCGCTCCACCACAATGCCCTTCGTCGGCCTATGCCACTCCGTCCAAGGCACATCCTACCAGCTCTCCACCATCGCCGGCGTCCCCTACGGCGAAATGGAATGGAAATGCGGCGGTATCAACCACCTCGCCTGGTTCACCGAACTCAAACACCGCGGCAAGGACCTCTATCCCGTTCTACTCGCCGCGATGGAAAACCCCGAAGTCTACGAAAAAGACCCCGTCCGCCTGGAAATGATGAAGCAGTTCGGATACTTCGTCACCGAATCCAGCGGGCACTTCTCCGAATACGTCCCATACTTCCGCAAGCGGCCCGACATCCTCAAGAAATACTGCCGCGACGGCTACCTCGGCGGCACGAGCTTCTACGCAAACTGCTGGCCCGGCTGGCGCGAATCGGCCGATAGAATCCGGCTTGAAATGGCATCGGGCAAGCGCGACATCAACCTCAAGCGCGGATGCGAATACGCATCCGACATCATCGAAGGCCACCTCTTCGACCGCAACAAAATCATCTACGGCTCCGTGCCAAACACCGGCCTCATCCCGAACCTCCCGCTCACCGGCGTGGTGGAAGTGGCCGTGCTGGTTTCCCGCGAAGGCTACACGCCCACATACTTCGGAAACCTCCCCGAACAGGTAGCCGCACTCTGCCGCGCCAACATGTGCGTCTTCGAGCTCGTCGTCCAGGGCGTGCTAAACGCCGACCGCGAAGCCGTCATCCACGCAATGATGCTAGACCCCCTCAACGCCGCCGTCTGCTGCCCGGCCGAGATACGCGCAATGAGCGAAGAACTCATCGAAGCCGAAAAGAAATTCATCCCCGCGTGGACCGCCAAACCCAAAGCGCTCGCGCGCAAAGCCGTCAAAACCCCGAAAGGAATCAAACTTGACGGCGCCGCCGCCGTCTCATCGATGGCCGCCAGAAACGTTAGCGGGTGACACTATGCCTATGACCTCACGCGAACGAATGCTCACCGCACTGGCCAACGGCCGCCCCGACCGCCTCCCGTGCCAGGTGCACAGTTGGATGGGCTACTACCTCCATCACTACCTCGGCGGAATCGACGGCTGGCAAGCCTTCGAGCGCTTCGGCATGGACCTCGCAATCTACACTTCTCCCTCCTACTCCTACGCCGAAGCCGACCAGGCCAACTGGCAATGCAACCGCATCGACCTCGGCCTCGACGCCGAAGGCGACCACCACTGGGAAGAAACCGTCGTCACGCCCAAGGGCACGCTCCACCACGCCGGCGAAGCCA
>DATLAR010000091.1:0-13067 GCA_035527355.1 Planctomycetota bacterium
GGCGTCGGTGATCGTCGCGCGGAAGATGTAGAAATCGTAGGGAGCGTCGGGTGCGGTGAAGGTGAGGCGGCCGTCGCTCCAGCTCACCTGGCCGAGGTCGTGCCAGAAACGCGCGTCGGGGCTGGACGGCTTGTAAACCGAATATGCCATCCTTGCCGCCGGCTGCTTGAGGGTTTGCTTGCCGGGCGTTTCGAGGAAGCGCAGCGAGATGCTCACGCTCGACCCGCGTGCGAAAACGGGGTGGCCCCATTCCATCACGAGCAGGCGCACGGCGTAGGGGTCGTCGGCTTGCGCGCCGGTGGAGCCAAGGTTGTCGGCCAGGAAAAACTTGTTGGGAGTTTTTGAAAAATCGGGATCGACAGACAGGAAGAAACTCTCGTCGGGTTTGCCCAGGCCGGCGGTGAAGCGGATTGCTTCGAGTGTGGGGCTGAAATTTATCTCGCCGCCGAGCGGCGCGGTGCCCACGCCGCCCGCAAGGCCGGTGGTGGTGTTGATCTTGCCGATGAAACGCCGGTGCGGGATCACAATGCGCAGGCCATCGGCTTCGATGCCGGGCACGCGGGGCCATTTGCCGGGCTGCAGGTCCACCTTCCCCTGAGGTGTGACGGCAAACGCCTGCCAACTGGGATACAGCACGTAGCCCTGCACGTTCGACGGCAGCCAGATTTCGAGCGGGTAAAACTTGCGCGTGTGGCTGAGCATGTTGGGCAGTGCTCGCGGGCCGGGCAGATTCGCAGGGTCCAGCACCGTGTCGGCTTGGAGCGCAAGGAGGCCCAATTCGGCTCCGATCAGGCGGTAGTCGGGCGGCCCCGTTTTCGCGTCGTCTACGGCCAGCACCTCCACCTTGTGCATCTTCAGCGACACGATCCGCTTTTCGTTGTCGATCTTGATTTCCGGATCGTCTGTGGCGAGCGTGCCGTCGGGCGCGAGCGTGAAGCGGTGATTGCCGGGATTGATCGCGTGCCCGCCCGGGCCAAGCTGGATCGGGTCGATCTCGAGCTCGGCCTTGCGGTAGATGTATTTTCCCTCGAAGAACGTCTCGAACGGGAACTTGCCGTCGACGTTTGCATTCCTCACCCACAGTGTGGCCCGCTCGCCCACCGGAATCGTGCGGGTGCCGTCCTCGTCGAAAACCGTTTTCACAACCGGCTGCAGCAGTTCGAGTTCGCTCACGGGCTTGCCGTCCTGCAGGTCGGTTACCAGCCGCACGGTTATCATTTGCGGCTTTTCCTCGCCGGCGGCGGGCGGTGCTCCGATCAGGCAGGCAACGGCTGCACACGCCGCGAGCGCGAGCGCCCGTCTGCGTGTCGCGTGTGCATGTTGCGATGGTATGGTCACATCAGGTCTCCCGTGCGGCACAGCCGGCCTCGGCCGTGCTTCCTAATCTTCATCGGGAACGCCCGGCGGCGCGTCCTGCTGGCCTGTACCGGGCTGCGGTGAAGCGCTGCGGTTATCCTTTTCCACAGCCGTAGACATCAGCCTGAAGTAGTCCTTCACCGGCTGCGCGTATCCGCTTGGCACAATCGGCGCCCTGGTGGTGGTGTCTATCCTAGCCTCGTATTCGTTGCGAACCTGTTCGGTGGTTTTCATGGCTCCGGGCTCTTTGACGGAGGTGGCGCGTTTTGACTGCGAAATGCGGCCGCGCAAGATCGCCCCGCTGCCGAAACCGAGCGACGCGATCTTCAGATCGTCAAGGTTCTGCTGGTAGATGAATATCGATTTAGTCGGCGATACGGCCACCTGCGGGTCGGGGCTGCGGTTGTCGTAAACCTCCACGCGGAAGGTGATGAGGTCGCCCGGCTGCGCGTCGAGGCTTTCAAATACCTTCTGGAATTCGCGGATGGTTTTCCGCTGCGGCGGCGACACCAGCCGCTCGATCTCCGGCATCTGTTTCGCCGCGTTTGGATTGCCGATGGTCGCCTTGCTCCATTTCAGCACGCAGCGGCTCACGCCGTAGTCGTCTTCGAGCCGCACGCCGAAGCCAAACAGCTTCAGCCCTTCGGCGAGCATCGGCATGTTCATCGCGAGGCTGCGCGGCAGGAATACCTGCGGCTTCTCGTCGGCTTGCAGGTCGAACGTGATGGCGAAGGGATGCTCCATCGGCAGGTCGTTTTCGTCCTTCACCTGCAGCGAGGCCACGCGGTTGCGGCTGTGCAAAATGCTGGTAGATGCAAACCGGCCCGACACGTCAAGCTGCTGCGCATCGCTGCCGTCGTCCCACTCGAACCACGCGCTTTTCAGCGGCTTTGAGAACGTGAACCCAAGCACGATTCTCGTCTTCGGCAGGGCGTAGAAATGGTCCTGCACGCCCTCCAGCGGCTTGGGCAGCATTCGCGTGTAGGCCGGGTAGATCAGCTCGCTCTGCATGTTTTCGAGCAGCGGCGCGTTCGTGAAAACCAGCACCACTTCGCGGGTTTTTCTGTCGCCAAACTCGAAGTGTACGCGGTGCGTCGATTCAAAGGCGCCCTCGATCGGCAGCGCAGCTCTGCCCGACGCATCCACCTGCAGCTTGTGCCGCTTTATCTCGGTTTCCGCACCGGTGTCGATGCCCGGGCTTGCGTCGGCACGCGTCTGCTCGACGAGCGTAACGGACTGGTATCCGCGCGTCTTGAACCTGATCGTTACGTTCACCTTCAGGCCAACCTTGTGCACGTATTGGCCGTAGGCGGGGTCGACCGCGTATTCAACGGGAAAGAAGAATTCGGACACGCCGAACAGCGACGCGTGGAAGTTTGCAGCGAGGCGCGGGAACCCGAACCACGGCGTGAGGCCGATGGCCATATAAATCGCCAGCAAGCCGGCAAACCGCTTGCGCAGGGCATTGCGCCGCGTGCGATCCAGGCGTTTCTCCAGCTCGAGCTTCAGGTCTTCTTCGGCGTGCTCGGCGGTCGCCTGCATCAGCGGCGTCATCTTCTCGCGGCCCGTGAAATCGAGCGCGCTGATCAGGCGGCTGTTCAGCCCGCCGGCCAGCTCTTCCATCGCGAAGGCTTCGTCCATATGGCTGCGGAACCGCTGCCTGCGCGTGAAATACCAGCCCACCAGGAAAACGACAGCCAGCGCGACCGCCGCAAACAGCGCGAGATTCACGAATGCGTTGGGCAGCCGGCCGCTGAGGAAGACGAGCGCGAAGATGCCGCAGCAGGCGGCATAGCAGCCCAGCAGGTAGCGCAGCGAAGCGTTCAGCAGCCATCGACGCGCCCGCGAGAATGTTTCCATCCTGGTTGTGAAGGCCGTTTTGGCAGACACCTGAACTCCCGGAACCGCAGGCCGCTGCACGCGCACCTGCCCGATCACACAAGCCCCTGGCGTTTCCTGATGTAGCAGTCGGTGCTGAGCAGCAGGAGGAACAGAACAACCATCAGCGGGCTATTCCACACCTGCAGATCGCGAACAGCCTCTTTCGTGGAGGCGGCGGTACTCACGCTCGAAAGCCACGAATCGACCGATTCGATCACGGAGCCGTCGGCCGCTCCGGCAAACTCTTTCATTGCCGCCCGATCGCTCGACAGGTCGGCAAACTCGCTGCACGATGCCTCCGCCACAAAGCTGGTGGAGTATTCCTCCTTGCCGTAAGCGGCAGCTACGGCGTAGGCTCCCGGCATCGTCACCTCCACCTTGTATTCGTAGTAGCCGGGCTGTTCGAGCAGGTCGCGCGGATAGATTCTCTGCGTGCTGCCGTCGGGGCGCGTCTGCGTTGTTCATCGGCAGCGAATCCGCTGCGGGCAGTTCCACTGCATAGATGTGCCGGCCGGTTTTGTCGGGCTTGTGCGTGATCTGGAATTGCCGGCCCGAGCCGGAAGGCACGGAAACCTGCTTCACGGGTTTGCCGTTTTCTTTCAGGTTAACGGTGAGGTCGCCGCGGGCATTGCCGGCGGTGCCGGTGATGGAACCCTGGATGAGAAGCTCCTCGCCCAGCCTGATGATCGAGCGCTCGGGTTGGGCGAAAATTGCGTAGTCCTTGGGATGTTTTTCGGAGCCGTAGACTCTGATGTCGAGGTCGATGCCGCGGGCTTTGAGGTCGGTGCCGAGCTGGGCAAAATCGCGGCCCTCTGTGTCGCGGCCGTCGGTAAGGAAAACCAGCCGGTCGATTCCGGCGGCGGCAAGCGCCGTGCGCGAGACGGCTTTCTGAATAAACGTCGGCCCTTTGCCGGGTTCGTCGCCCAGTTCGGCGCCGCTGATCGTCTTCACTTCGAGCTTCACATTGCCGCCTGCGCTCCCGCGGATGGCAGCCAGCTCGGCGCGGGCCGCGGCGAAACGTGATTTGCCGTTCTCGTCGGTGGTGCCCATCGAGGCCGAATCATCCACGAGGATCAGCCACTCCTGCTGTTCCTCCAGCCTCACGCGCAGGTGAAGCTCTGCCTGCTGAACCAGCACGAGCAGCACGGCCATCATAGCAATGCGCAGCAGGAAAGTGAGAACGCGGGTGGATGTCCGCATCTTCACCTGCGGCAGGAAATTGACGGCCGCCAGCAGCAGGCCAAGAGCCACGAGCAGAGCAAGCACGGCCGTAGATAGCGGATGAATGAGCTTGAGATGCCACGACGAGACGGAATTGACCGTGCTGCCGCCGTCGAGACCGAGAAGCCTGAGGATAAAATTCATGGTTGGGCGCCCTCCCCGCTCGCGGCGGAGCCTTTTCGCATGGATTGCAGGGCCCCGAGTATCGCCTCGACAGCAAACGCGGCGAACAGGACAAGAATGATCGCGGGGAAGATTTCACGGCGGCGGAAGAACTGCGCTGCCAGACTCTCATAATCCAGCCGCTGCACGTTTCTAGTGCCGAAAACCAGTTCCTGCGCCTGCTCGTCCAGCGTGGCGAGGTCAGACTCGCCCAGCGACGGATTCACCGCGAGCCATCGCGGGCGCAGCTCGGTTTTTGATGCGTGCGCCACGCGGTAATTGCCCGCAACGGGAATCCCGCCCACGCGGGCCGCACCGGAGGGATCGAGCACGAAGCCGTAGCTCGGGCCGTTCGATTTTGCGCGTTTTGCCGAATCGTCGTCCAACGCCCGTCTCGCGGGCCGTGCGAGCTTCATCTCGCCGCCAAGGCCGCGCAGCTCCGGCAGCATCATGCGCGTCAGCTCGTTGGCTCTCACAACGTCGGGCCGCACCGGCTCGCCCTGGGCGCCCAGCCGCGAAGTAACCTCCTGCACCATCGGCACAAACGCCATGCTGCGGGGCAGCGAGCTGTCGGCGATGTCGCAACTGAACATCTGCACGCACGCGCCGCCTCGGCCGTGCCTGACCACCGCGGCCAGCCAGTCGCCGTTTGCGGCTCGCATCGCGCAAGTGGCCGTGCCTTTTGTCTGCACGCGGAAATAGGTGGACAACGTGATGTCCTGCACGTCGCCCCATTCCTCGCGGAGCAGCGGCAGGAGCAGCGTATTCGTGACGGTCGCCTCGTTGCGATCGATCACGGCCGGCTCGGGCGGCTGATGAAGCCCGCCGAACTGGAAGCCGCCGAGCAGCGACGAGAAGCTGTCGTTGAACCGGCCGGCGCTGATCTTGCCGGTGGGCACGATATACAGCGCCCCGCCATTGCTGACGTATCGGGCGAGGTCGGCGGCCGACCTCTCGTGCGGAAGGGTATCGACGCCGTAGATGATGATCGTGGAGTAGATCGGCAGCGATTCCTTCTCGAAAAAGTTGGGCGTTATCCTCTTCATTGAAATGAATGTGCCGGTTCCGAGGCCGAGCGCCTCGCCGGGATTGATCGCATAGCCGAGCAGGTCCACGCCGTCGTAGCCCGCCTGCACGCCGCGATCCTCGGTGTCGCGCGGCGGAGCCACGAGCAGCATCTGGCGGCTGCTGCGCACTCGCATCGGCGAGTATGCCAGGTTGTCGGCCGGCAGGATGTCGTCGGAGATGGCAACGCTGCAGGCGATGTCGTCGGGCGAGTCGAAAGTGTGTGCGAGATCGACGCGAGCGGCCTCGCGGGGCCGGAGCGTGATCGGCCGGCTTTCGCCGGCGTTATCGCCCTCGAAAAGGGTGGCCTCTACGCTCTGCTCCTCGTTTGAGAGATTCCGCACGGTAGCCGACAGCTTGCTGCTGGTGCCCAGGTAGATGGCCTCGGGCGAGAAGCCGGCGGCCTCGATGGCGACGTTTGGCTTGGCGTCGAGCGGCGGGCAGACGAGGAAGAGCCGCACGCGGCCGCGCTCGATGATGCGGGCAAGCTCGTTCTCGCCGAGGCGGGCTTCGTAGGTGGACTTCTGGTGGTCTGAAAACACGAGGACGCAGGTGTTGAGCTCGCTGCGCGTTTGCAACTGCTGAAGCGCTCCCTTGAGCGCCGGCACGAGCACCCGGCCGCCGCCGTCGGTAACCGTGAACTTCGCGAGGGCGTCCTTCAGCTTCGCCTTGTCCCGCAGAAAACCCGTTTCCGCCGATATGGTATCACCGACGAGCATCAGCGAAAACTGGTCGCCCGCGTTCATGCCGTCGATCAGGCTGCCGATCTCGGCCTTCTGCTGTTCAAACAGTGTTTTTCCGGACGGCGTGAGCCGCTGCATGCTCATGGATTGATCGAGTATGACGGTGAGCGCCCGCGTGCCCGTGGCGGCGCCGGGCAAGGTGAAGCGCACCATCACCACAATGAACAACGCGAGCAGCAGCAGCCGGAGGAGCAGTTGGAGGATGTCGCGCGGCACGGGTGCGAAGGCGTTTGGCGCGTCGCTTGGGTCGAGAAACCGGATCGTGGCCAGCAGCCGCGGCTGCAGCTTCTGCTTGTGAATGAGGTGAATGACGATCGGCACCGAAAGGCCGAGCAGCCCGATGAGCATCAGCGGATTCAGCATCGCACCCCCCTGAACAGCAACCGCCTCAGGAGATGCGAGCTCATCAGCTTCACAAGGTCTTCGGCGTTGTGCAGGCGCAGGTAGTCGATGCGCGTCTTGCGGCAAAACTGCTCGATCTGGTCGAGGTGCTCGTGCAGCCGCTTGAGGTAACGCTGACGCAGCACGAGCGGATCGCCCACCACCTTCCTGCCGTTTTCAGGATTCCTGAATTCGGTCATCTTGTCGTACGGAAACTCCAGCTCGTCGCGGTCGAGCACTTGGAAGAGATGACGTCTTTTGTGCGGACGCACAAGCCCTTAAGTGCATCGAGCAGCGGCGGCAGGTCATCGAAGGCATCGGTGGCGACGATCACCATCGACCTTGAGCCGAGGTGGCCGGTGGCCTGCCGGACGAGCCGGCCAAAGCCGCCGCCGCCCTTGCCGCGCGGATTTTCGAGGTGCTGGTAAATCTGCGAGAGATGGATCAGCCCTTGCTTCGGCGGAATCTGCTCTTCGATCCTGTCGCCCAGGCAGCACAGGCCGGCCGAATCCTGCTGGTTCACCACCATCGTAGCCACGGCCCCCACAATCACGCAGGCCAGCTCCATCTTCGACGGCAAGCCGTCGGCCGGCGGCACCCGCATAGAGTCTGACGTGTCGAGCAGGAAGTGTACCTTCATGTTCGACTCCATCTCGTAGCGCTTGACGAACAGGCGATCGGTGCGGGCGAAGAGCCGCCAGTCGATCGTGCGGATCTCGTCGCCGCGGCGGTAGTCGCGATGCTCGATGAATTCATTCGACGAGCCGAAGTCGGACGTGCGGTGGCGGTTTTGATACAGTCCCCTCACGAGGAATCGCGATTTCAGCTCGATTCCCTTGAGGTTCTGCAGCAAGCGCGGATCGATCTTCAGCCCGGTTTCCGTGATCATTGAAGGTGCCAGCTTGGCTATGCGTTCGGAGGCACGGCATCGAGCAGCATCTTGATGATGCGTACGTTGTTGAGCCCTTCAGCCTGTGCGTTGAAATTGAGAGCGACGCGGTGCCGCAGCACGCTCGTGGCCACGGCGCGCACGTCTTCGATGGAGGCGTGGGTGTTTCCGTGCAACACGGCCCGGGCCTTTGCGCCCAAGGCCAGATACTGGGCGGCTCGCGGGCCCGCGCCCCAGTTCAGGTAGTCCTTGATGAATTTCGGAGCCGACGGCTCCGTGGGCCTCGTTGCGGCCGACAGCCGCACGATGTACTGCACCACGGGCTGCGCAACCGGCACCCGGCGAACGATCTGCTGAATGTTGATGATCTCGTTCTTGTCCATCACCGCGCCCACCTGCGGAGTGGTGTCGCCCGTGGTGCTCACCACGATCTCGGCAAGCTCTTCATTGGTGGGGTAATCCACAAACGTGTTGAACATGAACCGGTCGAGCTGGGCCTCGGGCAGCGGGTAGGTGCCCTCCTGCTCCAGCGGGTTCTGCGTGGCCATCACGAGGAACGGCCGCTCCAGCTTCATCGTTTCGCGGCCGGCCGTAACCTCGCGCTCCTGCATTGCCTGCAAGAGGGCCGACTGCGTTTTCGGGGGCGTACGGTTTATCTCGTCGGCGAGGATCAGATTTGTGAAAACCGGGCCGGCCACAAATCGGAAGGCCCGTTTTCCCGTGGCGGTGTCTTCCTCCACCACCACCGAGCCGGTGATGTCGCCCGGGAGCAGGTCTGGCGTAAACTGCACGCGCTTGAAATCGAGCTTCAGCACCTTTGCCAGCGTGGAGATCAGCAGAGTCTTTGCGAGCCCCGGCACGCCCACGAGAAGGATATGCGAATCGCAGAACAGCGCCATCAGCACGTCGTCGATCACGTCGCGTTGGCCGATGATTACCTTGCCCACTTCGGCCAGAATCCTGCCATGAGCCTCCTTGCACCGCTCAATTGCCGTCACGTCCGCAGTCGCAGCCGCTTCTTTCGCCATTCTGGATCCTCTCTGTGCAGATGCTTCGGGGCAAGCCTGGGATACCGGTTGTGCACTGCTGCATTGTACAGATTAAGGCAGCCCTTTGCCAAGGTGTAAGTGTAACCAATGGTAAACCGAAGTAAGCAAATGTAAAGGGAATAAGGACACGGACTATGCCGGAGGCTTCCTTCGAATCCTCAACCTGCCCCAAGGTGAAAGTAGCTTTACAATGGACTACGCGATGCAGCTAATCGTGAACGATGGAAAGCACGCAGAACGAGCCGTCGTACAGCTCATCGGCGCTACGCCGGCATCGCGGACAGCTTCTTCTGCATCTCATGTTGACATTCGGAAATCGATTTCGGCCGGCGGCGGGAAGCTGTGCCGCACGTGTTTTTTCATAGCCTCGTCTACCGGCCGGCGTTCGGCCTTGCTCAGTTGCTGCTCGTGCAAGCCGAACCACAGATCGGTGAGCGATACCTCGCCTTCGCGCATATCGTCTAGCGTCAGGCCGTCCGGCGAGACCCGGCGGCATGGCTGGTCATCCATCCGGCTGAGATATGGCTGCCTCCAGGCGGGGGCCGTAGATCGTGCAGAAGTGTCTTGAAAATCATAGTGGTATGGGTTTACAATAACAACGTCTTCATCCTGTTTCGACCGCGGTTCTTTTTGCGGAAGGGAGAGCGAAGGGAGAGCCTCGTGCGGTTCCTGCTGATTGACCGAATCACCTCGTGGCAGCCGGGTGTGAGCGCCACGGCCATCAAGAATATCTCCCTGAGCGAAGATTTCTTCGACGACCATTTCCCGCTCAAGCCGATCATGCCGGGCGTGCTGATTCTCGAAGGGATGGCACAGCTTTCGGGCTTGCTGCTCGAAGCGGGCGTGAAGCGCGATACGGACCGCACGGTGAAGGCGCTGATGAGCATCATCGAGCGGGCAAAGTTTCGCAAGCCTGCACGCCCTGGCGATTCCCTCGAATACCGCGTGGATGTGCTCTCGGTGAATGACGCCGGCGGCAAAGTCGCGGCTCGGGCAGTATCGGCGGGACACGAGGTGGCCGAGTGCACGCTCATCTTCTCGTTTCATCAGCTCGACAATAAACGCCTCGAGGCACGCCAGGCGAAGATTGTGGCGCTCTGGCTGCAGGATCTGATGGCAAATGGACAGCAATGACGTGGTCGTGACGGGGATCGGGATGGTCACGCCGCTCGGCACGGATGCGCCGAGCACGCTCGCCGCATGGCGGGCAGGCGGCACCGCCCGGCGGCAGGCATTGCCAGAGCTTGCGGGCACGGCGCTCGAACGCGCAGAGGTGGCGCTGCTTCCGTCATTCGACGCGGCCGCGCGGCTCGGCGGCCGCCGCATGCTCAAATACATGTCGGAGGCTGCACTGCTCGGCTGCGTGGCGGCGCACGAGGCGTGCAGCGAGGCTTGCGTGAGCCGGCGATTCACGCCCGAGCGCGTGGGACTCTATGCCGCCACGGGTCTGGCCGCCGCCGGCGTGCAGGATGTGGTGCCGCTCGTGCACGAGTCCATCGACGAGGCCGGCCGATTCTCGTGCAAGCTGCTGGGTGAGCGCGGCCTGGCCGCCACTAATCCGCTGCTGTCGTTCAAAATTCTCGCCAATATGCCGCCCTGCCTCGTTTCGATCATCGAATGCATCAAAGGCCCGAACCTGATCTTCACGCCGTGGGAGGGGCAAGCGGGCGCCGCACTGCTCGAAGCGTGGCGGGCCGTGGCCGGCGGCGAGGTGGATTGCGCGGTGGCGGGTGCGGCCGACAGCGCCTCACATGCTGCCACGCTCATTTACCTGCGGCAGGCAGGCTTGCTGCGCGATGGCGAGTGCCCTGCCTCCGGCGCGGCATATCTGGTAATGGAGCGCGGTGAGAGCGCCCTGCGCGAAGGACGGCATATTTACGCGGCCATTTCCAGCATCGAGCTCATCAATAGCGATTTCCCGGCATGCGATCCGCTGGCGGAACGCATCGGACGAGCTTTCGCGGCTGCGCCGGCGCTGCTGCTGGCCCTTGCGTGCTGCGAGCCGCCGGGCGATGTGAGCATCACGGGCGTCGATTCGCAGGAGTTGCGCGCGAGCGTGGAGTGTGTGCGATGAGACGCGTAGCGATCACGGGATTCGGCGTGGTCTCGCCGGTGGGCAGCAGCCGCGAGGCATTCTGGGCCGGGCTTAAGGCCGGCCGCAGCGGCGTAAGCCGAATCACGCGATTCGATTGCAGCACGTTCGCCGTTCAGCTCGCGGGCGAGGTGAAAGATTGTTTCTCACTACCGGAACCGGTGGCCCGCGCTGCCGTGCACGATCCGAAGATCGCGTACGGATTCGCCGCATGTGCAGAGGCGCTCGCCCAAGCCGGTATCGCGCGGCTCGACGACCACTCGCTGCTCCATCTCGGCGTGAGCCTCGAGATATTCGACATGCAGAGAGCGATCTGCGACGGCAGGCCCGACATCCGCAAGATCGCGGAGCGCAGCCTCGGCCACGACGCGCCGCCGCTGCAGATTCCGCTCGACACCGGCGCGCGGTTGATCACGGAGCAGTTTGGCCGCCCCGGCCGCAGCCTCACCAATTGCTCGGCGTGCGCCGCGGGCGCCCAAGCCATCGGCCACGCATTCAGAAGCATCCGGGCTGGTCGCTGCGCGCTCGCCGTGTGCGGCGGGTTTGATTCAATGATCAATCCGCTGGGTGTAGGCGGCTTCCAGATGCTCGGGGCGCTCACCACAGACAACGCGCGCGGGCCGGCGGCTTGCAGGCCGTTCGATGCCGCTCGCAGCGGTACGGTGCTGGGCGAGGGAGCGGCCGTGCTTGTGCTTGAGCCCCTCGATGTAGCGCGGGCCGAGGGCAAGGCAATCCTCGCGGAGATGTGCGGCTACGGTTCGAGCATGGACGCCTGCAGCCTGAGCGCGCCTGATCCCGATGGCGACGGGGCAGTGCGGTCGATGCGGGCCGCTCTCGCCGATGCCGGCATCGAGCCCCAGCAGATCGGGCACATAAATACGCACGGCACGGGCACGCGGCTCAACGATGAGGTGGAGGCCCGTTCGATCCGCAATGTTTTTGCCGAATGTTGGCAGCGCATCCCCGTGAGCAGCACGAAATCGACCACGGGCCACCTGATAGCCGCTGCCGGCGCGGTGGAGGCCGGAGCTTGTCTGCTCGCGCTCTTGGGGGGCTGGATGCCGGCGAATCGCTCGCTCGACAAGATCGATCGCGGCTGCGAGCTCAACCACGTGGTTGGCGAGGCAGCGCGATTCGACGGTGAATACGTGCTCTCTAATTCATTCGGCTTCGGCGGACAGAACGCAACGCTTGTTTTCAGGCGATACAATGGCTGAGCAAATCAAACGCGTGGCACTCGTGGCGGGCGGAAATGGCGGCATCGGGCAGGCCGTGGTCTGCGCGCTCGCCGGCTCGGGGATCGTCGTGCATATCGGCTACTACCAGAATGGGCAGACCGCCGTCGGGCTCGCGGGCGCAATTGCGGCTGCCGGCGGGCAGGCCGAGGCGGTTTATCTGAACGTGCTCGACTCGGCAAACATCGACGGCGTGTGTGCGGGAATCTTCGAGCAGCGGGGCCGGCTCGACATCCTGGTGAATTGCGCGGCCACCAACCGCGAAGCCCCCGCCGCCGGCATGGACGACGAATCGTGGCAGCTCGTGATAGATTCCAACTTGGGCGGCGGATACAAATTGTGCCGAGCTGCGTCTAAGTATATGATCCTCGGTCGATGGGGCCGCATCGTGAACTTCTCGTCGGTTGCGGCGGCACGAGGCGGGCGGGGCCAGATCAACTATGCGGCAAGCAAGGCCGGCGTGGAGGCGATGACTCGCGTGTTTGCCCTCGAGGTGGGCCGCAAGGGCGTGCTGGTAAATTGCATCGCGCCGGGCGTGATCGAGACGCCGATGTCGGGCCGCATCAGGCGCGACCACGGCGATTTTCTGCTCGACGCCATCGCTCTGCGGCGATTTGGCAGGCCCGAAGAAGTGGCGGCGCTCGTGAGCTTCCTCGTTTCCGATGCCGCCAGCTACATCACCGGCCAGGTGATCAGAGTGGACGGAGGTATGGTGCTGTGAATACCGATGGGCTGGATTTCCTTCGTGCGCGGCGAAGCGTGCGGAAGTTCACCTGTGATCCGGTAGACAAGACGATGGTGTCGAGCCTCGTCGAGCGGGCGGCGTGGGCGCCGTCGGCCAGCAACCGGCAGGACTGGCATTTCACGGCCGTATTTTCCGCCGAGCTGAAGCACGCGATGGCGGAGGCGGTACGCGCACGCTGGCGCGAGATCATCGAGGTCAACCGCAATCTCGGGTTCATTCAAGAGATGGAGAGATATTCGACGAGCTTC
>DATLAR010000092.1:0-3998 GCA_035527355.1 Planctomycetota bacterium
TCTTGCCGCACCGACTACCCAGGGCGTTGCCCTGGGCTGTATGGAACCTCGGCCCTTCAGGCCTTTGACAGGAGGGGAATAAGAAAAATGATGTCAATGCATTCGTGGGACACCGCGTCTATGCACGTGAGCTTCGTGGGCCCCCGGTATCTATGCATATTAGCTTGCCTGGCATCGGCCCGGCAAGCTGTGTGGAGCCCACAAATCGTTTACGGACCCCCTACCGTTATTTGCTTCTTTTTACCTTGATTCGAGGCCGTTTTAGTGGTAACATTAAACTAGGAGTTTATGCGCCGAAAACGGCCCCTGATCGAGTGGAAGCAGTGGGATTCACCGGACGCAACCGGCGCCGGGGAGGCTCTGCGGGTGATCGACAAAGAACTGCTTGACATTCTGGCCTGTCCTGCCTGCAAGGCACCCGTCGAGCTTATCGACGATAAGGTCGTCTGCACTAAATGCGGCAGGCGCTATCGCATCTCTGAAGAAAAGATCCCCGTGATGCTGGTGGACGAGGCCGAGCCACCGAAGTGAAAGCGGGCATTGCCCCGCCTGTGGCAAGCCGGATGGCCTGCCAGGTGACAACAGTAGAAGGTCCAAGGGCGGCATCTCGCCCATCATCAGCGCAACAAAGCCTGACGACCCGGCTGGCTCTACTTCGGCGGTTCCCGCCGGCATCGATGCGGACGCCGCGTCCGCCGTGTTGCGAACCCGACGGACAGGCGTATTCTTGAAAGCGATCATCTCCGACATCCACGGCAACTCCGAAGCCTTCAGGGCGGTGCTAGACGACATCGCCGCCCGAAAGATCACCGAAATAATCTGCCTCGGAGATATTGTCGGATACGGACCCAGCCCCGTGGAATGCCTGGAGCTGGCACGAAAACATTGCCGCTTCACCATCAAAGGCAACCACGAGGAAGCGGCACTGAACGACCCGGTTGATTTCAACTACCGGGCCGAAGCGGCAATACGCTGGACACAGGAGCGCATACGCCAGTCGCCTCCTGAGGAAGCGAAAAGAAACATCGCATTCCTCGAAAGCCTGCAGGTTTCGGCCTCCGACGAGAGCGGAGCCTTGCTGGTGCACGGCACTCCACGGCAGCCGACGCGCGACTACCTTTTTCCTCGGGACTCACGCGACAAGGCCAAGCTGGGCGAGATTTTCGCCAAGATCGAAAAATACTGCTTCGTCGGCCATTCGCATATTCCGGGCGTTTTTGCCGAAGACGGCACCTACACCCATCCAAACGAAATGACGATGGCGGGGATTCACATCCTCGACGACACCAAGTGCGTGATAAACGTCGGCTCGGTTGGCCAGCCGCGCGACGAAGACCCCCGGGCATGCTATTGCACGTTCGACGGCGATTCGGTAGTCTTCCGCCGCGTAAACTACGACGTGAAGGGCGTGATGCGCAAAATCTACGCCAACAACAGGTTGCACAAGTCTCTGGCCGACAGGCTCGAGCAGGGAAAATAACACACGCGGAGGCCGCCGGCGGCACGTCTCGTATTGAAAGGATCGCACTCGTGTACCGCGACGCATCATCAGCCCGGAAAGACCTTGTCTTCTACGGCCGCAAGATCGAAGAGAAGAACCTCGTAGTCGGGCCCGGCGGCAACACCAGCGCCCGGGCCGGCAGCACCGTTTTCATGAAAGCCTCCGGCACCTCCTTCGAAGACGCCAACGAAGACGACTACGTGGGCGTAGACCTCAAGACCGGCGAGCTTGTCGACGGCAAAAAGAAGCCCTCGTGCGAGGTGCTGATGCACCTGGGCTGCTACGCCGTTCGAGACGACATCGCCGCCGTAGTGCACACGCACTCGCCATACGCCGTGGCCGTGGCCTCGGCCGGGCTGGCCCTCCCGCCGATGTTCCCCGATTCGATCGCGCTGCTCGGCACCGAGATACCGCGCATCGATTACGTGGTGCCCGCGGGAAAGGAACTGGCCGACCGCGTGGTTGAAGCCGCGCGTAAGAACAACGTTATACTCCTGGCAAACCACGGCGTAGTGGCCCTTGGCGCAAACGTGCGCGAGGCCTATTTCCGCGCGCTGGGTGCCGAAGTAGCCGCTCAGATTTTCGTTACATCAAAACTCCTCGGCAGTGTTCGCGCCCTCACCAATGAAGAGGTGCACGAGGTAAACGGCCTGAAAGCCGAAGATTACCGCCGGGCACTGCTCAGGGGATGGAACAGCAACGGCTGACGCCGTTTTCACCTGAAAGATAACTGAACAGCATGGAAAAAAGAACACTACTGACCATAGCGATGTGCCTTGTGGCCCTCGTGGCGTGGATCCTGGTGAGCCCGCTGATCTTCCCGCCCAAGGCCCCGCCCGCCGTGGAGCAGGCCGCTCCGAAGCCTGAACAGCCACAACAGCCGGCGGTGCAGCGCGATACCACGCCCGAGCTGACCAAGACAGATACCGCCGCAGAGGGCACTGCTGCCAAAGAGGCCCCCACCGAACCGCAGACCGCAATACCGGCCAAGACCATCGAACTGGAAAATGAGTTCATCCGGCTGAAGGTGTCGAACTACGGCGGCACCATCGTCGAGGGCGAGCTTCTCGCAAGGGAATACCGCGAAGACGCCGGCAGCGAAAAACCGCTCCGCCTCCTCACGGTGTTTGACGGCACCCCGATGCGCACGCTCGGGATGCAGTTTGAATCCGGGGCCGACCTCACTCGCGTGCCGTTTGAAACCGTGGGCGAGCCGACCAGCAGCAGCGTCACCTACTCCACGAAGCTGGACAACGGCTTGGAAGTAACAAAAACGATCAGCCTGCCGAAAGGCACATACCACGCGGATGTAACCGTTCGGATCAAGAACGGCTCCGCAGACGAGGCCGTAGAAACGAGCTACTGGCTCACATCTGCGGCCGGCATTCTGCCGGAGGTGCCGGCGTGGCTGAGGAACGAGAATGTACCGCCGAGCCAGTTGAAGGCGGCGGAGATCGAGGGTGCCATTGGCGGCAAAACCAGCAACGGCACCTTCAAAGTCGTCAGAAGCGGCCCCGGCAGCGTTCAGAAGCAGCCCGAAGTTTACGACCTGACACCGGCGGGCTGGGCAGGCGTGAAGAACCAGTTCTTTTCGGCTGTGCTCAGGCCGAAGCGCCTCGAGCCGTCGGAGCTGCGGCTGAGCGACGAGACGCTGGCGCCCAGCGGCAAAGTGTCGGCCGTGGGCCTCAACAACGTGGCCGCGAGCCTGGGCTCGGGCAAGGTGAAGATAGAAGCCGGCGGCGAGATCACCGACAGCTATATCTTCTTCCTCGGGCCAAACAAGGCCGATTTGTTGACAAATCCGGACTACGCGCCGTTTGCCGAGTTTCACGGCCTGCCGTGGCCGGCGGTGATCACCGGGCTGTTCCGCGGGATTCTGCACGCGTTCCACAGCGTGGTACGCAACTACGGCATGGCGATCATAATGCTCACGCTGCTGGTGCGCGTTGTGCTGCATCCGCTGTCGCGCAAGAGCCAGAAGTCGATGCACGCGATGCAGAAGCTCGGGCCGAAAATGAAGGAGATCAAGGACAAGTATAAGGACGACAAGAAGCGGCAGCAGGAAGAGACGATGAAGCTGTATCGGGAGTACGGCGTGAACCCGATGGGCGGGTGCCTGCCGATCCTGCTGCAGTTGCCGATCCTGATCGGGCTGTATGGCGCGCTGCGTTCGGCCATCGAGCTTCGGCACGCGCCCTTTATGCTGTGGATGAACGACCTCTCGCAGCAGGACAGGCTGCTGATCCTGCCGGATTCGGTGCCGTTTTTGGGTGGCGGCCCGCTGAACGTGCTGCCGATCCTGATGATCGCGGCGATGTTCGCACAGCAGAAGATGTCGCCCAAATCCGGCGATCCGCAGTCCGAGCAAACGCAGAAGATAATGCTGTGGCTGATGCCGGCGCTCTTCGGATGGATGTTCTACGGCATGCCCTCCGGCCTGGTGCTCTACTTCATGACCAGCACGGCGCTGGGCGCGCTCGAGTCGCACCTGATCCGC
>DATLAR010000093.1:0-16853 GCA_035527355.1 Planctomycetota bacterium
CTCGGCTGTGAGGAATCCGGAATGTAGCACAGCCGCCGCGTCCTCGCGGGCCGTGTCCTGCACGGGCCGTGTCCCTCGCAGGCGCCCTCGGCTGTGTCTGTATGTGTAGTCCGTATGCGTAGCACAGACCCGTGACCTTACGGGCGCCCTCGGCTGTGAATACTCTTCATCTTCCCCTCCGCTTAAAGCTCTGAAAGAGCGGCAATTCCATAAAGCCCAGGCCAAGGTGCGAGCCGATCTGCACGGGCTATATCCCTCGCGGGCGCCCCGGGTATCTCCTCACAGCCGAGGGCGGCTGTGCTACACATACGGACACAGCCGAGGGCGCCCGTGCAGACACGGGGCTGTGCTACACATACAAACCTTCTTCATCTTCCCCTCCGCTTAAAGCTCTGAAAGAGCGGCAATTCCATAAAGCCCAGGCTAAGGTGCGAGCCGAAGGCGAGCACCGCAGGCCTGGGTAAAGACCGCCCCTCATCTTCCCCCTCCCGACGGGAGGGGGCAGGGGGTGGGGCACCGCATGCATTCATCCAGTCCACGGCCGAGGGCGCCCGTGAGGACACGGTCCGTGAGGACACGGGGGGGGCTGGGCCACATATTCACGGCCAGAGGGCCGTAAACGTCGGAAGAGGGCGCAGCAAGCAGCGCCCACACTCCAGCACGCACGAATGGCAATTCCTCCGTCCACCCCGTCCATTCCATCCATTCGGTCCATTCCGGACCACACTTCATGAAAAAAGGCAGGCGCGAAACCATCGCGCCTGCCTTTGGCAAATCGAAATCCGATCGCTTATCCTCTCTCTCTCTCTCTCTCTCGCGCGCGCGCGCGGGCGAGATGCAGCCCCTGCGGCACAGGCCCGGCTGTAGCACAGGCCCGCCTGCGGCACAGGTCCAGCACAGGGCCGCTGTGTCGTTCTGCCCCCCGAGGGTTTACTTGCTCATGCTCATGAGGAATTCCGCGTTCGATTGGGTGCGCCGCATCTTCTCGACGAGCAGCTCCATCGCGTCGATGGGGCTGTTCATTTCGGCGAGCACTTTGCGGAGAACCCACATGCGGTGCAGTTCTTCGGGGTCGAGCAGGAGCTCTTCCTTTCGGGTGCCCGAGCGCAACACGTCGATTGCCGGCCACATGCGGCGGTCGGCGAGGCGGCGGTCGAGCACGAGTTCCATGTTGCCGGTGCCTTTGAATTCTTCGAAGATCACCTCGTCCATCCTGCTGCCGGTTTCGATTAGTGCGGTGGCGAGGATGGTGAGGCTTCCGCCTTCTTCGATGTTGCGTGCGGCGCCGAAGAATCGCTTTGGCCGTTCGAGTGCGGTGGCATCTACACCACCGGACAGGATTTTGCCCGAGTGAGGCACTTCGGTGTTGTATGCGCGGCCCAGCCTGGTGATCGAGTCGAGCAGGATCACCACGTCTTTGCCGTATTCAACCAGCCTGCGAGCCTTTTCGATGACCATTTCGGCCACCTGCACGTGGCGGCTGGCGGGTTCGTCGAAGGTGGAGCTGATCACTTCACCCTTCACGGATCGCTCCATTTCGGTCACTTCCTCGGGGCGCTCGTCGATGAGCAGCACGATGAGGTAGCACTCGGGGTGGTTTGCCGTGATCGAGTTTGCGATCTTCTGGAGCAGCACGGTTTTGCCTGCCTTGGGAGGCGACACGATCAGGCCGCGCTGTCCTTTGCCGATGGGCGTGAGAAGGTCCATTATCCGCACGGCCACGTCGCACGAGGGCGGCGTTTCGAGCATGAGGCGCGTGTTCGGGTGCAGGGGGGTAAGGTCGTCGAAGACGATCTTGTCGGTGAGCGCCTCGGGGTCTTCGTGGTTGATCGCTTCCACGCGAAGGAGAGCGAAGTAGCGCTCGCTTTCCTTTGGCGGGCGGATCTGGCCGGAGACGATGGCGCCGGTGCGAATGCCGAACCGCCTGATCTGCGACGGCGAGATGTAGATGTCGTCGGGGCAGGGCAGGTAGTTGTAGTCGGGCGAGCGCAGGAAGCCGAACCCGTCGGGCAGCACTTCCAGCACGCCTTCGCCGTACATCAGGCCATTGGCCTTCACACGCTCTTCGAGGATCCTGAAGATCAGGTCCTGTTTCTTCAGACCGGTATAGCCTTCTATGCCTTCGGCCTTTGCAACCGAATGAAGCTGAGCGATGGTCATTCTCTTGAGTTCGGTGAGGTGTGTTTCACCTTTTTTTATTTCTTCGTATTTTGCCTGGATGTCTTCATCCACCGCCACCGGGGGTGTTATGGGCGCGGCCGGTGCGGGGGCTGCAGCGGGGGGCGTTACCGCGGCTGCGGCCGAGGCCTTGGGTGTTTTCTGATTAGCCATTGAATTCTCTCCTGTGCCGTTTGATGAGTTTAACGATCCTCTCGATTTGCCGTTCTGTTTCATACCGACTTCCATCATTATTTACTGTGTGTTGGGAACAGTTACGCTTGTATTCAGCGGGCAGTTGGGCTTGCTGCCGGCGGTCGAGTTCTTCCGAATCCCAGCCGCGGTTTAGCTTCGCCCGTTGTGCCCTGGTATTCCAGCTTGATTCTACAAAGATCATGACGTCGCAGATTTCATTGAGGCCCGTTTCAAAGAGGAGTGCGGCATCCAGCACGATCCATCTTTCGGGTGCCTGTTTCCTGGTGTCTTGCACTGTCCGGCGTATTTCGTTCAGTATGCCGGGGTGGATTATCCGGTTCAGCTCGGCGAGTTCATCGGCGTTGCTGAACACTATGGACGCGAGCTTTGCCCGGGAGATTTCCCGGCCGTCGTTCAGGACGCCGTCGCCCCAGCGTTCGATGATCCTGCGTTTCACTTCGGGATCGGCGGCGAGCACGTGGTGTGCTATGTCGTCGGCGTCGATCAGTGCGGCGTCGGTTTTCTGAGCGAGCAGGCGAGCCACCATGCTTTTTCCGGCGGCAACGGCGCCGCTGAGGCCGATGATGGGGCCGTGGTGCCGTGGCGCACCTTCGCGCGGATGGGGACATCCGCTTTGCGGGCTTTCACTTGGCTTCAAGCCAGTTGGGTCCTACTTCGATGTTGACCTTGATGGGCACTCGCAGCTTCATTGCGTTTGCCATTTCGTGCTCGATGAGCGTTCGGGCAAACAGCATTTCGGCGTTGGGCACCTCGAATACCAGTTCGTCATGAATCTGGAGAAGGATCTTTGCGGCATGTCCTTCGGCGGTCAGCCGAGAGTAAATGTTGTTCATCGCCACCTTGATGAGATCGGCGGCGGAACCCTGGATGACGGTGTTGATGGCGATGCGTTCGGCGAATTTTCGTTCCTGGTCGTTCGTTGAGTTTATTGTCGGAATATTCCGGCGCCTGTTGAGCTTTGTAACCACGAAACCGCGCTGCCGGGCCTCGGCGATCACGCTGTCGATGTATTCCTTTACGCGGCTGTAGCGGCGGAAGTATGCGTCGATGAACTGCCGGGCTTCGTCTACACTGATGCCGATGCCCTTGGAAAGGCCAAAGGGTGTGAGGCCGTAGACGATGCCGAAGTTTACGGCTTTCGCTTTGCGCCGCATGTCCGGGGTCACGGCTGGAAGGTCTACGCCGTAGATTTGCGATGCGACAAATGCGTGGATGTCCTTGTCTTCCCAGAATGCGGCCATGAGTGTGGGGTCTTCCGACAGATCGGCCAGCATCCGCAGCTCCACCTGCGAGTAGTCGGCGGTGAGCATCTGCCAGCCGGGGTTCGACGGCACGAATGCGCGCCTGATAGAGCGGCCAAGCTCGGTGCGGATCGGGATGTTTTGCAGGTTCGGGGCGCTGCTGCTGAGCCGGCCGGTTGACGTTACCGTTTGGTTGAAGGACGTGTGAACCTTGGTAGTGCGTTTGTTTACCATTTTGGGCAGAGCGTCGATATAAGTGGACTTCAGCTTGCTGAGCTGCCGGTATTTGAGCACGAGCGCGGGGAGGTCGTGCTGGTTGCTCAGCGATTCGAGCACGCTTGCGCTGGTGGAGTAGCCAAGGGTAGTTCGTTTCGATTTCGTAAGGCCGAATTCTTCGAACAGCAGCTTCGAGAGCTGTTTGGGCGAGGCCACGTTGAAATCAGGGCCGGCTTGCTGCTTGATTTCATCTTCGAGTTTGTTGAGGTCGGCTCCAATCTTTTCCGACATTTCCCGGAGCACGGGCACGTCGATTTTCACGCCATGCCATTCCATTTCGAGCAGCACGCGAGCCTGCGGCAGCTCTACATCGTCCAGGAGGCCGAGCAGGCCAAGCTCCTGGAGCTTTTGGCGGAGGACGCCGGTGAGCCTCCACGCGGCGTCGGCGTCTTCGCATGCATAACGGCAAACGCTGCCCACGTCTACGAAGTCCATCGAGATTTCTTTCTTGCCCTTGCCGATGAGTTCGCTGATGCGGGTTTTGCTTTCGCCGAGGAAATCGAGTGCGAGTTCGGCCAGGTTGTTGCGCAGGCGGCCGGGGTCTAGCAGGTAGGCCGCGAGCAGCGTATCGAATGCTATGCCATTAAGCGAGATGCCGGCCCGCCGCAGCACGAGGCCGTCGTATTTGAGGTTTTGGCCGGTCTTGCCAGTTTTTTCATTTTCGAGAATCGGCTTGAGTGCGGCCAATGTTTCCTTCTGGGGCAGCAGCGAGCCGCCGAGGCCGCGGATGGGCAGGTACCACGCCTGGTGCTCTTTCCACGAAAATGAAAAGCCCACGATTTCGGCTTCGAGCGGACGGACGCTTGTGGATTCGAGGTCGAATGCGAATTCGGGTGCCTGCTTCAGCTCGGCCAGAAACGCCTCGAACAGCTCGGGCGTGTTCACCAGGTGGTAGTCGCCGGCGGTTGCGGCCGGTGCGGCGGTTTGCACCTCTTTGGCGATATCGGCGGCGTGTTTCTTGAAGTCCAGCTCGCGGAATAGCTGGAGCAGGCGGCTTGTGTTCATCGGCCGGCGCTTGCAGTCTTCAACGGTGGTGTCGAGCGGCACCTGCATATCGATGGTAACGAGCGTCTTGCTCAGGCGGGCGAGTTCGGCGTCGCGGGCGAGGCGTTCGCGTCGTTTTTCGCCGGTTATTTTGTCGATATTGGCCAGCACGTTTTCGAGCGATCCCCACTGCTTGATAAGCTGGAGGGCGGTTTTCTCGCCGATGCCTTCCACGCCGGGCACGTTGTCGGAGGTATCGCCGCTGAGGGCCATTACATCGGTTACCTCTGCGGGCGTTATGCCTTTTTCGGTCATGAGATCGGCCGAGGTGTAAACGCGGCCG
Source organism: Planctomycetota bacterium (assembly GCA_035527355.1). GTDB lineage: Bacteria > Planctomycetota > PUPC01 > JABMSA01 > JABMSA01 > DATLAR01. The sequence continues at coordinate 5,218 of DATLAR010000093.1, forward strand.
GTGGCGGCGTCGAACCGGCGGACGTGGCCGTCGAGAAGCTGCAGCGAATCCTTGTCGTTCGTGGCGATGTACACGTCGATGCCCTTCTGGGCGGCCTGCATTGCCAGCGTGCCGATGATGTCGTCGGCTTCGAAGCCGGGCTTTGCGATGATGGGTATGTTGCAGGCTTCCACGATTTCCTTGATGGTATCGATCTGCAGGGCAAGGTCGTCGGGCATTACCTTGCGATTTGCCTTGTATTCGGCATATTGGTTGTGCCGGAAGGAGACCTCCCGGCTGTCGAACGCAACCGCGACGTAGTCCGGGTTCTGCTCGCGGAGAATCTTGAAGAGGATATTCGTAAAGCCGACGACGGCGCCGGTGGGCCTTCCATCGGGCGCCGTTAGCGGCGGCAATGCGTAGTATGCCCGATAGCAGTGCGAGTGACCGTCGATGAGGAAGAACTTAATGGGCATTTGCGTCAGGTAGAATCATCAGTACGTTGAGCTGCAAGTTGAAGCTTTGCCCCGTCTTGCGAGGGCAGGATAAAATTATCCTACGGAAGGTTCGTGCGGCACAATATTCAGGCTGCGGCTGAGCGCCGGAAGCGATCGTCCGGTTGACAAACCCTCGAGTTCTGGCTGAGCCTTTCTCCCGATCTGCTGCTTCTGGTCAAGCCCGGTGGTAATCGATAATAAGTCTGGGAGATTGAAATGGAGCTGAAACCTTGGATGGGCTCATAGGCCGGAGCAGAGGCTCCAACCTGCGAGTTTGATCCTTATCTCTACTCTATTATAACCTTCTGCGCGCAAGTGTCAAGCGCTTTTTTGAAGTTTTTTTGATGTGCTCAACCTTATATTAAACAACAGGCGGCGCGGAAAGGTTCCCTTGTATCCTGCGCTTGCACACCTGGGCCCTGGACTGCGATCAGGCCTTTGGCCCTTTGGGAGCAAAGCCGATCACCGATTCGTTCGTGATTACCAGCAGCACGCCGTTCACGAGTTTCAGGCTGTAAACCGTCTTGTCCTTCAGCAGGATTTCCTGCACACTGTTGCCGGTGGCCTTGTCGAGCACGGCCACCTTCGCCGCCCCCTGGGTCGGCTTCAGCGGGTCGAGCTGGTTCATCGCCAACACCACGTGTGCGTCGGCTATGAGCAGGTCGGCGGCAAATGGCATGTCTTTCAGCGTCGTCTCCCACACCTGTTTTCCGGTAGTGGTAGAAAACGCCCTGAGGCAGCCATCGCGGCCGTTTTTCGAGCAGATGTATACTTGGTCGTCGTCGAATCCCAGGCAATCGACCGAATTATGGCTGTCGCGGGCCGATAGCGACCACAACTCGCGTCCGGTTTCGGCATCGATGATCTGAATGCCGCTGCCCTCGGTGCCCGCCAGGATAAGCTCCTGCACCTGCTCCTTTGACGGCGGAATGACGCGGAAGACATTCACCTCGCCCGTGCCCACGTGGCGCGACCATATCTGCCGGCCGGGGCCGTCGAGCTGATAGCACAGGATTTCCTGGCCGATGGGTATGCATATCCGCCCGCCGGATATCTCGAAAATGCCCAAGGGCATTTTGCCGTTGGTGCGGATCGGCCCGATGCTCTTTGCCTGCTCGCCGGTGGCGAGCGAATAGGCGGTGATGAACACCTGCCATTCGTTGTCGGCCTCCACCACCACGGCCATATCGTCGTAAATGAATGGATCGGTAACGGGCCTGCGGCCGAGGCTTTGCCGCCACACCTGCTGGCCGGTTGTCATGTCCCACGCGGCGATCTCGGGCTGCGAGCGAACGAGCTGCGGGGCCTGCGGGTTCATCTGGGGCTGCTGCGGCATGACCTGGATGCGCATCTCGACAGCGCCGGGCGTGATGGTTACCATCCGCTGCTCGTCTGCCAGCGCAATGCCGTCGTTGCGGGTCGGCTCTTGCTGCGAGTATGCGTTGGTGCGAACGGGATCAACGGGGAACTTGCGCACCACCTTGCCGGTGGCAGGGTCGATGCACTGCACGAACCGATCACGAGAGAATACCATCGCCTGCCGCTTTGATTTTGCGGCCGCGGCCATGCCCTGGTAGAATATCCGGATGCCGCGCTCCATCTGATCGTATTTTGCGGAGCGTTCGCCGAGCGTAACCGTCAGGGCCGTTTCCTTGCCCTTTCGCAGCACCTTCATCTTGATCGCGCTGCCGGCCGGCGTGTTGCCGCAGATGCGTATCAGCTCGGTGGTATCCTGCACGGGCGTGCCGTCAAACTCGACGATCACGTCGTTTCGCAGCAGGCCGGCGGCCTCGGCGGGCGTGCCGGCCATCACTTCCATGATTTCGGTGCCGCGTGTCTGCGCGTTTATGGGCGGGCCCAGGCTCACGCCCAGCCAGCCGGCCGAATTCTGCCACACCAGCGAACCATCCTGCGCGCGGCGGCAATATACGTTCTTGCCGAGTATCATGTAGAAGAGGTCGGCCACGCCGTCGCCCGCGGCCGGTGCATCGACCATCCATGCAAAGTTTGTGCCCGCCTCGGTTTTCGTCGTCCATTTTTGCTCCAGCGGCGGGTAAATGCTCTTGAGCGCGTAGAGCTCCTTCACAGTGATCTTCTGCTTTTCGAGGCAAACCGCAAGCAGGTTTTGCGCTTCCGCGGTCTCCGCTGCCTTGCCAAACCTCCTGGCCAGCAGCGCCAGGTGCTGCGTGGCCGCGCGGTAATCTTCAGCGTCCATCGCCGCCTTCGCGATGATCATCAGGCACGAGGGTGCAAGGCGGCTGTGCGGGTATTTTGCCAGCACGGAGCGCGCGGCATCGGCGTTTCCGGGGCGGGCGTCGAGGATGGCGGCTGCCGCGTCGTCATACTTTGAATAATGCTCCTGCCCGTGCTGCCTGAGCACCTCGCCAAGGCGTGCCTCGGCGTAGGTCATGCCTTGCACGGTGAGGTAGCCGTCGGGGCTGAACAGCGTGTCGCCGTAGTTCGCCACTATTCCCTGCAACACGTCTACGGCAGCGGCAACCTTGCCCGAAGCAAGCCGCGATTCGGCCACCTTCACCAACGCGTGCAGCTTCTCGCTCTTTCCCGGCGCGCGATCAAAGGCCTTGCCAAAGCTCTCGGTGGATTTCGCAAACTCGCCGGCCGCCATCTGTGCGTCGCCGAGCTCGAGGTAGATCGTAAACAGCTCGCCGGGGATCGACTCGATCAGCTTGCTATGGCTGGCATCGCTTTGCGCCAGCTTCAGTGCCACCTCGTACTGCGCCGCCGCCTCAAACAGCTTGCCCTCGCGCAGGTAATGCCATGCCAGCTTCGTATGCAGCACCGGGTCGTTTGGAGACTTCTGCAGTTGCGCCAGCACCTCGTCGGGGTTCACCAGCTCGTCGAACACCTGCAGGCTGTTCTCGCCGGCGATGATGAGCTTGCCGGCCAAAGCCGCGTCGGCCGCGATCAGCAGGTTGCCCGACTGCACGGCGGCGCGCAGGCCCTCCTGGTATGCCAGCCATTCGCGCCACGATACATTCGGCCGCTTTACGCCAACGAGCCGGCCGGTTTCCAGGTGAACCAGCTCGATGCCGTCTTCGGTGGGGCAGATGGCAAACGTTTCGGCCAGCAGCCCGCGGCCCTGCGGCTCGGCGCTCAGCGGGGTGGAGAAGATCATCCGGCTGCCGTCGGCAGCGATAGCGGCCACGCGCGTGCCACTTATCACCACGCGGTCGTCTTTCACGCCCAGCAGGTAAAAATCCTTCCCCACGTTGTGCTTCCACAGCACCGAGCCGGTTTCCATTTCGAGTGCATAGAGGTTTTCAGAATCGGCCGGCAATATGAACATCCGGCCATTGTGCAGGATCGGCGGGTTGTTTGGGCGGAAATAATTGATGTAAAACATCTCCATCGCGCGGCGCTCGGCCGGCTGCTCGAAGATGCTTTTCCACAGCACGCGCCCTGTGGCCGCCTCCACGGCCGAGGCCATGCCGAAGCTGGGCGCGAAATATACAATGCCATCCTGTTCGGCCGGCATCTCGCCCACGCCGTTCGCACAGCGGTAATCGTACCGCACGGGGAAGCGCCCCGCGCAGATGAAAGTCTTCCACAGCAGCTTGCCGGTTTCCGCGTCGAACGCGCACAGGTGCATCTCTTCGCTCGAAGCCTCCATTGCACCCACGTAGAGCCTATTGCCGCTGACGACAGGCGCAGACGTGAACGACAGGTCTCTAAGGTTCTCGTCCTTCTCGTTTTGCCCGCCTCTCTCCCACAGCTTCGCGCCATCGCGGATCGCCAGGAGTTTGAAGCGCGTGTCTTGGCGGAAATTGCCCTCGTACGAGATGAAGAAAACGTTTGCGTAGGCCGTGCCGTTGCGCGCGCTGATGAAGAGCGTGCCGCCGCGGTTGCGCGTGTAGTAGCCCGTGCGCGGGATCGGATTTCCGTTGCGGTCTACCAGTTGCTCGCGATACCGCCACACATCCTTCCCGGTTGCGATGTCGCGGGCGATGATCGTCGTTTCGGTGCGGTAGTAAACCACGCCATCAGACGCCGCCGGCTGGCACATAGTATCGCGGGCGGGGCGGAAGCCGGGTTGGGCTACATCGCGCGACTGCACCTCCCTGTCTTCTTCGGGTTTGTGCTCGTTCCAGCGAAGGCGGCCGGGCAGTGTGGCTTTTTCAGGGGTGCGCGAGTGCGAGCTGTCGCCGCCGAACGCGCCCCAGTCTGGTGCTGCCGGCTTGCCGGCGGCCATCGAGCGCACAGCCGCGATATGCAGGGCCAGGTTGTCGCCCTCCTGCCGCCCTACCGGAGATTCGAGGAAATCCGCTGCGTCGTCGGCCGCGCGTTTGTTTCCTATAGCCTTCAGGCACACGGCGGCTTTCAGCAGCGCCATCGAGGGCGAGAAGCCGGCGCGCGACTCCGGCCGCAGCCGCGCGAAGATCGCCGAATACGCCCGCAGCGCCGCGTCGAACCGCCCCATCTCGAGCATCACGTCGGCCGATTCCTTCATCGCCGGCAGCGCTACCGAAGATATCGGATAGAGCCGGGCGACATCGGCCAGCAGGTCGGGCGAGCGCGCGTGCAGCGCCCTTTCGTAGAGCTTGCGTGCCTCGGTGTCGTACAGCGTGCGATACGCCCGCACGGCCTCATCGGGCAGCGTGAGCATGCGGCGGCGGCAGTATTCATCGACTGGAATATAGATGCCTTCGGTGGCGGGGAAATCGGATTGCACGCGCTCGTCAAGCAGCACCTGGTATGCGGCCAATGCATCGGCCCACTTGCCTTCGCGGCGGCAGCGCTCGGCTCGGCGGATCACACGCAGGCAGCGGTCGTCGGCCTCGCTGATGAAAACACCGATGGGCGACATTATCTCGCCGTCCGGCGGCGGCACGGCGATCAGCTCGGGCAGGCGCAACAGCGACCGCGCCGCCGCAATGAACGCATCGCTGGCATCGGGTGCGGCAGGCGACTCCAACGACGCGCCCGTGGCGCGCTTCATCCTGCCGCCTCCCAACTGCATGCAGAGGAATGCGGCAGCGACAACGCTGACTGCGATGATGAATCTGGTCGGCACGGCTCACCTGCGGTTGCGTCAAACGTCAGCGGTCATGCTGGCTGTTTGCGTCTTTTTCTGCGCCTCGGATGCAGAGACGCGCCGGCGGCACGTCTCGTTTTGCTGTGGATACCCTGACAGAATAAACATTATAGCAGACGCCTCGGTGCCTGTTCAAAAGGAAATCCGCAAACGGCCGCCTGCCGCCGCCGGCCGCCGCCGGCCGCCGGTCGGTCGGCGCTGCGGCAGAGATATTGGTTTATACATGAAGTGTCGGCAATCGCCGCACCGCTGCAACGCTCTTTTTCGAGGCGTTGCGGCAACGAGGTTGGGCTCAGACGGCTCACCGGGCCTCAGCCGGGGTTGTGGTACTTTCCAGCGGGTTCCTTCTTGGCACCCTTTTTGTGCACGCCGCGGTCTTGCTTCGGCTTGGGCGTATCCTCCAGTTCAACGCCTTTCAGCCGAAGCTCTTCCATGTAGCGAGCGGGGGCCTTCAGGAATTTCTTCGGCGCCGACGGAGAGCAGAAGTAAATCCTCTTGCCATCGTAATCGACAAACCAGCTCTTGTTGATCCGCCTGCCCTCGATCGGGCACACTTCCTGTTTGAACAGCGACATCGATTCATCCTCCTTAAAGCTGCGCGCAAGACGGCCGACGACGCAGGGACAAGGCACTGTTGTCGCCCTCCCTCGCTACATTGAACATTCTGCACTTTGCGGCCGTGCCATCGCTTATGAAGCCGGTCATTTGGTGCTTTTTCGCGCGGGATGCCGCCGAACATCGGGGAATTCCACTTGATCTTGTGTTGCATTTTGCGTATCTTATCGTGCAAAAGGAGCACCCGAATGGCACGCGACGACATCGAACAGCGCATACGCCGCCACCGCACCGGCACAATGAGCCTCACGGTAATGACGCCCCAGCGGCGCCCGCTGGCAAACGCGGAAGTGACCGTGCGGCAGACACGCCACCGGTTCCTTTTCGGCTGCAACATCTTTCGCTTGGGCCTTCACGAGGATACCGCGTGCGAGGCCGAGTATTGCCGCCGCTTCACCGATCTGCTGAACTTCGCAACGCTGCCCTACTATTGGGGCCGATACGAGCCGCGCGAAGGCGAGACCAACGCCGAAAGGCTTACGTGGATGGCGCGCTGGTGCGTGGAGCACGGCATCACGCCAAAGGGGCATCCGCTGTGCTACCACATGACCGCGCCCGCGTGGCTGAGCGATCGCTCGTTCGCGCAGATCAAGGCGGCCCAGTTTTCGCGCATCACCAGGGAGGTGGGCGGCTTTGCCGGGCTGGTGGATACGTGGGACGTGATCAACGAGACCGTGTGGACGCCAGGCCACGAGAAAGGCAAGCACCCGATCGCCCGCCTGTGCCGGCGCCTCGGCCGCGTGGGGCTGGTGAAGCAGACGTTCGAGCTTGCCCGCCAGGCCAACCCGGCTGCGAAACTGATAATCAACGACTGCGACCCCGTGCCAGCCTACGCGCGGCTGGTGCGAAAGAGCCTCGCTGCCGGTGCGCCGATTGATATCGTCGGCATTCAATCGCACATGCACAAGGGATACTGGGGCGCCGAAAAAACGTGGCGCGTGTGCGAAGAATACTCCCGCCACGGCAAGCCCATTCATTTCAGCGAGCTCACCATCCTTTCGGGCATCATCCAGCAGAATCACAGTTGGAAAGACCGCCGCGCCGACTGGTTTACCACACCCGAAGGCGAGGAGCTGCAGGCACAGCAGGTTTCCGAATTCTACCGCCTTCTGTTTTCGCATCCGTCGGTGCAGGCGATCACCTGGTGGGATTTTGCGGACGACGGCGCGTGGCTGGGCGCGCCGGCAGGAATGCTGCGGAAAGACATGTCGCCAAAGCCCGCTTACGATGCGCTCATGCGGCTGGTGAAGGGCGAATGGTGGACCGGCAAACTGGCGCTGCGCACCGATGCACGCGGGCGCGTTGAATTCAACGGCTTCCTCGGCGATTACACCGTAGAGGCCGGCGGCGATGCGGGCAGCTTCGCCTTGGCCGATGCCGGCCAGTCAGAGAAGACAGTGGCGCTGCGCGGTCGAAAAGAATGAACGAAGCGAATATCGAACTCCGCCATCAGCGGTGGTTCATTCCCTTCGAGATCACACCTTCCATCTTCAGCACTCGATAGTGCCTCAGCGGAATCGACGTGAGGCAGGTGTCGGCCAGAAGGCCGTCCCACTTGCGGTCGGGCTGCGCCCACAGGCCTTCGCCGTACAGGGCATTGCCGCCGCCGGTGTCGGTGTTTACCGCGCCGTATTCCTGCAGCGCCCGCGCCACCGCCTTCGCGCCGGGCGAGAGCGGGAAACGGTCGATGTTGAGGGCGGGGTCGAGTTGCAGCACGGCGCCTTCGGGTATGCCGCCGGTGCAGGGGCCATCGGTCCAGATAACGGGCGGATGGATGAACCGCCGCAGTGCGCTCACCGGCGAGCAGAAACCCAGCCTGTGCTCGATGCGGCCGCAGAGCACCTCCCAGTGCATTATGAGCCCGGCGATGATGGGCACGCCCGATGCGCGGCCGGGCCCGAAGTAATGGATGCTCTCGCCGTCGCGGATCGGAAACTGATCGAGGCCGAACACGCCAGACCCATCGAGCTGGTAACGGATGCCGGTATTGGATATCCACCCGCCGTCGGGCAGGCGATGTGTGCCCAGCATGTCCCACGCGGTCATTATATCCCAGCGGATAACCGTCATATGTGCGTCATCTTCCCGCGAGGGCACGGCGTGTGCGGGGATGGGCACGGGGTTGAAATCGCGCGTGTGACCGAGGCCGTGGTGCGCCGCGTCGGGATCGGTGGAGCCGAGCCAGCCCGGCACTCCGCGATTGGCCGGCGAGAGAAACCGCGCCACCTTGCTGAGCGGCGTGTCGGGCATAGCCTCGTATACGGGGATGGTCCAGTAGTCGAGGTTGCACCACATGTTGTCGTTGCCTTTTGCGGCCATGAGCGCAACCAGGCGGTCGCTTTCCGGGTCTGCCTGGGCGTCAGGTGCAATGGGCGTGTTCCAGTAGCTGTCGTCCGAGAAGAATCGTTTCACGGTGTCATTGTCTCCTTTGCCCGTAATACGGAGCCTATCGGCACTTCAGGTTCAGCCGTGTGCGCACGTGGATGAGGTCGAGCACGTTGATCCTGCCGTCCTCATTGACGTCGGCTTTGGCGTTGTCTCCGCTTGCGACGTCGAGGTTCAGCCGGTTTCTGATGAATATGAGATCGAGGACGTTGACGACGCAGTCGCCGTTGGCGTCGCCGCTGATCGACTCGCTGCCTTTGGATGCTTCGGCGGTATTGCCGTAGGCGCCGATGTTGGCGCGTTTGCCGTTAGGCGGCGGCTCGTCTTTGTATGGAGCGTATGGATCGGCCGTGTCGATGCAGGGGCTGTGCAGGTCGTCGATCACCCACGCCCCTTGGCCGTAGTTGGCAGCGGGATTCCAGCGGCCCTTCCTGGACTTCAGGTGGTAGTCGCCGCCGACAGGATCGGCAAACAGCGGATCGACAGTAAGATTGGAATATCCCCATACCACCCGGCTGGTGGATGATGCGAAGGTGCGGCCAATGCCGCCGGTGATTGTGCTATAGTGAAAGGCGATGGTGGAGGAATTGGCGGCGCTGGCTTCAGCTCCGATGGGAGCGGAATTGCCGAAGAGAATACTGCTGACGACCACCGGCGACGACTCGACGGCCGCGATTGCCCCGCCGGCCGCGGTGGCGGCGTTTGCGGCGAATGTGCAATTGCTGATCATCGGCGAAGAAAGATCGCAGTGGATTGCGGCGCCATTCGAGGCGCGATTGCCGGCAAAGAGGATATTCGTTATCGCGGGTGACGACGCGTAGAGCGCAATGCCGCCGCCCGATGCGCCCAGGCCGTTGCGGATGGTCAGCCCGCTGATCGACCCGCTGTGAACGCCATCGAAGACCACGCATGGGCCGGTGCCGCTGCCGTCTATGATCGTGCGGCCGGGGCCGGCGCCGCGGATCATTATGCCGTTCTTCAGCCAGCCAACCACCACGTGCTCCGCGTACAGGCCGGGCGCGATCACAACCGTATGCCCCGCCGACGCGGCGTTTACGGCCTCCTGTATCGTAACGAACGGGCTTTCGGCCGAGCCGTTGCCGGAGGTACCGGCGCGCACGTGCCAAGTGCCGGCCGATGCCGCTGAAACAGCGGTCAGCATTGCCGCCAAAGCGACAGCTAGTATACGGATGAGCATCGTGTGAGCCCTGCAGAATGCACGTTGCGATATAGCGGCAGCATCTTCATTGAAAGCGCGGCAATCTCAACAAGAGCGCCTACATGAATAATACACCACAACACCGGCATTGTCAAGAAAAGCGGCACCGTGCCGAGGACCGAGGACCCGGCATTTGCCGCGGACCCGGGGGGGCGGGCGACGCGAGTATCGGTGGCTGTCCCTAGTTTCGACCGGACCGCAGATCGCTTCCTTGTAGCGTGGGTCAGATGGAGCAACCACTGGTGGTCGCGCGACTTCGGTGCGTGAGCAACGCGAAGACGAGATCAGCCATAGTGCGATCCCCGCCCCGCCGCCTAGCAAGAGGACGCACTGGATGATCCGGAGGGGCCGATTCCTCATGGCCGCCTGCTCCCCCCGTGCCTTCGGCCCTTCAGGAGAACGACCAAAGTCAGCGCGGCGCCCAGTGTCGACACGACCAGCAGGACGATCGCACATTCCTTGCTCAATAGCCACCATCGGCCTTGCCGGGGCACTTGGGCCTCAACACCCGTCGTCTCCGGCGATCTCTCCGCCTTGGCGGGGGTTTGCGATGGGGCTGAAGTACCCGGCGTGGTGTTCTCTGAAATGTCAGACATGGCCTCGTGAAGAAGCTCTTCCAGCGCTGATTCCAGTGTCGGATGCAACTCATTCGGCTGGAACACCCGTGGCGGAGAAACCCTGTAGTCATGGATCGTCAGCTTTGGCGTCTTGTTCTTCGCGACCGCCCGTTCCGTGTCGGCGTACATCTCCTCATCAAACTCCTCCACAATGGGATTGAATGTTAGTTCCTCGACCGTCGACTGTCCATCCTCAATTGGTCCCCAGTAATTGAACTGGGCCTTCTCCGGGATACAATATACTCCACTCCACACGGTTCCGCTGTTTCTCATCTCACAGCCAATGATGTCCGGTTTCAAATTGCTGAAGAAGCGGGCACGCCGAACCATCCATGCCGCCTTCGGATCAATCTCCAGTTCCCATCGACCGCTGTCTCCGTCGCCCATATGCCCCTTCGCGGATACAACAACAAGGCCGCTGGAGGATTTGCCCACAGTGTTGATCTTCTCAAGATATCGGGAAAAGAACCTACCTTGCGACCATAGGATGGCCCGCTTTGGCGCGTTGGGCCCGATATCTCGAGGCCCGAACAACGAGGAGTTGTGCATCTTGCCTTGTTCTTTGCACTCGTCGTTTGGGTCGATTGCGAGGATAGTGTCCTCATAGTGATTTCCCGAGAGGTCCTTGCCCCAATATCCCCACTGGCGGGTCCTGATTGGTATACGCATCACCTTATCACCGCCGGGAGCTTCTCGGTCAGGCGGCCGATACTTCGGCGTCTCGTAGTCCACCATTTCTATCACGTACCCGACACGTTCGCCTTCAAGCGTCAACCTCCACTGCCGTGTTGAATCAACCATCACCTTCCCGCGCACCAGTACATCCTTACTCTTCCGAGTGCCGGAAACGGTATACCCGGATGCGTATATTGAGTCGAAGGATTTCAGGCGGCTCATCACTTCAGCGGCGTCTTGTGCGAGAGTCGTAGCACTGCCGATTACAAGGGTACTCAGGCTGAGAATATGACACAACCGCAGCATACACATCTCCTATCTCCCTATGCACGAGTCATAGTCTTGGATTCTCTCTGCAACAAAAGTATGCGGCGCAGCGGGCCCGCTACATCAAATGAACCGAGCAGTTGCTTAAGCGCTCCTGTCACGATGGCCGTCACACTGACTCATCCCACGGATACTAGGGACAGTTACCTATTACGACCCTCTGCTACCACCCCGCCTTGCCTTAGATGACACGCAACCTTCGTTGGCCGCCGTCTCTTTGCGCGGCCTGCCGATGGGCAGCGGCCGCATCAGCGGGCGCAGTCGCTTGT